>JAYKIB010000146.1:0-7400 GCA_035285005.1 Prochlorothrix sp.
AAGCGGAGTCAAAGCCCAAGCCAATCAATCGAGGTCCAGATCGCGACGGGATGACTGGGGGACAACTAGGCCGGATGGCGAATCGCTTGATTATAGGCTTGGACCTGCCGATCGATCCCTGTAATCGCCGTGCCCACCACCACCGCAAATGCCCCCAATCCCAAAGCCCGACGGGCCATGGACGGGCTCGAAATACCACCCTCACAAATAGCAGGACAGTCACAATGGGCAATGATATCCCGTAAGAGATCAAATCCAGGAGGATATTGGTCTTGGGTTTCCTCCGTGTAACCAAAGAGCGTGGTTCCAACCAAATCCGCCCCCGCCGCCGCCGCCAGTGCCGCCGCTCCCAAGGTGTCCACATCCGCCATCACCGCCTTGTGCAGTTGCGTCTGAATCTGCTCAATGATCAGCGACACATCTTCCCCCCCCGGTCGATCGCGCAGGGTACAGTCCAGGGCAATAATATCTGCTCCCGCCGCCGCCACCGCCTCAGCATGGTGATACTGGGGCGTGATATAGACGCTGGATCCGGGCAAGGTTTGCTTCCAGAGACCAATAATGGGAATGTCGGGCAGGGCTTGGCGGACCGCTTGAATATGGGCCGGGGTATCCAGTCGCAACCCCGCAGCGCCTTGATTAACACAGGCCTGGGCGATCGCCGTGATCACCGCCGGATTGTGGAGGGGAGAGGTGGGGGGCGCTTGACAGGAGACAATCAGGCCCGATCGCAGGCGATCGAGAACAGAGATCTGAGACATGGTATGGCAACGGACAGGTGTGTTGAGACAGGATGAGACCGGGAATTCCCCGCTATGCAGGGCAGTGCATCCCCAGGCTTGTCCTCAGCAGTGGGAACGGGTTGGATGACCCCCTTAAATTCCGAGACGCTGGAAAATCACATCCAGATTCTTGAGGTGGTGCTTGGTGTCAAAACAGTCCGCAATTTCTTCGGCGGAAAGTTGAGCCTGAATCTCAGGGCTTTGCTCCACTAAGGCTCGAAAATCACCACCGGGCTGGTTCCAGGCCGCATGGGCTGCCCCCTGCACCAAACGATAGGCATCCTCCCGACTCATCCCCTTATCCACCAGCTTTAGCAAAACTTTCTGACTAAAGACGACCCCACCATAGCAGTAGAGATTTCGGGCCATATTCTCTGGATAAACCAACAAATTCTTGATTAGATCCGTGGTTTCCGCCAGCATAAAGTGGGTTACGGTCGAGGCATCCGGGAACATCATCCGTTCCACGGAGCTATGGGAAATATCTCGCTCATGCCACAGGGCCACATTTTCCAAGGCTGCCACCGCATAGCCCCGCACCACCCGGGCCAATCCCGTCAGGCGCTCGGAGCGAATCGGATTCCGCTTGTGGGGCATGGCAGAAGACCCCTTTTGTCCCTTGGAGAAGTATTCTTCTACCTCTAGCACATCGGTCCGTTGTAGATTGCGGATTTCCACCGCAAAGCGCTCGATCGAGGCCGTCAGTAATGACAACACAGTCATATATTCCCCATGGCGATCGCGGGAGACCACCTGCGTTGAGGCCGTATCCGGGGTGAGACCCAGCTTTTGGCAGGTAAGGGCCTCCACCTGGGGGTCAATGTTGGCATAGGTGCCCACCGCACCAGAAATCTTACCCACGGCCACGCTTTCGCGCAGTGCAATCAGACGATCGCGATGGCGCAACAACTCCGCTAACCATCCCGCCAGCTTAAAGCCAAAGGTAATCGGCTCTGCGTGGATGCCGTGGGACCGACCCGCCATTACGGTGTAACGGTGCTCCGAAGCGCGGGCGCGGGTGGCATGGATCAGGTTTTCCAACTGTTCCAACAGCTCATTGACGCTGGCCACCAGTTGCAATGCCAGCGCTGTGTCCAGCATATCGGAACTGGTTAGCCCTAGGTGAATGTAGCGGCCCGCATCGCCCACATACTCGTTCACATTAGTCAAAAAGGCGATCACATCATGGCGGGTTTCCGCCTCAATTTCCTTAACCCGTTCCGCATCAAACTGGGCCTTGGCCTTAATCTCTGCCACCGCATCCGCTGGAATATAGCCCAACTCCGCCTGGGCCTCACACACGGCAATCTCAACTTGCAACCAGGTCTGGAGCTTATAGTGCTCGGTCCAAAGGTTACCCATGGCGGGCAGGGTGTAGCGTTCAATCATGGTGGTTGTGACAGGGATATAAGGGGGACAGGGAGAGGGCAACGGTCAAGTTGCAAAGGGAGGTCGCGGGCGATCGATGCGGGGCAAACGTTCCAGCCGCCATGGGCATCGGCAACAGTTTGCTGATGGACCCCATCAACCTAATGGGCCCCATCGCCAGGCGTTCCGCCGCAGCACACTACTCTAACCCATCCCAGGGACTCACCTCTAGTACCCCCGAGGGGGTAAAGACCACCCGGAAAATGCCAAAGGCGCCATTATCCGCATCGGCCTGTTTCAGATCCGCCAGGGGCAGTTCTGCCCCAAAGCGGCCGGCCCCAGCGGTCACCGGCTCGTAGTCAAGGATTTCCCCTTGGTTATTGATGGTGACCTGGAAGGTGAGGCGATCGACAAAGCTGGGGGATGATATATCCCACGCCTGATCAATTTGTTGGTACAGATCCTGGGTCAGGGTTTCCAGTTGAGGCCGACTGGCGATCGGCTGACCCGGTCCGTCGCTGTTGGGACGCGGTGTGGCTTGGGCGCTGGGGCGAGGGCTTGCGCTAGGGCTCGCTTGGGTTCTCGGTAAGGTTTCATCCTCGGGGGGATAGCCATGCCAAGGACTGACCTCGAGGCGGCCCGTCGGCGTAAAGACAAGACGAAACTCCGCCATCGGGTTAGGGGTCGCCGCTGCACCGGGACGGGGCAAGTCCAGCAGATCCAAGAGGGGGGTTTCCTCCACATAGGCCCGGGCCGCAAAGTTCTCATGGCGATAGCCCACAATCTTGCCATCGGCACTGACCCCAGCTCGATAGATGAGTTCTTCCGTAAAGGTGGGTTGCTCGGTCCACGCCCCATTCACACGGTTAAAAAGTGTCGCGGCCATTTGGGAGAGCTGCTCCCGATCGCCGATCGTCGGGGCCTGCTCCAACGCCCCATCCAATGCAGCAGCCGCTGCGGCCTCCAGTGCTTCCAGATCCCGTTCCTGGGCCGTGCTGGAGGAGTCCGGGGGTACCGGCTCCGCACCATCAGTCTCACCGGCGATCGTCCCTCCTTCCCCTGGATTAGTCGGGCTGGAGTCGATCGCATCCGTTTCAGGCTCGGGATCGGGATCGGCCCCCGCACCAGCACCGGATGTGTCCGGTTCACCCACGACCTGGGCTGTTTCTCCCTCGGGTAACAACTCTCCCGGCACGTTGACCCGAGGCGTGGGCAGATTGACGAAGAAGAACCCGGCCACCGCCACCGTGGCAATCCCCAGGGTCGGGGCTAAGGCCCGCTGAGCGAGGGGTTCTGTGGGAGCGGTTGTTCCCCGGGCCGTGGGACGGAGGGCCAGGGTAAAGTCCGGCAAGGCGAGGGGATCTGCAAAGAATTGGTCGATCGCCTCCACCAGGTCAAACAGTTGCACGGTGG
The DNA here is from genome assembly GCA_035285005.1 of Prochlorothrix sp. Classification (GTDB taxonomy): domain Bacteria; phylum Cyanobacteriota; class Cyanobacteriia; order Prochlorotrichales; family Prochlorotrichaceae; genus Prochlorothrix. The sequence goes on from JAYKIB010000146.1 coordinate 3,564, forward strand.
TCAAGTCCACGGTGCGGACATGGACAATATCAGAGGCGGTGTCAACCTCCGGGGCGAGCGTGACTTCCAGTTGGTGGCGATCGTTGCCCTTGGGGGCGAGGCGCACCGAACTGGACTCAGTGGTCGGGGGCTGGGAGATCCCGCTGAGGCAAAACTGGGCGTAGCGACTAACCGTGGTCACCAGATCCGTAAAAAAGTCTTTCCCACCACTCAAATGGGGCTCATGACCGGCCAGGTAACATTCCGCATTGAGTAGTATTCCCAGGCGTTGGCTCGCCTCTAAACCCGTGCCACTGGCATCGGGTAGCCCTTCCAGAACCAGGGTGCAGTTGGGTAAGTTATAGCGGCGTTGCAATTGCATAATTAATCCTAAACCTCCCCATCAAATAAGCTAATCCAGAGGCGCTGGGTGCCGGAGGTGCCAGTACAAAATAGCAGTTGACGCAGCAGACCGATGGCCAGCTCATTGAGGCGATCGTCACTGTCGGTGTAGGCCAGCACAGCAGAGCGCTTAGGGTTCATTCGGGCGCGAAAATGGGCCCGGAACCGCTCTAGGTATTCCGAAAGGCGAAAGTGGGTGGTTAGGGGTTCACCTTTTTCGGTCAGTTGACCATGGGCTAAGAGCAGTTCCCGAATCACGACGGTGAGGCGACGGGCCAAGAAGCAGGTGATCGCCACCAATGCCTTGGCTTCGAGGGGACTGAGGGTGCGACGGCTAGCCCAACGTCGCAGGGGGTTGCTACTGCGCAGTTGCCACAGATACACCCGATTTTTGAGTACATCCAGGAGGGATAGATCCCGTGCGACCGCCAGGATGAACTCCGAACCGCCCAGCTGTAGGGCTTCGATCGCCAACAGCATTAAGTCCAGTTGCTGACGGGCACGACGGGGACAGTCGCCCCCACGAATCGGAATATCGGGCAGGTTCTCTAGAACCGTTGGGGTTGCCCCTGGGGAAGCAGAGGGAGGCGTAACGCTCGTAGAGGTACTCATAGGGGAATTGTCAAACCGCTCTCTTAAGTAAACTGCATCCAGCCCAAAAGCAGACTATAGGGCACCTCGAAAAATCAAAGTTCTTGCCCAGTGATCCACGTAAGAGTCAGGATTGTGACGCGCGGCTGCGCCGCGCGTCACAATTAATCAAGGTGCCCTATGGCAACGAACCGGTTGATTGAGACCGCGTAAGGTCGGAAATCCCCCGCTGGTTTTCCCATTGATCGGGGGGATTACCTCGCCAGACTGGTCCCCATCAACTGGGCGGCTGCCACCATGCTCCTTGAGGGCACCTCGATGGGTCCCAAGTTTGGGATCCGAAAATTAGAATCACCAAGCTGGGTTGGGTGACCCGCATGGGGTCAAGGTTAGGTTAGGCGGCTTCGTCGCCTGACCCAATTCATCGAGATCCCGGTGACTGAATCTTTGGCAGAAACCCGCATTTTCCCCCATTGAGGGAGCTTGCTGTGTGGTCCCCAGCTGTGTGGTCCCCAGTGTAGTCTACAAGGGGTTGCGAACCGGCGATCTATTATATGGCAAGGGACCGGTTTGTCCCCAGCAACGGCGCAGATGCCCGATCGGGAGACGGACGGTTTAACGTTGGCGCGGCTGATGCTCGGGATGAATTACCACTTCAGTCGATCGGATTGGGGGCATGACAGGTGTGTCCAGGGCTTGGATCTCCCGATCGTGCTCCGGCAAATTACAGTAGGCCGCTGGGGTCTCATAAATTGTGGGATCCAACGGCATCGGATAGGAACCATAGGTGTGGAGTAAACACTCTAAAACCTCCATCCGGGTCATGCTAAAGCTGTAGGGCGGCAAATATTGCACAATATCCAGGCGCCGCAGGCGATCGCGCACCTTCCCCTGGGCACCGACCACGTAAACTTCTCGCTGATTATTGCGGGCTTCTCGCACCATATTCTCGATCGCCAGGGAAGCCGTCACTCCAATGCGCGGCACATTGGTGAGATCCAAAATTAAGGCCCTGTAGCGGCGAGCAATACTCAGACGCTGGGATAAGGATTTGGCTGCCCCAAAGCTCATGGGACCGCTGAGATGTAGCAAGAGCACCTGTCCCTGAATTTGGCGAAACACCGCCGCCTCTTCTCGGTTCAAGGTCGAGGCCGTATCCGCCTGGTCAATATCCCGAATCCCCTCCACTTGCACTTCCGTCAAGCTTTTCACGGTGAGCAGGTTGGCCACAAAGACCCCCACCGCCACCGCTGTGATGAGATCCACAAAGACCGTCATCAGCATCACCCCATACATGAGTCCCGTGGCCTTGTAGGAAATGCGATGGGCCCGCTTCAGAAAGCTCCAGTCGATAATATCCAGGCCCACCTTAATCAAGATGCCTGCGAGGACCGCATGGGGGATTTCCTGGGTCAGGGGGCCCGCCCCCAACACCACTAGCAGCAACACCAATGCATGGATCATCCCGGACAGGGGCGTTTGCCCCCCCGCTTTGACATTAATAACCGTGCGCATGGTCGCTCCAGCGCCGGGCAGCCCCCCCAGCAATCCCGAGATACAGTTGCCGACTCCCTGGCCAATGAGTTCCCGATCGGAGTCATGCTGGGTTTGGGTTAAGCTGTCGGCCACCAGGGAAGTGAGGAGGGAGTCGATCGCCCCCAGCACCGCCAGCACTAGACCATACTGGAAGATCAAGCCCCACTGTTCCAACGGGAAGTGAGGCAAATGGAGAGCGGGCAGTCCTGTGGGAATCTCATCAATGCGCAACACCCCCGCATTGTCAGGGATCAGCAGGGATACGATTGTCCCTAATACCAGGGCCAGCAGCGGTGGTGGCACAATCCCCTTGATCCGATCCGGTGTCAAAAACACCACCGCCAAAGTCAACAAACCCAGCCCCAAGGCCCATAGGTTAGGGTCCGCCAGAAACACCGGTAACTGTTGCAAAGAGTCCACAACTTTTCCCGGAGCCTCGTGACCAAGGAGGGGACCCAACTGAATCGCAATGATAATGAGGCCAATCCCCGACATAAAGCCGGAAATGACGGTGTAGGGCATCAAGGTAATATATTGACCCAATCGCAGCAGCCCCATGGCAATTTGCAGCAGTCCCCCAAGCACAACCACGGCAAAAACCATATAGACCCCCTCGGGACCATACTCCGCCATGATTGTGGCTGCGACCCCCGTAATGACCACGGTCATTGGTCCAGTGGGGCCTGTCACCTGGGACGGTGTGCCCCCCCCAAGGGCCGCAAAAAAGCCCGTGGCGATGGCACCATAGAGTCCGGCGATCGGTCCCAGCCCTGAGGAAACGCCAAAGGCTAAGGCTAGTGGCAAGGCCACGACTGCAGCCGTCAATCCCCCGAAGAGATCCCCGCGAAGGTTATTGAAATGTAGCCCGTGAACCCAACGCTGATTGATAGTTGGCATGGGGGTGGTGTCCCTAGTTCTGTCTTGCTCTCGGGCACCTCGATTCATTGGGGTATGCGGCGAAGTCGCACACCCCAAACCCTGATTTTTGTGTGGGCCATCTCCCCAAAATTTGGATTAATCGAGGTATCCTCTCACCACTTGTACCAAGAACTTTTTCCCAGGGGCTGATCCTACGGATTTTCCTAACCATCCCATTGGGATTATTGCCCCTAGGGCACCTCGAAAAATTGGGTGCATCTCACTTTGGCGAGTCTGGCCCTCATCCCCTAGTCCCCTATCCCTCCGGGCAGGCGAAGCCAACGACTGCGCTCAGGACATCGCCCGTTCGACTGCGCTCAGGACACCGCTTCTCCCAAGCCGGAAGAAGGGGAATAGGATTACAGTCCCTCTCCCAAAAAAGGAGAGGGATTTAGGGTGAGGGCTTCCAAA
>JAYKIB010000147.1:0-14123 GCA_035285005.1 Prochlorothrix sp.
CGGCCAAGGGCCGTAGGCCCTGGCAGAATCCCCCTCAGTCCCCCTTTTGAAGGGGGAAGAAAAGGCTGTTCCCCCCCTTTACAAGGGGGGTTAGGGGGGATTTTCTTAGGTTTCCAAACATCCTCTAAGAGGGCACCTCGATTAATTGTGGCGTGCAGCTACGCCGCACGCCACAACCTGGATTTTACGTGGGTCAATTGACTATGCCTTGAGGTTGAGTAAACCCTGTTCCTTAAGTTTGGGATCGAAGCGGAGCTTTAGGGTCACACCTCGGGCCTCTAGGGTGGCAAAAATCTCTGCCTCAACACGACGGGCCACATCTTTGAGCAATTTGCTGCGGCTCAAGTCATCCGCCGCCTCGATCGCGGCTTTTTCTTCCGGCGTCATCAAGGGCTTCACATCCGTAGCCTGACTCCACTGCTCCTCTTCAGGACCATTCCCCGGTGGCACCGTTCCATTCTCGGTGATCCACTGCTGGCGCATGGTTTCTAAAATCGTTCGATTCGGCCGATCGAGGGTCCGCGCCTTCACCCAATAGCATCGATCGGGACAGCGCACTAAATGCTGCTTCAAGCTGGCGTAAATATCCCGAGATAGACCCACATAAACCAGGGTTCGATCGGCATCAAAAATAGCATAAACCCCCACTTTCCCAGCAAAGGGCTGCTCGGGAATCAGACCCTGGGAGTCGAGGTAGGGCACAAATATCAGGGTGTCGAGGCTGGGTACGTCGATCGTCATGGTGCGGCAGTGAGCGACAACCCCAGTGTATCAGGTGTGGCCGGTGTCTCCGGTGGGGATCAGGCGGGGTGACAGGGGACGGTGCAGGGCTGGAGGCCAAAGATGGGTTGCGGGTCGAGGCCGGTGATGCCGTAGAACTGGCCGGGGGTCAGGGTGCTGGCGATCGGTGCCTCTTCCCACGTTTGGAGCTGCTGGTGGGTTTTGTGGAAGAACGGGAGGCCGCGCAGGTGGTGGAGCCGGAGCCAGTGGGCGACGAGGGTTTCGACGAGGGCGAGCTCGATGAGGGGAGCTGGGTAGTCCTGGAGCAGGGTTTCGAGATAGGCAGAGCAGCGAGGGCAGTCACCGGTGAGGCGGTAGCTGCTGATGATGTGGCGCACCCGTTGACGGTGGGCCTGGTGGCGATCGAGGTGGGTGGGGGGATTCATGGCATCCTCACGGCTCTTGGGCTGTTTACGGCTAAAAACAGAGTGTCTACCGAGCAAATACGGTAATTCTTAAGTTTTAGAGAAGATTTGGAGAATAGTTTAGGACTTAAAAATAAAACTAACACAGCTATAAATATACCATAAAAGTTAGTTGACTTTAAAATTAAATACTGGAGTACTCAGTTTAGACCCGTAAGCTACGATCGATCTAGCGTAATCCTAGCCTGGGCCGATCGATTTCCCCAGCCTCGCCCTCTATGCCTGAATTTGACCCACTTTTATCAGTCCATCAGCCTGAGCCCTCGCCCTAAAAATTGGATGAATCGAGGAGGCCCGAAATAGGGCACCTCGATTCATGGGGTTAGGCGGCGAAACCGCCCAACCTAAACCCTGATTCTCGCGTGGGCTGTCTCCCAAAAATTTGGATGAATCGAGGTGCCCGATCAAAATAGGGGAGCCACAGGAGAGGACCAAAAATTTGAATTAATCGAGGTGACCCATAGAAAAGTCCAGGGGAAACCTCGGCATTACTTTGACAACATCAATGTTGCTAAAGTTGTAAAATGACACCAACGTAAGGGCACCTCACCTCAAAAAATTCAAATTTCGACCGCAGTGCCCACGGCAGAATCAGGGTTGTGGCAGGCGGCGAAGCCGCCTGCCACAATTAATCGAGGTGCCCATAACGCAGTTCAAATCCACCGCCCGTTCACCGCAGTCTATCGAGGTATCCCCCATGACCACTCCCCCCCCCTTTTGCGACGGCATTCTCCACTTTGGCAGCGACCTTCCCAGCTTTGCCAGCCACGGTCAAGCTCCCGCCATCAGCCCCGACCAAACCGCCATTTCCAGCCCTAGCGACCCCGCTGCCATCTTCCAGACCCTCCTCACCGCCGACGCACTTCGCTACCTGACCCTCCAAGTCACAGCCAGCAAGCAATCCGGCCACCCCGGTGGCTTTGCCAGCTCCGCCGAGGCGATCGCGGCCCTCGTCATGCTGGGCCACAAAAACCTCATTACGGAAGTGGGCCACCATGCCCCCGGCTTCTATAGCCACGTCTTCCTCGATCGATCCCTCGAACAGATGGGCATCAACACCGTCGCTCAATTTTGCGATCGGTTTCGGGAAACCCACGGTCTCCTCGGTCACCTCTCCGGCTTCATTCCCGGCCTGCTCAATCCCGCCGGTCCCCTCGGCCAGGGCCAGCATTTCGCCATGGCCGGTGCTTTTTTGAATCCTGGCAAGCTTTTCCCCGTTACGATCGGTGATGGCGGCTTAGGAGAGCCCTATATCACCAGCAGTATGGCCCACTTCCACACGGCCTACCCCCAGGTGACCAACTTCCTGCCGATCCTCGTCTGGAATGGCTACTCCCAGGAACACCACAGCATGGTGTCCACCCAAAGCAACGAAGCTATGACCGCCTACTGGCAAGGAAACGGCTTTAAAAAGGTGATTCTCGTCGATGCCAAGGATTTTGACGACCAAAACCAGACCGGAGCCTTTGTGGATAGCACAGCCTTTGGCTGGGAACAACGCCTCGCCTTTACTGAGGCCGTCCTTAAGGCCGTGAATGAAGCGGCGGCATCGGCCCTCGGCGGTACTTTGACGGTTCTGGTCCTCAAGCAACTCAAAGGAGCCGGTGTACACAAACGGGGTGCCCAGTCCCACAACCTCTACCCTGGGGACACGGTCGATCGGGATTACATTGCCGCCGCCCTCAAGGAACGCGCCCTCTCACCAGCGGTCTGGGACCTGGTGCGTACCAACTACGAGCGAGCTGGTGGTGGCCCTGCGGCCCAAACTGTTGTCACGGAATTTGAGCGAAAACTGCCAGATTTGGGCAGTCTGCCCCTGGTCGAGTTTGATCTGGGTGATAAGCAAGTGGCCACCACCGCCATGGGCGCGATCGTGGGCCATGTGGGACAACAGGACCGCAGCTTCATCGTCACCAACGCCGATGGTAATGCCGCCTCTGGCATCAATAACATCAATCAGGCCCTCAAAATCGTCCATCCCACCCCAGATGACACCTATTTCCAGGGTCCAGACGGCCAAGTCTACGAGCCTCTCAGCGAAGATGCCTGTGCTGGATTTGCAGCCGCGCTGTCTCTCTTCGGCTCCCGCAGTCTCTGGTGTTCCTACGAATCCTTTGCCATCAATGGTCTCCCCATCTGGCAAACGGTCTGCCAAGCCATGGCTGAACTGCGTCGCCCCACCCCTGCCACGGTCTGCCTCTTTACGGCGGGTGCCCTAGAGCAGGGGCGCAATGGCTGGACCCACCAACGGCCCGAAGTGGAAAACTACTTTGCCGCCATGATGCGCAACGGCAACACCTTCTGCCTCTTTCCCACGGATTCCAACAGCATCCAAGCCTGCTACGAATGGGCTTTAGGCCAGAAGAATAAAGGCATCACCATCACCGCGAGTAAATCCCCCCTGCCCATCCGGACCACCCTGGCCCAAAGTCGGGAGGCCCTACAACAGGGGGCGATCGTCCTCCAGGAGCTTCCAGGCAGCAAAACCGTGGTTTTCCCGGTGCTGGGGGACATGATGCTACTACCGGTGTACGAAGCTGCCCAAATGCTACAGGAGCAGGGGATCGGAAGCCGGATTGTTTCGGTGGTCAACCCCCGTCGCCTCTACCGTCCCTCTGACGTGGCCTGGGATACGGTCTCCCAAGCAGACAGCGGTTTCCTGGATGATGCGGGCTTTGAGGTGCTGTTTGGCGGTGATGCGCTGGTGGCGATTACCGGTGGGGCCGGGGCCATGCTGGAGCCGATCCTGCTGCGTAGTGCGGCCCGTCGCGACCTCCTATCCTGGAAACGGGGCGAGACGACGGCAAGTGCGGGCCAGTTATTTGAATTAAACGGTCTCGCAGCTGGTGATATCGTCGATCGGGCTAAATCACTCCTGGGTTAGGCCTAGGACTGGAGAATCAGCCCATGTTTAGATGACACACTGCGGTGAAGCTGGATGTACCCTGCCTCCGGCAATGTTTTGGGGGGCGGCGAAGCCGCCCCCCAAAATTAAGCGAGGATCGAGGTGCCCGATCGCCAAACTGCAAGACAGCGATGACAACCGCCCAGTGGGTTGCAACAAGTCTGGGGAGTGCCCCCCGCAGCGGGGGGGGACACACCGCAAGATATCTGTCTGTTGCCCCAGGGGGCATGGGAACAGGTGATGGTTCGCACGGAGCAAGCGCAGTTCTCCTCACCCGAGTACGAGGTGCCCTAGAATGATGAGGCCATTTGCAATTCTCTGAATCATGACCCTGAACGTTGGCGACCCTGCCCCCGACTTTAGCCTCAGTGATGCCACCGGGCAAACCTACACCCTCCAGGCACTGCGGGGGAAATACGTTGTCCTCTACTTTTATCCCCGCGACAACACCCCCGGTTGCACCAAAGAAGCCTGTGGCTTCCGCGATCGGCAGGCACAATTCGACACGCTCGGCGCGATCGTCCTCGGGGTCAGCACCGACAATGCTAAAAGCCATACCAAATTTATTACGAAACATAATCTCACCTTTCCACTACTCTGCGACCCCGATGGCAAGGTGGCAAGCCTCTATGAAAGCTATGGCCTCAAAAAATTCATGGGACGCGAGTTTGTGGGCGTTTTCCGCCGCACCGTCATCATTGATCCCGAAGGCAATCTTGCTAAAATCTACCCCAAAGTTAAGCCAGAACCCCATCCCGAGGAAGTTCTCCAAGATTTAAAGGCTTTTGGGCACCTTGATTAATTGTGGCAGGCGGCTTCGCCGCCTGCCATAATCCTGATTCTGCCGTGGGCACTGCCATAGAAATTTGAATTTTTCGAGGTGCCCTTTTGTTTAAGAGGATGTTTGGAAACCTAAGAGAATCCCCCCTTACCCGCCTTTACAAGCAGCAAGGGGGAGACGGGCCTCTTCTTCTTCCTTCAAAAGAGGAACTGAGAGGGATTCTGCAAGGGCCTACGGCCCTTGGCCAAAGTTTCCAAACATCCTCTAAGGTAATGGCAACGGACCCCGCCCAACACTTGACCCACCCCCAGGCCCACCCCCTGCTCCTATGAACCAATTTGCCAGCGCCTTCACCCTGTTTATGAGTTTGTTGGTGGAAGCCTTTCCCTTTCTCCTGATTGGGGTTTTCTTTTCCAGTGCCCTCCTCTTTTTCATCAACGAGAAGCGCCTTGCCCAGTTAATGCCCAAGAACCCCTTTTTAGGGGCAATTACCGGCAGCCTCTTTGGATTTCTCTTCCCAGCTTGCGAATGTGGCAACGTTCCCGTCGCACGGCGCTTGCTCCTCCAGGGCGTTCCCTCCCCCGTGGCGATCGGGTTCCTCCTCGCCGCCCCCACCGTCAACCCGATCGTCGTCTGGGCCACCTGGACCGCCTTTCGGGATCAGCCGGAAATCGTGGTCCTGCGCGTGGTTTGCTCCCTGACGATCGCCATAATCCTGGCCTGTGTTTTCAGCGTTCAGAAAGATGTACGCCCCCTCTTGCAGCCCAATCTCGCGAAAGCCCTCCCCCAGCCCGTCGATGAGTCTCGAGAAGCCACCCTACTCCAAGGGGGAACCTTTATGCTCGGCAGTCAGACCACCTTTGAGGCTGCGGCTTACCAGGCTAGTCTTGCCGCCGAACCACCCCTGCCCACCGCCTCCCTCGACCGACTCCGGCTCTTTTTAGACAATACCTTCCAGGAACTGCGGGATTTGGGAGGAGTCTTGATTCTAGGCAGCGCGATCGCCGCCTGTATCCAGGTCTTTGTCCCCCGCGAGATTATCCTCAACCTGGGCCAGGATGCCGTCACCTCCGTGATCGCGATGATGACCCTGGCGGGCGTTGTTTCCATTTGTTCCACCGTAGACTCCTTCTTTGCCCTCTCCTTTGCGGGCACCTTCACCAGCGGTTCCTTACTCGCTTTTTTGGTTTATGGCCCCATGATTGACCTGAAAGCCGTGGGAATGCTGCTATCGGTCTTTAAACCTCGAGTAATTCTATATATGTTTCTACTCATTACCCAGCTGACATTTTTAATTGCACTGGCCGTGAATTTTAACTGGAGTTAACTGGAATGACAGCCGCCGCCCGGTGGCGGCGGCGAGCCTGTCCGGGACATAACCCCCCTGCGGGGCGCGGGGGCATCAGCCTTAACTGTTTCAAGCAATACCCCGTTTCAATACCCTGTTTCAAGCAATCGGTCCGTTGCCCCCCTTGAAATTCCTTGGCAATTACACAAATCCACTATGTCCCCATCCCGCCGTCGATCGCGTCCCAGTTCCGGTAACCGCCGTCCCTCAGCTAGTTGGGGAACCATGCTCCCGCCCCTCCTGGATAGCTTCACCTTGGGATTGTGGGGGGTGCTGCTTTTGCGCTACTGGCAGAGCGGTGACCTGAATTTGCTGATCAATCCAGCCTATACCTGGCTGACGGTCTCTACGGGCTTTATTTTGGTCACATTGGCGGGGATGCGACTCGTACTATGGGTTGGACAACGCTCCGAAAGTTTACAGCATGTCAGTAGTCTGCCCCGTACCGGGGGTGCCTTACTCTTACTGGGAGTCGCCTTAGCAGGATTTTGGGTGCCCCCCAGAGTATTTGCGAGTGATTTAGCGATCGATCGAGAAGTTGCCGACTTTATGACCCTGGCTCGTCCCCAACCCCAAAGTTTCCGACTGGCCGCCAAACCCGAGGATCGATCGCTGATCGACTGGGTCCGCACCCTTAATGTCTACCCCGAACCCGATGCCTACCAAGGTCAACCGGCCCAGGTCCAGGGGTTTGTGATCCATCCCCCGGAGCTGCCGGATAACTATATCTTGCTGGCCCGCTTTGTCATTACCTGCTGTGCCGCCGATGTCTACCCCGTGGGCTTGCCGGTGAAACTGTCCACAAGCCGGAGTCTGTTTCGGCCTGATTCCTGGCTAGAGGTGGCGGGCAAAATGGAGACTGTGGAGTTCAACGGGGCACGAAAATTAGTGATCGGGGCCGCACAGGTAACCGAAATCGAGGAACCTGAAAATCCCTACGCATTCTAGCGAGCAGGCGATCGCCTGCCTCACTTTAACGTTAGCTACCATAACCTTTCCCAACCCATAACCTAGCCATGACCACCCTCCCCATCGACCTCCGCAGTGATACCGTGACCCAACCGACTGCCGCGATGCGACAGGCGATCGCCCAGGCGCCCGTCGGGGATGATGTGATGGGGGACGACCCCAGCGTCAATGCCCTAGAGGCGAAAGTGGCAGCCCTCCTGGGGAAAGAAGCCGCCGTTTTTATGCCCTCCGGGACCATGACCAATCAGGTGGCCCTGCGAGTCCACACGGAACCAGGGGATGAGGTCATCCTCGAATCCCAAGCCCATATCTACTATTACGAAGCAGGGGCACCGGCTGCCTTAGCGGGTCTGCTGCCACGCTTGATTCCAGGGAAGCAGGGAATTTTCAGCTCCCAAGATCTAAAATCAGTGCTCCGGCCCCAGGATGTTCATTTTCCGGTCACAAAGTTAGTGTGCCTTGAAAATACCCACAATCGCGGAGGCGGTAAGATTTACCCCCTGGCTAAGATTGAGGCGATCGCTGAGCTGTGCCAGCACCAGGGTCTCATCCTCCATTTAGACGGTGCCCGACTCTGGAATGCCTGTGTTGCGACGGGAATCTCACCCCTGGCCTACAGTACTCCCTTTGAAACCGTCAGTATCTGTTTTTCTAAGGGACTAGGAGCACCGATCGGGTCCGCCCTGGCGGGAACTGTGGCCCAAATGCAGCGGGCACGACGCTTTCGTAAACAGTATGGGGGCGGGATGCGACAGGCGGGACTGCTAGCCGCAGCCTGTATTTATGCTCTGGATCACCATATTGACCGGCTTCAGGAGGATCACGAGAATGCCCAACGTCTCGCTGAGCTTTTAGGTGGCTTAGACGGGATCCAGGCAGATCCAGCGATCGTGGAGACGAATATTGTTATTTTCCAAACTCCCGGCTACGACTCGACCCAGGTGGCAGCGGCATTCCGGGAGCAGGGCATTTGGGTCAATGCGCTGGGGGGCGATCGACTGCGGGCAGTGACCAATCTCATGGTCACGCGGTCCCAAATTGAAGCAATTCCCGACTTGGCGATCGCAGCGATGGGAACCCTAACACCAGTCTCCCCAACCTAGTCAGGTACCTGAATCCCTGGGACTGAAAGGGATCTCAGGGAATCCGTTACCATAGGAAAGAGATCGCCTCTCCCGTCCACCTCACCCCCCTGCGCCCCCATGAACCTCCTGGTCCTGGTCTCAGCCCTGGTCATTGCCTGGTTAATTTTCACTTGGGTTCTGAAAGTCCTCAAAGCGACCCTCACCACCGCCTTTATCGTGGCCTTCATCGCTGCGGCGCTCTACATCATGGTTGGCATTGGCCCCACGGAACTCCTGGGCCAACTACTCAATCTCCCCCAGGCCCTACTGGAAATGATCCAGGGGCGCTAGGGGCTATCAGCCTTGAACTGATAACACGTCAATGACATACCCCAGGCAAGGTATTATTCCTGCTGAAATTTGGGGTGGACTTCGACTCCGCTCAGCCTACCCCACTCCCTTACGGGTTCCTTCAGAGTGGACTTCGACTCCGCTCAGCCTACCCCACTCCCTTGGGGGTTCCTTCAGATCGGTTGCGATCGTCAGACCGGTTGCGATCGATCGATCAAAACCATCCATAGTCGCCGACTACCCCCATTACCCCCATAGAACAAGAGATCAATCAACAGTTTGAGAGCTAAATGACAGAGGTGCTCCGGTGACAAGTCTGCCTGCTCCTCCGGCTTCATGCGCTCCTGAAACAAATTACAAAACCCATCCAAATAGTCCCCCAAAAGTGCCACACTATGGGGCGGATCACCCTGGGCCGTAGCCTGTTCCAGACGGGCCACCGCCGATCGAATCCGTTGGTGATGTTGCTGGGCCAGATGGCAAATGAGCAACACTAAAGCCTGGGCTTCTTCCACATCTAATTTTTTTCGCCCCCCTTGTCCCTTTCGCAGGGGGTTGGCCTGCCGCAGTCGCCACAAACTGACCCGATCGCCCATCCCCGACAACTGCAACTGCGCCGCTGCCTGCACCATAGCCTCGGAGCCAATCCCCGTTAGAGCTTCTAGGGCCAAGAGGATCAGGTCCAATTGGGCTTTGATACTGTGAAGCTGGGCAGCGCTGCGAGGCAGCGGGGGCCAGTCCAAGGGGACGGGAGCCACACTGGGGCTAGGAAACGGCAAAATGTTTGACATTTTTACGAGTGACTAGCGAGGGCCACCGCTTTCAGCTTCTGGGCAAATCCTGATGTGTCCTGAAGCGGGGAAAATTTATGAATGGGCAGTTGGGAGACACCAGAGCGGCGAGGTGGCTGGGGATAGATGAAAGGATAGGGCGAAACTGTGAGGTCTTGGCGCGATCGATCGGTGTGAACCTGTTCAGGCGCAAAGTCCGGGGATTCGGGAGCGGGGAGTGGAGTCCCGTCTGGGGACTCAGTTGCCGGTGAGGGGGGGCTATCCTGGGGGGCAGCCGATACGGTGAGGGGGGGGATCCTAAGGTCCGGTGGGGTTACCTCCGGTTCTATCGGTTCTGCCCCCTTGGATGCTGTGAGGTTAGATGCGGTTAGGCCAGGTGCGTCTAGGTTAGGTGCGACTGGGTCAGATGCGGTCAGGTTAGGTGTAGTCAGGTCAGATGCAACTAGGCCAGGTGCGGTTAGGTCAGAGGTAAGACCATGGGTTGCCGGAGTCGGGGAAGAGGTACTGGATGCTGTGGCAGCAGGCTCAGTAACGTCAGAGGGAGAAACCTCGCGTTTTAGAGAGACGGATCCTGAATTTGGAGTTTCCATCCTGTCAGGCGTCCTTAAGTCCTGCAAATTTCCCTTCCGGGGCTTCGCTTCTGTCCTTTGCTCTGGGGGGCTAACCAATATGGGCATGTCGTTCTGGGTTGGGAGGCTCGACGGTGCGATCGGCAGGGGACTGATGGGAAAGTCTAGGGGAGGTTCTGGATCAGTTGAGTCGCGATTAGTTAGGTCGGGCTGTTCTAGGGCTGGAGTATTAGGATTTTGCGGGTCAACTACCGGAGTCGTCGGACTCTGGAACAGTGCAGAATTCGATCGATCGGTGGGGTCCACAGCAGGCGAGGGGACAGCGGTGGCCAGTGTAGGGGGTATCATCCCGGGTACAGGGATGGGAGATTCGGCTGGCTCGGCCCCAAGGGTCGGGGGACTGGATGCGGGGTCTGGAGAGACCTCGGGCTGGGAGGTTTCAGCGTCTAGGGTTGCGGTGCCTGGGGTAGGCGCGTCTGAAGTATTCGTGTTGGGACGCGTGGGGCTCTCTAGCGTCGTTACAGCAGCCTGATCTACGGGGAGCTCTGACGACGGCAAGGTCTCCGAAACCTGGGGTTGGGTTTGAGCCCTGGGATCGATCGGGTTTAGGGTCGGCTCAACGCTGCGGGGTTGTGTCGGCCGGGCCGGATTAGGCCAAGGTGCTTGTGCCGGTGCTGACCGTGGGGGCTGGATGGGTGTGGGGGGTGAGGGGGAGTCCAGGTGGGTTGCCCAGAGTGACTTGAGAGTTGTGGTGAGGGTGCGTCGGGGCAGTCGATCGCGGGGGGAGGCGATCGGCGGGGGGTAGGGAGCGCGGGGCAGGTGTTGCAGCGGAACCGTAATAATCGACTCAAATTCTCGGCTGAAGTGACAGAGGGGTTTGCTGCGACGCTGCCAGATCAACAAAATTTGAAGCACAGACACGGGCTTGTAACGCCCTTGGTACAAAGCTTCAATCACGGCCAGTTGCACCCACGGAGCCGGATACTCATCCGCCCAGTCCAGGATATAGTTCCAGGCCTCATGCTCCGGTAAGCCAAAATAGTGCATGGCTAAAGCCGCCGCCATCGAGAGGCGGAGAGTATGGCTAGGGTCGGATTTGGGAGTGCCAATCAACGTCATGGACTGGGGCCACAGGCAATGTAGGGAGGAATGGGCACCTCGAAAAATCCAGAATTATGCCCTGTGACCCACCGAAGAGTCAGGGGTGTGATGTGTGGCTTCGCCGCACGTCACAATGAATTGAGGTACCCAAATATATAGATAGGATCAGTGTAGCAAACTTCCCTAGATTGCACGCATATCCGTGCTAACGTGCATATTTAACCGGTCTGGTAAGATCTTCACCAATCCTGAAAAAGGAAACTCCCAAGCGCCGATGCATCTGCAAAATCCTGCATCGGGCAATTCGCCCACCCTCCATCCCGATTCCCTTATCCCTATGACCCCACTCAACTCCACCCCTACCACTGACCCGGCTCCTGCCGAAGCTAACCTCACCCCTGAGCAGTATCGCCAAAAAATGCAGCGCCGTAAGGCGGTCCAAGACCAGCGCCTTGCCGAGCGTAACCAAGAGAAAGGATTGGTTATTGTCAATACAGGTACGGGGAAAGGCAAAACAACGGCGGCTCTGGGGATGGTCCTACGGTCGTTGGGCCATGGTTACCGGGTGGCGATCATCCAATTTATTAAGGGTGCCTGGGAACCGGCGGAGAAAGCAGCTTTTGCTCCCTGGGGCGAACAGTTGGTGTTCCATGCCATGGGGGAAGGCTTTAGCTGGGAAACCCAAGATCGGGAGCGAGATATTGCCACGGCACAGAAGGCTTGGGAAACGGCAGTTGAATATCTTAAAAATGCTGAATTTCGCCTGGTTCTACTGGATGAGGTCAATGTTGCCCTTAAGCTTGGCTATTTGTCCCTGGAGCAGGTGTTGGCGGGTTTAGACCAAAAGCCCAGGGACTCCCATGTGATTCTGACGGGACGGGGTGCCCCCCAGGGCTTACTCGATCGCGCTGATCTAGTGACGGAAATGACGTTGGTGAAGCATCCCTTCCGAGAACAGGGCGTGAAGGCTCAACCGGGCATTGAGTTTTAAAGGAACTGGCTAAAGGGCACCTCGAAAAATCAAAGTTCTTGCCCAGTAACCCAGGTAAGAATCAGGGTTGTGGCCTGCGGCGAAGCCACACGCCACAATTAATCGAGGTGCCCTAAAGCGGTACCCTACTGGACACCTCGAAAAATCCAAGTGGGCACCTCGATTAATTCAAATTTCCATGGCAGTACCCACAACAGCATCAGGGTTGTGGCAGGCGGCGAAGCCGCCTGCCACAATTAATCGAGGTGCCCAAGTTTTCGTCCTGTGACCCACGTAAGAATCAGGGTTGGGTTGGGCGGCGAAGCCGCCCAACCCAATTAATCGAGGTGCCCTACTCCTATTCTGTTGCGCTCAACTTGAATTTATGGCCGGTGCAAGGCTTAATGCAGACTTTTGGATTAGTGAGTACCACACCCCTTGGGATGTGTACGTCCATGGGGTCGATCGCATCCTCGCCACGGGCAAAACGCCCTACCAAACTTTCCAGGTGGTGGACAGTGGGGCCTATGGCAAAAGCCTGGTACTGGATGGGAAGTGGCAGTCCTCCGTGGGAGATGAGTTTCTGTACCATGAACCACTGGTGCATCCGGCCTGTTGTCTCCAAGGATCTCCGCGCAAGGTGCTGATTCTCGGGGGAGCCGAGGGGGCCACCCTGCGAGAGGTGTTGCGTTGGAACACGGTGGAGCGGGCCGTGATGGTGGATATTGATGGGGCGGTGGTGGATGCTTGTCGGGAGCATTTGCCGGAAATGCACCAAAACTCCTTTGCTGATCCGCGTGCAGAGGTGATTATTGGCGATGCCCTGGTTTTTCTGCAGGAAACCCAGGAGCAATGGGATGTAATCATTGCAGATCTCACGGATCCGATCGAAAGCGGCCCCGCATTCCGCCTCTTTACCCAGGAACATTTCCAGCGTATTCGATCGGTCCTCGCCCCCGGTGGGTTCTACATGCTCCAGGGCGGATCCTTGACTCCACCGGAACTCCCAATCCACGCTCGGATTGTCAATACCCTTAAAACAGTATTTCAGCAGGTTAATCCCTGTTTTTGCTATGCTCCCACCTACGGTGTATCCCTGGGTTTAGTACTCGCGTCCGATCGAGCTTTTTCAACTCAACCGAGTCCGGTCACGATCGATCGCCTGCTCCAGGCCCAAACCACGGGCGGTTTCCGGATGTTTGATGGGGAGAGTCTGTTGGGACTCTTACAGCTCCCGCTCTATGTGCGACGGGCGATCGAAGCGGAAACGGAGGTTTACACCCTTAAACAGCCACCCAAGGCCTATGGCCAAGGATCGATGGAACACCTCGATTAATCCAAATTTCCTGTGACCCATGTGAGAAGTAAAGTTGTGGCGTGCGATTGAGGAACCCACCATTCTCAATAGCGCTGCACCCCCATCTCCGCTCGAGTTTCAGGGTCAATTATTCGGGGTTCATGATCAGCTTCACGCAGGGGGTGCATCTCACTTTGGCGAGTCTGGCCCCCATCCCCTAGGAAGATGACAGCCCCTAGCTAAAGTCGCCCGATCGCCACGGCCCCGATCGCGACACCAAAGGCCAATCGGTACCAGACAAAGACCCAGGTGTTTTGGGTTTGGAGGAAGCGCAACAACCAGGCGATCGACGCATAGGAAAAAGCCGCCGCCGACAGCAAACCGATCCCGATCGGGAGCCACTCCGCCTGGGAAATGTTGGCATCAAGCAAATCCTTCAGTTCCACCAGTCCTGCGATCGTAATAGCTGGAATTCCCAGCAGAAATGAGAATCGAGCTGCCGTTGCCCGCTCTAATCCTTGAAATAAGCCTGCCGTCAAGGTCGATCCCGATCGAGATACCCCCGGTACCACAGCCAGCGCCTGGGCACAGCCCATCAAAACCCCATCCAGCATCGTCAACCTAGCAAAATCCCGCTGGCGCTGTCCCCACCGTTCCGCCGCCGCCAACAGCAAGGCCATCCCGATCGAGACAAGGGCAATACTCAGTAAGCTGCGTAGGGGTGAGTTATCGTAGTCTGCAACGAACAGCTTGATATAAAGGCCACAGACCA
>JAYKIB010000148.1:0-16980 GCA_035285005.1 Prochlorothrix sp.
TTAACGGAGTCAAACAGCGGACGCTCGAAGTTTTTTAATCCCTAAGCAGCAACAGGTGCAGCTTTACGAGCAAAGGGCTTGATTTCGTTCGCATTTACATTGCGTTTGAGCCTTGATTTACGAGAGTGGACTCCCTCTCGACCTGCATCACAGCGCAGCTTTCACTAACACGTCGAAACCATTACAGCCCCAAGCGTGGACAGTATTTACGATCGGTAGCCGTAGAAACTCTGAACTCCAGTAGTCCCAGGACCGATCGGCTCTGGCCGTTGTGAGCCCTATCCTAACAAACTCCACCCAAACCAGCAACTGAACAACCCAATCCAGGTCAACAGGTCAAGTAAGAGTCCTGACGGATTTCGCGCCTAAACGAAAGGAACAAACGAAGCCTTATCCCACCGGTAACCCGCTGACCCTGGCTAACGGTCCAGTTGGCATGGAACGGCGGTTTGAGGTTACCCTAAGTAGACTCAAACCCATGTGGGTCCCTTGATTCATCCCCTTGGGCCATACAGCCGCCCAACCTCACCCGAATGCTGTTCTGGGCATGGAGGCAAAATATGATGTTTCGAGGTGTCCATGTGATAGCTTGAGGATGTTTTTGGGACTTGTCCACATGGTGGCTGAAAGTAAAGCTGGGTAGGTACGACTCATGACAACCGCAGAGAACCAGTTTCTTGTCCGCTTTTGGGGAGTCCGGGGCAGTATTGCATGTCCAGGGCCAGAAACCGTGAGGTATGGCGGCAATACGCCCTGTGTTGAGGTCCAAGCAGGGAAGAATCGCCTGATTTTTGACGGTGGAACAGGCCTGCGCGTCCTCGGGCAGCATCTGCTCAAGGAGTTACCGGTTACTGCCCATCTCTTTTTCACCCACTCCCACTGGGACCATATCCAGGGGTTCCCATTTTTTGTGCCCGCCTTCATTCCGGGGAACTGCTTCAATATCTACGACACGATCGCGCCGGATGGATCCAGGATCGAGCAGCGCCTCAGCGGTCAGATGCTCCATCCCAACTTCCCGGTACCCCTCCAGATTATGGGGTCCGACCTCCACTTCCATGATCTGGAGGTGGAAAAGCCGTTGGATCTGGGTGAGGGGTTGGTGGTGGAGAATGCGCTCTTAAACCATCCTGGGGAAGCGGTGGGATACCGGATTAACTGGCAGGGCCATGGGGTCGCCTATGTGACTGATACGGAGCATTTCCCCGATCGACTTGATGAGAATGTGTTGAAGCTGGCCCAGGATGCGGATGTGCTGATTTATGATGCGACCTATACGGATATGGAATATTCGTCGGAGAAGTCGAGTAAGGTGGGCTGGGGGCATTCGACCTGGCAGGAGGGGGTTAAGCTAGCGGAGGCGGCGAAGGTGAAGACGTTTGTGATTTTCCACCATGATCCGCTGCATAATGATGATTTTTTGGATGAAATGGGGAAGGCCGCTGCCGATCGGTTCCCGGGGGCGGTGATGGCCAAGGAAGGGATGGTTCTGTCGCTGCTGGATTGATTCTGGCGAGTTGAGGCTTGGGGGTGGGGTGGGTTTCGACTCCGCTCAGCCGACCCCAGGTCGTCGAAGCGCTCCGTCGCATTTTGCAGCTGTATCGGGTCCAGGGAGTTGCTCCGCCGTAGACGGAGCAACTTTTGTGTTGGCGTTGCTGGATTATGGGACGAGCCCAGGAGTGCAAGATTCTGTTCAGTGGAAGCGACAGCGACGGCAAACCCTCTTGATCATCCCCCATGCCAGGAACGCCCTCGTTTTCTATGGCACTGCTTCTATGGCACTGCTTCTATGGCACTGTTGCGAACCTAGTTGACTGACAAAAAATCCTGCATTGGGCGCGAAAACCGCGCCCCTAAAGAGGTTTGGCATCCTAGTTGACTGACAAAAATACTACATTGGGCGCGAAAACCGCGCCCCTAAAGGGGTTTGGCATCCTAGGGGTCAGGCTTTCTAGCCCGCCCTCTGTGCCTGGATTTGACCCACTGTTTTCAGCCAATCAGGTTGCGAACCGTGCGGGATTTCCCTGCCAGACCGATTCTGGGCACCCTGGTGAGGGATACTCGGCTATGGTTCCCTTGTCTCCTGTTATCCCATGTCCGATCCCAACTCCCAGCCTCCGGCCTCCCCGGAGCCGATCGCGCCCCTTCCCGCTGATGGCCAACCCGCGCCTAATCCGCGCCCCCCGGGTCCTGACTCCCATCGATCGCCCCTCCAAGAGATTGCAGTTGTCTTTCTCCGCCTCGGCAGCGTTGCCTTTGGTGGACCTGCGGCCCATGTGGCCCTGATGGAAGAGGAAATCGTCACGCGTCGGCGGTGGCTTAGCCGCGAGCAGTTACTGGACCTCATGGGGGTGACGAACCTACTGCCCGGTCCCAACTCCACGGAACTGGCCATTCACATTGGCTATGAGCGGGCGGGATGGCCGGGACTGTGGGTGGCGGGGAGTTGCTTCATTGCACCGGCGATGGCGGCGGTGTGGCTCTTGGCGGATCTGTACCAGCGATCCCAGAGCTTGCCCCAGTTGGAGGCTGGACTCTATGGCATTAAACCGGTCATTATTGCCGTCATTCTTCAAGCCCTCTGGAAACTGGGTAAAAAAGCCCTGACCGATCGCCTCACCTGGGGGGCAGGGCTACTGTCACTGGTGGGCTACCTTTTAGGCTGGAATGAAATTGGGCTGCTGGTCGGCTTAGGACTGGGGGTGATGGTGTGGCGACAGCATGGAATTTTGGCCAGTTTTCTGGGCGGAATTGCAGGGGCGACGGGGTCGCGCTTTTTGGGGCCGAACTTTCCTGTTGTGCTGGGCCAATCTTCAACGAGTGCTGCAGCGAGTGCTGCAACGAGTGCTTCTGCACTTTCTCCGGCGACGATCGGCCCCCCGTGGCCACAGATTTTCCTGCTTTTCCTTAAGGTGGGTTCCGTTCTCTATGGGAGTGGCTATGTGTTGCTGGCTTTTTTGCAACGGGAATTGGTCGATCGGCGGGGCTGGCTCACGACCCAAACCCTAATGGATGCGATCGCCGTGGGCCAACTCACTCCTGGCCCGGTGCTGACGACGGCGACTTTTATTGGGTATGTGCTCGGTGGGGCAAAGGGCGCGATCGCGGCCACGATCGGTATTTTCTTGCCTGCGTTCCTGCTGGTGGGGTTGGTGAACCCCTGGGTGCCCAAGTTGCGCCAATCCCCCTGGACCGGTGGTTTTTTAGATGGGGTCAATGGTGCGTCCTTGGGATTAATGGCGGGGGTCACGGTCACCTTGGGACGATCGGCGCTGGTGGATCCCTGGACCTTGGCCCTAGCTGTTCTGGGGGGGCTGTTGGTGTTTCGCTGGCAGGTGAATTCTGGGTTGTTGGTGCTGGGGGGTGGTGCGATCGGCCTCGGTTTAGCGTGGCTGGGGGGGTAGCCTGTGGGGGGTGAGAGTTCGTGCTGGGGGGCTGGGCGGTGTGGGGCTGATGGACCGATCCATCGCGTTCGCGTCTGGATGATGTCGATCATGCTGCGATATAGGCGTAACGCAGGGGGTTGGGCAGGTTCGCCAGTTCAGCCCGGTTCAGCCCGGTTGTAGATCCCCGGCTTTCATGAAGATTCACCCTTCGGGCACCTCGATTAATCCGAATTTTTGGGAGACAACCCCGCAAGAATCAGGGTTTGGGTTGGGCGGCGAAGCCGCCCAACCCAATTCATCGAGGTGCCCCTTCGACATTCTGTCTTTTGACAGCCGCTTGCATACCTGGGAATTATGGGGAAGCGCGATCGATCCGGTAGGGATATCCCTGGGATCTGCCCCGATCCGATCGACTCGTAGGGTGGGGAAATCTCGCACTAAGTGGGAATTTCTGGCCCCACTAGGCTTCAACCACCCTGTCTTTTGTTCTATCTCCCCCGTTCTCTGTTGCTGTGAAAGATTTACCCTTCATGCCCGCTTCTATCCCCGTTCGATCGATCCAACTCCGCTCCTGCCTGCGGTTACTTCCCCTGCTTGTGTTGCCCCTGGTGGCCTGTGGTGGCTCTCCCCAAGCGATCGCGGAAGGTGTCCATGATGATAGCCATGTCAGCTCCGAGCATCCCTCCCACGGTAGGGATGGGGAGACGATGGAGCATGGCGCTGAGGGTCATAGTGTTGAGTCTGGGGGTCATGGCCATCGATCGATCGAGGTTCCTGCGGACCAACCCCTGCCCACGGTTGGCCTCAAAGTCCACCGGGATCCCGGGCAGGGCTGGAATCTGGAAGTGCAGTTGGAAAATTTTGCCTTTACGCCCCAAAATATCGGTCGCAGCAGCTTAAGCACCGAAGGTCATGCCCATCTTTACGTGAATGGTGAGAAGATTACCCGTCTTTACGGCACCTGGCACCACCTGCCCAGTTTGCCCCCCGGTCGTCACACCATCAAGGTCAATCTCAATACCAACGATCATGAGGTGCTCACCCACCAGGGCCAAGAAATCGCCGCGATCGCCCTCATTGAGGTCCTAGGAGAGGCCGATACGGAGAACTAGGACTCTGCTGCCCAAGCAGCGCAACCGTTATGGTTCGGGGAGCGCACCCACTTTATGGGGGCGCTTTTATGGGGGCGCTCCCCTGCTCCAGGGGTGACGGGACTGAAGTCATGGTCCACTTGGGGCTGTTAGCATTTAACCCTGGAATGCCCCCAGTGTCAGGGATGCAGCCCCTAGCTCCCACGGTTGGGGCGGGTGTGTCACTCTGAAGATTGCAAGGGTGCTACCGTGACTTGATGACACGCCCTAGTCCCGGTTCAGCGATGTTAGAGCGGTCTGTGCAGTCATCGTTGGGGCATGCTTTGGGGGAGAGACTCCCCCCCAAAGCGGGGCTTCCCAGTTTTACCTGGTCCCACGGGCCTGTCCGTTCTCCTGTCCTTCAGGCTGAGGGGAGCGGGGGGCTGGGAGGGTTTGGGGAGGGCCCGCCGCGTCAGGCCGATCGGGGGCATTGTTCAGTCCCGCTTCCGTGCTGCCCATGGGCGAGGCAAACTCCGCCTTCACCCGAATTAACTCCAAGTCCAGCAACCGATCGATCCCCCACTCCACCTGGCGCTGCACCATATGTAACGGTAACGTGTGGGCCACACCCACCACGGCAATCCCTGCTTGGTGAGCAGCCTCAAAACCCGCAGGACTGTCCTCCACCGCAAGGCAATGCTTCGCCCGCACCTGGAGATCGGGATGCTGGGCATTGAGCCGATCGATCGCCATATGGTAGGCCCAGGGGTCCGGCTTGCCGAGGGGGGCATCTTCCGCCGTGACTAGCACCGAAAAATAGTCAAACCAGGGGCTGTCCCCCAGGGCGTAGTCCACCTCCCAACGGGCCGATCGGGTCACCAGGGCGAGGGGCAGTTGCTCTAACCGCAGCCGAAACAGAAAGTCCCCGGCATCGGGAAATAGGGCCGGTCCTCGCCCTTGATCCAGGGCAGTCCGGTAACGCTGGGCAAAGGTTTCCCATAACTGCTGATGCAGGGCTGGGGCTAAGGGCTGATTCCAACTGTGCCAGAGGTGAGCTAAGCCTTCACGGTCCGCCTGCCCCAGCAGGAAGCAGTCATACTCCCCCGATCGCAGCTCATACCCCTGCTCCCATAGCACTTCCTCCCACAGTTGTCGCCGTAGGGGTTCACTGTGGAAGAGGGTGTCGTTAAAGCCAATGAGAACTGCCTTGAGGGTCATGGGCCATCAATAGCGTTGTGCAGGAGTGTTGTGGAAGAAGTGTTGTGCAGGAGTGTTGTGGAAGAAGTGTTGTGGACGAGTATTGTGGATGTTGTTTCGATCGTGAGGTCGGCGCGAGGATTGAGAGGTCGGCGCGAGGATTGGGAGGTCGGTAGGGCAATGCCCCTTTTGTATTGCCCAGGGGTCCGTCGCGATCGAACCCTAAGGTCTCGGTGCTAGCCATTTTGACCTGTTGGCGCTAGTATCGCACCTAAATTCCCCTAGCGTTGGTGTGGGAGGCTGGCAATGCAGCAGGCGTGGCAACAGGTTTTATTGGGACGGTTCCGGCCATCGAGACGAACCGCAGGATTCGGGCGATTCCCGCAATTCTGGCGCACTGCGATCCGCGATCGATCGCCTGGGTCCGTCTCCCCCGCGACCGCGCCACCCCTCCGATCGATCGCCCTACTGTTGGGCCTCGGTCTCTGGTGGGGCGGCTCCGCCCCGGCCCCCACCCTCGCGCAGACTGATCCCAGCGAAGCCGATCCCGTCTTTCCTCTAGAACTGCGCCGATCCCCTGAGTTTTGGAGTCAAATCCAAGATCTGGGCCAAACCCAACTGAATCTGGGTTACCGCATCAACCAAGCCATTAGCGGCACCGATCCCAACCAGGTCCGAGCCGCCGCCGGCCAAACCCTGATTCACCTGCACCAAGTGGAGCGTTTCCTCGAACGCCAAGTGTCTCGCCCCAGTACCCTCTGCCTGTCCCAACTGCCCCTCGCTCCGATAGGTGCGACGAGTGCGCTGCCCGACTCCCCCTTTAGCCCTGCTGAAACCGCCGCCTACTGCCAGCTCTTCGCCTCGATCGCCGATCTGGAAGCGCTGATTCCCCTCCTCAACTATCGCCTCGGCACCCTCGCCACCGTTGCCGAAGTGCGTCCCCTGCCCCTGGTGAGCGGTGAGTGGGTGACCACGGCGGGGGGCATCCCCCAATTTGTCCAGGGCAGCCTCCGGGAACCCGCCCCTGCCCTCAATGCTCCGGCTCCCAGTCTGCCGGATCCCGTGGCGCGTCCCTTCGATCGTCCCGCCAAATCGCCCCTGGGTGACTACTTCCCCCCCCTCGATCCGGCCATTGCGCCCCTGGGGAGTGCCCAAGCCGTGCTGGAACGCCTCACCGATCGTCTGCAAACCTTGGAGCAAACCCTGGCCCAATCGGGCCAAGCCACCGTTAATCCTTTAGACCGCAGCCCCTTTGTCGATCCTGAGGTGGTCCGCCGTGTTTTTGCCGCCGACCCCAAAACCCTGACCACCGAGGACATGACCGCCGAGGCAGACTTCCTGGCCCTCCCCTTCACGGGCTTGAGTGTGCTCCGTCCCGCCAGCTTCTACCACGACAAATCGATCGGCGTTGGGAACCGCCTTGCCCCAAGCCGCGCTGAGCAATATCCCTTCCCTGTTGTCCTCAGCGCCGGTGCGTCCCCCCCTCAACTGGCCTATCCCCAATCCTTTGCCCCCACCGTCCGCTCCCCCCGGCCCCCCTCGGCTCGCCTCCAGGCGGCCCGCGCCCTTGTGGCGGAGACCACCCACCAGCCCCGTCTGCCCCTGCAAATTAGTGACGATAACCGCCTCCAACTGGTTACCACCGATCTGGACTACGGCTTCCTCCTGCCGATCGGAGAGTTCCCCCTCGAAGCTCTGACCCTCGACTACCTCCTGCAATCTCCCCACGATCGCGACAACGATGCTTCCCTGCCGCCCCTTCCCCTCGACTTGTCCACCCTCGCCTTCCTCTTCACCTACAATCCCCCTAAGTCCCTGGATGCGCTTCAAGCGGATCGCAATCGCTTCCTCACCGGTAAACAGCAGGATCGCTTCGGGATCTCGCAGGTCTTGCCCATGGACACGCCCCTGGTTTTGAATCACACCTATGTGCTGCGATCGATCCAGTTCCAAGTGCCCGAGGTGTTGAAAACGGGACAGTTTCTGACCGATCGCGATCGGCGGTATCGTCAGTTACTCCTTGAGATGCCCAGTAGTGACCTCATTCTCGCGGTGCAGCCGATCGTGCCCCATGGCGATGGTAGCTACACCCTACGTTGGCGTGTGCTGGGGCAGTTCCCGAATCCGGAGGTGCTAGATTTAGGACAGTATGTAGAGTGAACCTGTCCAGGCAAGCGGGCTCGATGAGGGCGCTCCTGGTTTTGGGTTCTTGGGTCGGAATAGCGCTGTTTGCCACGGTAGTGTACAAGACGGGGGTTGCTCCGCTGACGATGACGGAATGGTCCGGTACCTAAGCCCTCTGTAAGATGCTATCCATGCATTGGAGCGGTGACCAGGCTACCCCCACCAACCCCTTAGAATCCCACTGACCTCCCATTGGGTGTCGGCTCTTCGCATTCGGTGTCGGCCCCTCGCAAGCTTCAAATTTTTGGAAGACGACCCCTGTTAGACTCCGGGGTTAGGGGGGTCAGCAAAGCCGCCCAACCCCAGGAACTGCAGGACCCGATCGGTCCCTTGCAACATTCAACTGGCAACGCTTCCCTCTGCGTGGGGTCACCTCTGATCCCGGCAGGAGTGTGACAGACAGCTTTGCCGTACGTGCCAATTCTGTCCCTTCCCATGACGCGCGCTACCCTGAATCGAGGTACCCTAATCTAGCCGTTGCCCATCTTTTCCCCGCTGTTTTCCCCGTTTCCTGTGTCCCTTCTATTTGCCCCTTGCCATGACTCGCCCCCAGCCCCACCGTGTTCCCCGCAGACACTTCAGCACCATGCCCCGTGTGCGATCGGAAGCTAATACCTATCTAGATCTGTACAAGTTGCAACTGGAAAAACAACGCATCCACTGCAAACTGCGGGGCATGGAGCAGCAAACGATTCAAATCCAGCAACGCCTCGCCCAGATTGAGTCAGAAATGGGGACTCTTCAGTCCGAAGTCCAGCAGGGCCAAGCCTCCACTGCCTCTGGCTCCGTCACCGCTGCACGTCCCGCCAGCGCCAACGCGTCCCACCCCGCCAAGCCTGCGGGGAACCCGGTGCGATCGACGCAGCCCCTGCCCCAGGCTCCCGATAATCCCAGCACCTTCAAAACACTATTCGTTGAATATTGACGCTTTGCCTTGCTTTCTCTGAGGAAACGGCTAAGACTTCCCCTTCCCGGCTTAATCTAGACAAACTAAATCAACTATGACTGTTGCGGACCCCCTCATCTTAGCCGTTGATGATCATGACTCGACCCTAGAGATTGTGTCGAGTGTTCTCCAGTCCCTCGGTCATGATCTGGTCGTTGGGCACACTGCTGCGCAAATGTGGGAGGCGATCGCGGCCCAGCCGCCGGATTTAATCCTGGTCAATCTTGGGGTTGCAGGAGACACGGGGCTTGATGTGTGTCGAGAACTGTGCACCAATGCGGCCCTGCGATCCTTGCCCCTGCTGGTTCTGGGTACCGTCCAACAGCGTCCTCAGTGGCTCCAGGCATTGGCCCTGGGTGCTGCGGACCAGATCACACTCCCCTGCGATCGCCAGGAACTTCAGGTCAAGATCCAAACCCAACTGGAACTGAAACAGCTACGGGCCATCCAAGCCCAACATGCCACGGCCCAACAGGAACTGAACCAAGCCCTCGGCGCGATCGAGGAAATCACCCTGAATCGTCGGCGACTCCTGGCCACCATTAGCCACGATATTCGCACGCCCCTCCATGGCACCTTGGGAATGTTGAAGCTGCTGGAAAGCAGCGGACTCTCCGCTCAGCAGCAGGTTCAGCTCAGTCTTGCGCAGTCGAGTGCCGAATCTCTCCTCACCCTCATCAATGACCTCCTCGACTTGTCCAGTGCTGAAATGGGGTATCTGGGCCTGCATCGTGCGCCCTTTAATCTTTATACCTGTCTGGATGAGTGCATTCGCCCCTTTGCTCTGGTGGCGGAGGAGAAAGGACTGAACTTCATCCTCGACTTGTCCGGTGTTGCAGATCCCGAGGTGGAAGGGGATGCAAAGCGATTACGCCAAATTCTGGCCCAGCTTCTCAGTAACGCCCTGAAGTTCACGGAGCAGGGCGAGATCCTGGTGCAAATCAACCTTTATGAACTGGCGGGAACCTTGCGGTTAGAGGGAAAGGTTACGGATACTGGCGTGGGGATTCCCGTCGATCGGCTTGATTCCCTCTTTGGCCATGCCCTGCTGCCCCCCACTTCGACCCGCTTGGCTCCCCACCCCGACCTGACCCAGCCCAGTCCTGCCTTTGCCAGTTCCCTGGATTTTGGCCTCTCCCTGGTCAAGCGGCTCTGTGTGCTGATGGGCGGCGACGTGCAGGTGGATAGTGCCGTGGGTAAGGGCAGTTGCTTCACCTTTAGCCTCAATCTCCAACCCATTTACCCTAAACCGGCCCCCTTCCATCCCCTGGGGCTGGCAGGTGCAAGTCTACTGGTTGTCGTGCCCAATTTGACCCAGCGCCTTGTGTTGCAGCACCAATTGGAGGCGTGGGGACTCACGGTTGTCAGTGTGGGCAGTGGTGCCCAAGCCCTCCAGGCCACCCCGCCCCCGGATGCGGTCACCTTTGACGTGGTTTTGATGGCAGCGACCGTACTGGATGAGCTGGGCTGGGACTGGATGCAGCAGCTTCCGGCCGAGACGGGGTTGGCCCACGTGCCCTGGGTTTTGCTCAAACCCATGCATCGGTCCTACGAAGCCATCAGTCAACCCTCTGCATCCATTCAGGCGGTGCTCGACTGTCCCTTCTTGCCGCCGGATCTGGCCACTACCCTCGCCACAGCGCTCACCCGACCCGTTCTCAGTCCCCGCTCTCCCTCTTCCCTGGACTCTGAGCCCGTGACCACCGATCTGGCTCTGACCCCATCCTTGGCTGATTTGGCAGCCCAGCAGCGCGTGCTGCTGGTGGAGGACCACCCGGTTAACCAAATTGTGGCCGAAGGGTTGCTCAATGAATTGGGGTTTTGGAACCTCGACATTGTGGATCAGGGGGATGCAGCGTTGGAGGCGCTGCGCAACACAGACCCCCAGACGGCCCCCTACACCCTGATTCTGATGGATTGTCAAATGCCGGGGATGGATGGCTATGAAACCACCCAGCAGATCCGCGAAGGGGCCGCCGGTCATGATTATGTGGATGTGTTGATTATTGCGATGACTGCCCACGCCCTCCAGGGCGATCGGGATAAGTGCCTGCGATCGGGTATGGATGACTACATCGCTAAGCCGATGGATCTCACGGCCCTCAGTACCCTATTACATCACTGGCTCCAGCCCGATGCGGCTCCCCAGGAGCTGCCGGTGGACCCGTATCCTGAGGCGACTCTTAGCTTCAATCCGGACCTGCTGTTGCAGCGTCTGGGCCAACGCCTCCCCCTGGCGATCGAAGCCTGCCAAGCCTTCCTCGATTGCACCCCCAACCAACTGCAGGACATGAAGCAATGCCTTGCGGTCCAAGACTGGGATGGCTTGGGTTGTAAGGCTCATTCCCTCAAGAGCACCAGTGCCATGGTGGGGGATCAAGTGGTGCAGCAGTTGAGTCTTCACCTGGAAGAACAGCTTCAGGCGGAGCAGTATGGGGCATTGGCACCGATTCTCCAGGATCTAGAGCGGCAATTGGTGATCCTCCAGGCCGATATCCAAACCTGGCTCAGCCAACAGCAGTCGGCCTCCCATAGCGCCTAAGGTTTAGGACCGATGGCAATCTAGGGGCGTATGTTAGGCGGAGCCGTAGCGCATCGCAGCCGACGGCTTAGAATCGCAACGGATGCGGGGCAGCTTAAAAAAAGGTAGGGTAAAGTATTGTTACGGGATTCTGAGAGCAGGCCCTCGGGTGCTTCAGCTCTCGCCCGTGAATTTTCACCCCATAGGAGGACTCCGCCATGGTTGCCCTTGCTGAGCGTGTACAACCTCGCCTGACCCTGACCACGGAAGCTATCGCTCCCAATACCCAAACCCTTCGATCGCTGGATTGGGACCGAAGCCGTTTTGACATTGAGTTTGGTCTCCAGAACGGCACCACCTATAACTCCTTCCTGATCCAAGCCGATCAGGTAGCCCTGGTGGACTCCTCCCACGAAAAGTTTCGCCAGATTTACCTCGATGCACTCCAGGGACTGGTTGACCCCACAAAAATTGATTACCTGATTGTTAGCCACACCGAACCGGACCACAGCGGCTTGACACGCGATTTGCTCGCCCTGAACCCGGAGATGACGGTGGTGGGATCGAAGGTGGCCCTCCAGTTCCTCGATAACCTGGTTCACCAAGATTACAAAAAGCTCCAGGTCAAGAGCGGCAGCACCCTGGATCTGGGTCAAGGTCATGTTCTTGAGTTTGTCAGTGCGCCGAATCTCCACTGGCCCGATACGATTTTCACCTACGATCGCGGCACGGAGGTGCTCTATACCTGTGATGCCTTTGGAATGCACTACTGCAGTGCTGCCACCTACGATGAAGATTTGGCGACGATTGAAGCGGATTTTCGCTATTACTACGACTGTTTGATGGGGCCCAATGCCCGATCGGTCCTCTCTGCCCTCAAGCGTATGGATAGCCTCGGCCCCATTCGCACGATCGCCACGGGCCACGGTCCTTTGCTCCGTCATCATCTCAGGGAGTGGACTCACCGCTACCAGGAGTGGAGCCAAGCACAAACCAAGGCCAGTACAACGGTGGGGGTGTTTTACATTTCCGACTATGGCTATAGCGATCGGCTTTCCCAGGCGGTCGCCCACGGTATCACCAAGGCGGGCGCGAATGTGGAAATGGTGGATCTACGCACCGCAGAGCCCCAGGATTTAACGGAAGTGGTGGGCACCCTAGCGGGAATTGTCGTGGGTACGCCGCCCGCCCAGTGCCCCGAAACCATTGATACGGCCCTGAGCACGCTGCTAGCCATGGTGAAGGATAAGCAGGCGATCGGTCTGTTTGACTCCTATGGGGGGGATGACGAGCCGATCGATGCCCTCCTGTCTAAATTCCGTGATGTGGGCCTAAAGGTGGCCTTTCCGCCGATCCGGGTTAAGGATACGCCGGGAGAGAGCGTTTACCAGCTCTGTGAGGAGTCGGGCACGGACATGGGCCAGTGGTTGACCCGCGACAAGGCGATTCAGAAGATGAAGTCCCTGGACAGTGACCTGGACAAGGCTTTGGGCCGCATCAGTGGCGGTTTGTATATCCTCACGGCAACCAAGAGTGATGTAAAGGGGGCGATGCTAGCGTCCTGGGTGGCCCAGGCTAGTTTTGAACCTCTGGGTTTTACGGTTGCGGTGGCGAAGGACCGTGCAATTGAGAGTCTAATGCAGGTGGGTGATCGTTTTGTCTTGAATATCCTAGAGGAGGGCAAATACCAACCGCTGATGAAGCATTTTCTGAAGCGCTTCCCGCCCGGTGCCGATCGATTCGCCGGAGTCAAAACCCGCACCGCTGCCAATGGGTCTCCGATTTTGGTGGAGGCATTGGCCTATCTGGAGTGTGAGGTGATGACGCGGATGGAGTGCAGTGATCATTGGGTGGTTTATGCCCAGGTTAATCAGGGCAAGGTCTCGAACCCGGAAGCCCTGACGGCGGCCCATCACCGTAAGGTCGGTAACCATTACTAGATTGCCAGCTCATCGCTGAGATCGCGACTGAGAGGATGTTGGGAACCATAAAAGCTGCCCCGCCTTCGGCGGGGCAGCTTCCTGTAGCCCAGGCATCTTACGGATGCTGTGTATTTTGTCCGAGGTGGCTCAATCAAGATGGACTCGTGGACTACGGCTCAAGTCCCGTCTCCCTGTGAGCATGGGGTTGCCCCCACAAAATGGGGGCGACCCCCCAACGATAACGGTGGCCATAGGGCACCTCGATTAATTGTGGCAGGTAATTGTGGCAGGCGGCGAAGCCACCTGCCATAACCCTGATTCTGCCCTGGGCACTGCGGTCGAAATTTGAATTTTTCGAGGTGCTCTATAACTTGGGCAGCGGAGTATTAGGTTGCTAGGGTGCGAGGAGCCCCTTCAAGCGCCTCTTCCTCCGTCTCAAAAATCTCAAACACCGAGTCCATCATGGTCACCTCGAAGACCAACTTCGCTTCGGGGTGGACACTACAAATCCGAAAACTACCTTTTTGTTTATCGGCATCTCGCATCCCAGCGACGAGGGCTGTGAGGCCGGAAATATCCACAAAGTGGACTTCACTTAAATTAATCACAACATGAGGAGTCACATCAGAAATACACTCCTGGAGCTTCAGGCGAAACTGCCACGCCGTTGTGATATCGAGACGGCCCGTGGGGGAAAGAACCACCACTTTGAGTCCATCCTGTGTGGTGTGAATCCTTTGCTCCATAGTGATGCTTTTCTCCTCAGATCATCAGCATGCTACTCATCCCAAGATCCATAGCACCGGACAGGTTTGTTGAGACAGGGTGAGAGAGTGAATTGCCCGCGTGGCGGGTGCTTCCCTCCCCAGACTTGTCCTAAGCAACTGGGCGGCTGCCATTGCAGATGAATAAGCAGGGTGCAACAACTGTCAACTTTATCAGAACCCTGGGGATCTTGTTGGAGAAGTGAACCTAGAGACTTGGGTTCTGGAAGGAAATTCTGGCTAGGGAACCGGGATAAACGGGGTTCAGCAACCAGAGCCAGTGGGCATCATCCTAGCATTTTTCTTTGCAGGGCTTGGTGTTGGGTGAGATTAAGAATCCCTACGTCAGCCTGCTGGACACCTCGATTAATCCAACTTTTTGGAAGACAGCCCACGTAAGGATAAGGGTTTGCTTGGGCGGCTTCGCCGCCCAACCCAATTAATCGAGGTGCCCTGCTGTCTATGGTGCTTGGATGGGATTGGGTGGCGCTTTGCTGCTGGGTGTCACCTGAGACGAACAGCCCATCATCGTGTGATGCGCTTGTAACCTACAGCACCGGATGGGTTTGTTGCTCAGGGCGAGTGCGGAGTCCTCACAGCCGGAGCCTTGCTAATCCTGAGGGAGGGATCTGGGTGAATCCCCGATTTGGGGAGAGAGCCCCCGCAAGACCAGAGCTTGGGACGGCCTCTTCTTCTTCCTTCAAACCCCTTCAAACCCCTTCAAAAGGCGGACTGAGGATGCTGCAAGGGCCTACGATCCTGGGCCGAAGTTTTCCAACATCTTCTAGGACAGCATTATAGCGGGGCTACCTCTCTTTTCAGGGATCGATCGCTCTGTCCGCAAGGATTGCACTTTAGTTTGATGGCAGTCCCCCTGTGATCATGGCCCAGTCTTGATCACGGCCCAGTCTAGGAATACCCAGCTGTGCTTGATTGCGGCCCCCGGCGTGTTGCCATAGCAGAAATAGGTTAAAGCAGCGCAGCGACCTCAACCAACACTTAGGCTAATGATTACAGGGCACCTCGATTCATACAGATTCTCACCGCAGTACCCATGGCAAAATCAAGATTGGGTTGGGCGGCTTCGCCGCCCAACCCAATT
Organism: Prochlorothrix sp.; assembly: GCA_035285005.1. Taxonomy (GTDB): domain Bacteria; phylum Cyanobacteriota; class Cyanobacteriia; order Prochlorotrichales; family Prochlorotrichaceae; genus Prochlorothrix. The sequence continues at coordinate 15,093 of JAYKIB010000148.1, forward strand.
AATCTAGGTGCCCTACAGCATCTTGCAGATACATCGGCTACAGGGGGCTGTGCTGCCGAAGATGGAGTACTCCCAGTCTTGTACGGACTGGTGCGATCAGCGCTGTTGTCGGGATGATAGCGGCTAGTGCTTGGGTGGGGCTGAACCGACTCTATCCTCGGTAGGGTTGTGGAGCTTCACCCTGGGTTCCCCGTAACGAATAACCGCTGCGATCGGGGCTTCCCCGGCCTATTTGTGGTAGTTAACCCAGTCCTGGGGCTTGAGGAATGTGTTGTAGAGTTCAGCCTCCTGGGTGCCTGCTTCCGGCTCGTAGCAGTACTCCCAGCGTACCAACGGAGGCAAGGACATCAGGATTGATTCGGTGCGACCTTGGGTCTGGAGACCAAAAATGGTGCCGCGATCGTAGACCAGGTTAAATTCCACATAGCGGCCCCGGCGATACAGCTGGAATTGACGCTCCCGATCGCCGTATTCCATATCCTTGCGGCGTTCCACAATGGGAACATAGGCATCCAAGAAAGCCGCGCCACAGGTTTGGACAAAGCCAAAGAGTTCTTCCCAGGTGCGGGGGACCGTTGCGCCTAGGCTGTTGCTGTAGGCAGCAGCTTCACCACAGGAGTTGGAGCCACCATACAGTTTGCCCCGCGCGTCTTGGTAGTCGAAGAAAATGCCCCCAATGCCCCGTGACTCATCGCGATGCTTCAGGTAGAAATATTCGTCGCACCAGCGCTTAAAGGTGGGGTAGTACTCGGGATGGTGCTTGTCGCAGGCGTTTTTGAGGGTGGTGTGGAAATGAACGGCATCTTCCACAAAGGGATAGTAGGGCGTGAGGTCAATACCGCCACCAAACCACCACACGGGGCCCGCTTCAAAGTAACGGTAGTTGAGGTGAACCGTGGGGACGTAGGGGTTGCGGGGGTGCAGGACGAGGGAAGTCCCGGTGGCAAAGAAACCGTGGCCTGCGGCTTCGGGCCGCTGGGTCACGATCGAGGGGGGCAACTGCTTTCCCCAAACCTCCGAGAAGTTTACGCCGCCTTGTTCGAGGACGTTGCCTTCACGCATCACACGGGAACGACCACCACCGCCTTCTTCCCGCTCCCAAGAGTCTTCCTTGAATTGCCCCTTGCCGTCAACTGCTTCCAAGCCCTCACAAATGGTGTCTTGGATATTCTTCATGAAATCCGCGACCCGCTGCTGAGAGTCACTGGGGGGCAGCATGGGATCGGCCTGAGTTTGGGGAGCTTGTGAAACTGATGTTGACACAGACATAGGTAACCTGGGCGCGAACGGTACGAAAGGGGAGATTGAGTCAGCGTGATCTTAAAACCTAGGACGGGACCTGAAAACAGGATGCGTTTTGGGGTCAATCCTGGCGGGGGATGCGTGTTCCCCTATGAAATGAGATATCAGGAATCCGGCTCCTCTGAATATAAAAAAACGGTAATCGTAATAATCCGTAGTAATTAGACTATTTAAACCTTAATCTTGCGAAAGTCCTCATCTGCCGTGCTTTCAAGGCTTGAGGCCGATCGATCGACCGGCTAATTTGGCCGATCGGCCCTGGGGATGCTTCGACTCAGTAACATTTAGTAACAAAGTCTAGTGGGCACCTCGATTAATTGTGGCGTTTCTTGGATTTCCTCCGGTTGGATCCCCCTAAATCTGGGAACTCTGGTAAAGGGCACCTCGATTAATTGTGACGCGCGGCGAAGCCGCGCGTCACAACTCTGATTCTGCTGTAGGCACTCCGGTGAAAATTTGAATTAATCGAGGTGCCCTAAAGATCTACTTTGGAGCTAGTCACCCTGGCTCGCAGTATCCAAGCCAACGCCCCCTTTTTTTAAGTCCGTCTGCCATGCTCCCACGCGAACCTGCTCCCGTTCCCTCT
>JAYKIB010000149.1:0-5555 GCA_035285005.1 Prochlorothrix sp.
GGCCAGTGGGAGAAAATAGCCAGATCATTGGTCTACTGAGGTATTCGCCGATCCACCACTGGCTTGATAGGCTTCAAGCCTTCAGATTCACTCTCAGCCTGTTTTCTCGAAAGTGGGATGCTCCCGGCCACAATCCTAATTTTGCCGTGGACACTACGATCGAAATTTGAATTTTTCGAGGTGCCCTGTATGAATCGAGGTGCCCATTACAAATGGGTGACATTAGGGCCCCCTCGATTAATTGTGGGGGGCGGCGAAGCCGCCCCCCACAACTCTAATTCTGCCGCAGGCACTATGGTGAAAATTTGAATTAATCGAGGGGCCCATTAGGAGATAATGAACAAGTTTTGTAAAATTGTAACTTTGCACACCCAAGGACTGACCTGGACACCATGCGAACCCATTACTGCGGCGACCTACGCGCTGAACATCTCGAACAATCTGTGACTCTGTGTGGCTGGGTCGATCGCCGTCGGGATCACGGGGGCGTGATCTTTGTGGATTTGCGCGATCGCAGTGGCGTGGTCCAAATCGTCAGTGACCCGGAGCGCACACCTGTCTCCTATCCCGAGGCGGATCAGCTGCGGAATGAGTATGTGGTCAAAATCACCGGACGGGTGAGTCAGCGGCCCCCGGAGTCCCTCAACCCCAAACTGCCCACAGGGGAAGTGGAAATTTACGCCGATCGCATTGAAGTGCTGAATGCGGTCCGGGGCCAACTACCGTTCCAGGTGTCGAGCAGTGATCTGGAAAGCACACGGGAAGAACTACGCCTCAAGTATCGTTACCTAGACCTGCGGCGGGAGCGGATGGCTCAGAATCTGCAACTGCGACATCGGGTGATTAGGGCGATTCGTCGCTACCTGGAGGACCAGGAGCAGTTTATTGAGGTGGAAACGCCGATTTTGACTAAATCTACACCCGAGGGAGCGCGGGACTATTTGGTACCGTCACGGGTGAATCCGGGGGAGTGGTTTGCCTTACCCCAGTCGCCCCAAATCTTTAAGCAGTTGCTGATGGTGGCGGGTTGCGATCGATACTATCAAATCGCCCGCTGTTTCCGGGATGAGGACTTAAGGGCCGATCGCCAGCCAGAATTCACCCAATTGGACATGGAAATGAGCTTTATGGACCAGGAGGAGATTCTGGACCTGAATGAGAAGCTGGTGTGCCATATTTTCAAGACTGTTAAAGGGATCGACTTACCCCGTCCGTTTCCGCGTCTCACCTATGCCGAGGCAATGGATCGCTACGGCAGCGATCGACCGGATACCCGCTATGGACTGGAGTTGGTGGAAGTGTCCGATGTGTTGGCCAATAGTGGCTTTAAGGTGTTTTCCCGGGCAGTGGCAGAAGGGGGGATTTTGAAGATTCTGCCGATTCCGGGGGGGAATGATGCCATTTCCAATGTGCGAATTAAGCCCGGTGGCGATTTACACCGAGAGGCGACGGAAGCCGGGGCCGGCGGCTTGGCCTATATCCGAGTGCGGGATAATTTTGAACTGGATACGATCGGGGCAATTAAAGACAACCTCACCGAGGCGCAAAAGCAGGAAATTCTCCAACGCACCGGGGCACAACCGGGCTGGTTGCTGCTCTTTGGGGCCGGGGCGACGGATATGGTTAATAAATCCCTCGATCGGGTGCGGCAGTTTCTGGCGCGGGAGTTAAAGCTGATTCCGGCGGGAGCCTTGAACCTACTCTGGATTACGGATTTTCCGATGTTTGAGTGGAATGGGGACGAAAAACGCTTTGAGGCATTGCACCACCCCTTTACTGCACCTTTCCCCAGCGATCGAGCTGATCTCAAAACAGCCCGTGCCCAGGCTTATGATTTGGTCTTCAATGGCTATGAAATTGGGGGCGGCAGTCTGCGGAACTACCAGCGGGATATCCAGATGGAGGTGTTTGAGACGATCGGTCTCTCGCCGGAGGAAGCTGAGGAGAAGTTTGGCTTTTTGATGGAAGCCCTGGACTACGGTGCGCCACCCCATGGGGGAATTGCCTACGGGATCGATCGTCTGGCGATGCTGCTGGCGGAGGAGGAGTCGATCCGAGATACGATCGCTTTCCCAAAAACCCAACAGGCCCGTTGCTTACTGACGGATGCGCCGTCGAGTGCCGATGCACGGCAGTTAAAGGAGCTTTTTGTGGCTTCCACCTTCAAACCCAAGGCTAAGGCCGAAGGTTAGGGACAATTCAGGGTGTGTGACGTGATTCACCGGGCGCACCTCGATGAATTCAAATTCCTATCCTAGGACCTACGCCATGCTTAGGGTTGGGGTGTGCGGTGAAACCGCAGCACCCTACAAAAACAGCAATCCCTGTAGGACTAGGGCGCCTCAATTAATGGGGTTGGGCGGCTTCGCCGCCCAACCTAAACTCTTATGCTTGCGCGGGATGTCTCCCAAAAAGTTGAATTAATCGAGGTGCTCTGTGCCAGCCTTGATCCGAAGAGACTGGGGTCTGTTATCCGGTCTCACGGAACCCATCTACTGGGCATCTGGAAACCTCCAAATTCGCACCCGTTACCCCTCTATCAGAATCGGGGGCAGGGGGCAGCTCACTTCTGGGCACCTCGAAAAATTAAAGTTTTTGCCCAGTGACCCACGTCAGAATAAGGGGTGTGGCGTGCGGCTTCGCCGCACGCCCAATTAATCGAGGTGCCCTTCTGCTGATGGATAGCCATTCCGGCTATCCATCAGCAGATCTGGGAGAGAAATTGAGGGTGAGGGCTTCCAAAACAGGATAGCCCCGCAGCTGCACTGCTCCCCCCGTGCACGATGACATGTCCTAGGACTTGTTTTCAGCCGCCGGCAGGATGCGTTGTTCTTCCAAAATCGTCCGGTAACGCTCTAGATCTTCCTGCATACGCTCCAGTTGCTTCTTTTTATCCAGCTCAATCTTGGACTTGCTCAGCTCATCCTGAAGTTCATCGATTTGGCGCTCTTGCTCCCGAATCTTGCGACGATCGAACACCTTATTGAACCGGCCTTGGATTTCCGCCCAGACACTCAGAACCCAAACCAAAAGCGCCCCAAACCCCATGGCACCAATCATGGCAATGCAGAGGGGAAGCTGAAGCTCCAGACTTCCCGGCACAATTTGGATCATAACCATGCCGGGGTTCTCGAGGCTGAAGAGAACCAGACCAAAAACAATGACGAAACCAATAACGAAATTTATCTGTCGCATGGAAAACTCCACCAGTTTTGTAGGAGCCTGGTTTTACCCCCACACCGACACGGTCCGACTTCGATCGTAGTCATGCCGGGGGAGACCCTCCATGGGACTCAGTGGCTATGCCACCTGCCCACACCCCCACAGGCCGCTATCAAGCTAGGGCAATCGCTCCAGATCGAGCGACAGTCCCCATGGAACTCCCCCTCAGCAATGGGAAGAGGCTTCCACGGACCTGTCCATTACCATAGTGGCCGAGGCGAGAGACGTTGTCAGGTACCCAGGGGCAAAGCAGGCATTTTACTTGATTGCTTGCTTTTAAGGCAGGAAGTTGTGTGGTTTTTCTAAAAATCCATGTCCCACTATAGCAGTGTGGGTACCGTGATTAGGGCAACCGTTCACGGGGTGTGGTGGCCCGGTGCCCGATTGACCCGATCGGCAAGAAAATGACTGGTTGGAGCAATTGCCCCCAGCTTCCGAGGACGTTTCTAAGGGCAGTCCCTAGGGAGTTTGGCAGCACTCGCAGCGGCCTTGGACAGTGACTTCGTACACATCCCCCTGCAAGTGGGGCGAGAGCTGGTTTAGATCCAGGGGTTGAAACGTGTCCCAGGGAATATCGTAAATGGAGCCGCAGTCACGACAACGGAAGTGATGGTGGGGTTCCATTTTGGCATCGTAACGAGAAACCCCCTCTTCGAGCAGCACTTCCCGCACCAACCCCACCGATCGCAGGGCTTGGAGGGAGCTATAGACCGTGGCCTGGGAAGAAATGGGAAAATCTTGGTTGAGATCCTGCAACAGCTGTTCCACCGTGGGGTGGTCTGTCCGTCCCAAGAGATTGGTGTAGACCGCATAGCGCTGGGGCGTAACCCGTAACCCTTTGGATTTCAGCGTTGTGACAACTGCATCTTTGGATTGCGTCAGGGCGTTCATAGGCTCGGTTCGACGAGGATTCCTGCACTCCCTAGCATAGCACTCCAATTTCTGAGCCATGGGAGATTCCATAGGATTTTAAACAAATTTTAGAAAATAGGTAATTCTGACTATTGAATTATTCCTAGATTAGAATTATTCTGAGAAGCAAGCAAAGGGCAAGGACAGAAAACGCCGCTTTGAAACGCGCTATCTTCCTGTCGATCGATCGCCCTGATGCTCTGAACCCTGCAATCCGACAGCGGGCTCCCTGACACCGGACCAGTGAAATGTTTTTATTTTGGAGGTTGCTATGACTACTACTGTGACTAAGGTTCCTGACGTTGTCTTTAAGACTCGCGTGCGTGATGAGTCCGTCGGTGGGTCGAACCCCTTCCGTTGGCAAGATCGCACCACCCAAGAAATCTTCGGCGGCAAGCGGGTTGTGGTCTTTTCCCTGCCCGGTGCATTCACGCCCACCTGCTCGTCCACTCACCTGCCCCGCTACGAAGAACTCGCTGATGAGATCAAGGCACTGGGCGTGGATCAAATCATCTGCCTATCGGTGAATGATGCCTTTGTGATGTTCCAGTGGGGTAAGCAGCAGGGCGCGAAGAATGTATTCCTGCTGCCCGATGGCAATGGTGAATTTACCCGGAAAATGGGGATGTTAGTAGAGAAAGACAACCTGGGATTTGGTTTACGCTCCTGGCGCTACTCCATGGTTGTCAATGATGGCACGATCGAGAAAATGTTTGTGGAACCCGGTTACAGTGACAACTGCCCCACGGATCCCTTTGAGGTATCCGATGCTGACACAATGCTGGCCTACCTCAAGTCAGCCAAGGCATAATTCAGGCTACGTCGATCGGTGCATTTGCTGCTAAACACTTAAGGCAGCACCGTTCGCAACAGTACCGGGCACCTCGATTAATTGGGTGAGGCGGCGCAGCCGCCTGCCGCGACCTTGATTCTGCCGTGGGCACTGCGGTCGAAATTTGAATTAATCGAGGTGCCCTACCGTACAAAACGGTAAGGCACTTCGATTAATTGGGTTGGGCGGCGCAGCCGTCCAACCCAACCCCGATTCTGCTATGGGGCACCCCACAACCCTGATTATTGCATTGGGCACAGGACGAAAATTGGGATTAATCGAAGTGCCCGGTCGTAAAAGAATTGCCCCGCCTTTGGCGGGGCAATTCTTTTATAAGGGAGAGCCTCCAACTGGGCGGGTGTGTAATGCTGATATCGCAAGGTTTCCACAGTTAATTGACGACAGGCCCTAGGGGGCATTGCTGAATTCAAGTATGAACCGGCCTTGGCATGGGCACCTCATCAAACTTGAGGTAGTGAAGTAGCAGACGAACTGAGTGTTTCAGCATCTCTACGGACTTGGAATAGCACAGGGTCTTACGATGTAAACGAGCGAGATAATGTCTCAATCGAGTGTTTTCCCCTTCAAC
>JAYKIB010000150.1:0-2777 GCA_035285005.1 Prochlorothrix sp.
CGATTAATTGGGTTAGGCGGCGAAGCCGCCTAACCCAACCCTGATTCTGCCGTGGGCACTGCGGCGGCTTCGCCCCCCCCTCAACTCCCTCACTCTTGCATGGGCTCTCTCCCCAATATTGGGATGAATCGAGGTGTCCTAGACCTTTATGTAGCGTTATCTGTGTGGCTGTGCAGCGACGAGCCTTTACCCTCCCAATCTTCCAATCCGCAACCAAATTGCTCAACGGGTCAGGTCTAGACCGGTTGAGCCGAGGCCGATCGTCCCTGTTAACCTCTCTTTCCGCCCAATTACCCCAGTGGCGCTCCCTCGCCTGGATTAGCCTCGGCATGGGCATGGCCGTAGAACTGTGGTTGTGGGACTGGCAACTGACCCTCGCCGGAGCCGTCGGCCTAGGGGGCCTGCTGGGGGCCGATCGCCTGCGCCATTGGCTACAGCGCCCGATTCCACCCTGGCAGTCCTGGAGACAACACATCAGCGCTCCCCAGCAGTTCCTGATCGTGGCCGTGGGCACCAGCAGCCTCGCCGCTCTCAATACCTATTGGCTCACCGTAGTTTGGTCCGAAACCAGCAGTCCCGGCCTCACCGCAGGCTTAACAATGCAAAGTCTCGTCCTGTGGCTGGGATTGGGGAACTTTCTCAGGTCGCAACAACACCCCCAACCCGCACACCCCCCAGCCGATCGATCGACTATCCCCCTTACAGAGCAGCTGTACCATCCCCAAACCGTCCTCCGCCTCAGTGCCGTCCAGACCCTAGGCCAAGGTCTCGATCGCGGCTGGGAACCCGAGGAACACCCCTGGGCGATCGCCACCCTGCAAACGGTGGCCCGTGAAGATCCCGATCCCGGTGTGCGCCACCTGGCAGCTTGGCATCTCCAAGTCCGTGGTTTGGCCCCAGCGTCCCCAGACGCATTGGTCGTCCCCCCCTCCCCTCCCCCATCACCCCAGCCTGAGCCCCACGGGTCTGGCCTAGACCAATCTGACCCCAATCCGCCTAACTCCTCCCCGGCGGAACAAGACCTAGACGAGTTAGCCCCACCCACGCCCCACCCAGAAGAGGACCATCCCCTCGAACCCGTTTTCATTCTGAACCATGACAATCAGCAGCCCAACCCTGCCCCCCCGGCTACACGGCAGACTTGGGGAGATCATCCCTAGATCGTCCGTCGTGTCACACCTCCCAACCCGATCGCTCTCCTCCCAATCACCATGCCAGATTCCCCGCCCAATCGGGCTTCCCTCGCCACGGCCCTCAAAACCCAAGCCCTCAACCTCGGATTCCATAAAGTGGGCATCGCCTCAATTCCTGAATCCCCTGCGGAGTGGGGGCTGCAGCACTGGCTCCAGCAGGGCTACCAAGCGGACATGGCCTGGATGGCCAGTCCCAAACGCCAGGATATTACCCAGGTATTACCGGGGGTGCGATCGGTCATTTCCGTCGCCCTCAACTACTACACCCCCGTTCCCCACAGCTCCGATCCCGCAGTGGGTAAGATCTCCCGTTATGGCTGGGGGCGCGACTATCACCGCATCTTGCAGAAACGGCTCAAAGCCCTAGGTCGTTGGCTAGAGGCCCAAACTATGACCCAGGAACAGTCGTCGATCGACTGGCGCATCTATGTGGACACGGGACCGGTGCAAGATAAGGCGTGGGCCCAGCGATCGGGCCTTGGTTGGGTGGGCAAGCATGGTAACCTCATCACCCGCGATTACGGCTCCTGGGTTTTTCTCGGGGAGTTGCTCACCACCGTAGCCTTCCCCGCCGATCACCCCCACACAGCCCACTGTGGCACCTGCACCCGCTGCCTTGAGGCTTGCCCCACAGCCGCGATCGTGGCTCCCACCGTCGTTGATGCCAACCGCTGCATTGCCTACCACACCATCGAAAATCGATCGCCCCAACTCCCGACCCCGATCGCCCAGAATCTCAAGGGTTGGGTTGCGGGCTGTGATATTTGCCAGGATGTGTGCCCCTGGAACCAAAGATTTGCCCAGGAAACGGATATTGCCGACTTTCAGCCCTATCCCGAGAACAGCGCACCCAAGCTCCAGGAGTTGGCTCACCTCAGTGAAGCCGAGTGGGATCGCCGCTTTACGGGTTCAGCCCTACGGCGCATTAAACCAGAGCAATGGCGACGTAATGCCCAAGCCAACCTAGAAAATAACCAGGCTGGCCCTAAATAGATTGATTAACATAAGGACACCTCGATTAATTGTGGCGTGCGGCTTCGCCGCACGCCACAACCCTTATTCTTGCGTGGATCACAGGATGAACAATGGGATTCATCGAGGTGCCCTGCGATTATTAAGTAAGATAAAGATAAGGGCTAGAGAACCCAAATCAATGCTCTGCCGTTGCCTGGATCCTGATGTTATCGTGGGCACGGGAGTCAAAATTTGCATTCTGCTTAGTGGATTACGGAGTATCTCACACCCATGCTGAGCCAGTTTCATGCTCTAGAGCAGGCCACTGCCGATCGCTACGCCAACGACTTGGAGCTAGAGTTCTTGGCCACTGTTGGTCAGGAATTTACCGATCGCCGTGCTCTATACGAGCGCTTTGAGGCGATCGAGGATCAACTGGTGGAAGAAACCTATCAACTCTTGCAGCAGAAATATCCAGATGTGTTGCAGGTGAAGGGGATGGACCTTAGTGGTGCAGAAAAGTCGTCAAAGTGAGACTAGGCAGGGGTTTGAGCCGTTTGAGAGCCTTTGGGTTTTTGGGGTGGGAACACTGTAACTCTGGAGAATTCAACTCGGTCTCGGAGATATCGT
>JAYKIB010000151.1:0-2995 GCA_035285005.1 Prochlorothrix sp.
GCCGCGCAACCCAACCCTGATTCTGCTGTCGGTACTGCGGTGAGAGTCTGTATTAATCGAGGTGCCCTCTTCTTTAAGAACGTGTTTGAGAACTTCGACTCGGTGCCGTAGACCCTTGCGGAATCCCCCTCGGTCCCCCTTTTGAAGGGAGAAGTAAAGGCTATTCCCCCCTTTACAAGGGGGGATCCTGGCAGGGCCTACAGGATTTGGCCAAAGTTTTCAACTATCCTCTAGGGCCGCCGCTGCCTGAGGCCGAGATCTTTTCACACCGCAGGGGGGAGGTTCCAGATTAATCCTGGACAACGGTCCCGTTGTCCGAGTGGGGGGACGACTGCGGCGATCGGGCCTCGGAGGTAGTCGTCCGGGGACGAATCACAGACTCGATCGATGTTTGCCCGACTTCAGTCCACAGGGGCGGCACGGGATCATAGCCGGACCGACCCCAGGGATTGCAACGTAGGATGCGCCGTAGCGCAAGGTAACTCCCGCGCAGGGGGCCATATAGCTCGATCGCGGCCATGGCATAGCGAGAGCAGGACGGCTCATAGCGGCAGGCGGGGGGCAACAGCGGCGAGATCCAGGTTTTGTAGGCTTTGAGGAGGGCAAGGAGCAGGGTTTTCATGGTGCTGGGTCGGGCAAGCAAGTCTAGGGTACCTCGATTCACTGGGATGGGCTGAGCCAAGCCGAAGCTCACGCTAACCTGGCGTTGCTGAAATACGGGATGAATGGCAAGAGGCGTAATTGCTGTAACCCTTGTTGGAGCAGGTCTTTCATTTGCAGGTTCATCCCACGATTCAGCAACGCCCGCTAACCTCGCCTCCTTCACGGTCTAGATCACAGCCTTGAGGGATTTACAGAAGGCTTCCACCGCCGCAAGTCCTGCTTCGGGCGTGTCGGCCTCTTCCCCTAGTCGCTTGACGATCGCACTGCCCACAATCACCGCATCCGCGCCCCAGGCCTTCACCTGACGCGCCTGTTCCGGGCCAGAAATGCCAAACCCGACCCCGATCGGCTTATCGGTTACCTGGCGCAGCTTTGCCAAAATCCCCTCCACCCGGTTTTCCACCTGTTGCCGCATCCCGGTCACCCCGGTGACGCTGACCAGATAGATAAAGCCTTGGGACTGGTGGGCGATCGACTCGATCCGTGCCTCGGAACTGGTGGGGGCCACAAGCTGGATCAGATCTAAGCCTAGGGCTGCGGTTTGCTCCAGGAGCTTGCCCGCTTCCTCCAGGGGCAGGTCAGGGACCACTAGGCCCTGTACTCCGGCAGCGGCAATTTGTTGGAGAAATTGATCAATTCCCCGGTTGAGAATGGGGTTGTAGTAGGTGAAGAGAATAATGGGGGCTTGGATTTGATCCTTAACCCGACTGACCAGGGCCAGCACGTCATCCAGGCGCGTCCCCTTGGCCAGGGATCGGGTTGCTGCGGCTTGAATCACGGGCCCGTCCGCCAGGGGATCGGAGTAGGGAACGCCCAGTTCAATGAAGTCTGCCCCTTCCCGATCGAGGAGCTTGAGGGCGGCCTCGGTGGTGGCTAGGTCCGGATCCCCGGCGGTCAGGAAGGGAATCAGGGCGCACTGTTGGCGATCGCGAAGGGCGGCAAAGCGTTCAGAGATGACGGTCATGGGATCCTGGCGGTAGAGTGGGACCGGAACACGCGGCAGGGTCAGGCTTCAAAGGGCCCGCAGCGCCGCAAAGATGTCCAGCGTTCTATTCTATCTGGAATTCAGCCGGTTCTCGCCAGTGGCCTTGTCCAATCCTTCCCGCCTTGACCCCCTGACCTACAGCCCCGCCTACACCCTGGTGCCCACCTATAGCTGCTTTAACCGCTGTAGCTATTGTAATTTCCGCCAGGAACCGGGCCAAAGTCCCCTGCTTTCCCTTGCGGCGGCGACCCATCTTCTGAAACCGCTCCAGACCACTCCCATCACCGAAATTTTGATTCTCAGTGGTGAAGTCCATCCCCACAGTCCCGATCGATCGGCGTGGTTCCAACGCCTTTATGATTTAGCAGCGCTGGCCCTAGAGTTGGGCTTTTTGCCCCACACCAACGCTGGGCCCCTCAGTTTTGGGGAAATGGAACGCCTGAAGACGGTGAATGTGTCCCTGGGGTTGATGGTGGAGCAACTGACCCCCCACCTTCAAACCACGGTGCATCGCCATGCGCCCAGTAAGGATCCGGCCCTGCGCCTAGAGCAATTGCACTGGGCGGGACAGTTGCGGATTCCCTTCACCACGGGTTTGTTGCTGGGGCTGGGGGAAACCTGGGCCGATCGCCGGGAGAGTCTGGGCGCGATCGCGGCTATTCAGGCGCAGTGGGGCCACATCCAGGAGGTGATTTTGCAGCCCTATGTGCCCGGAAGCCAGGATCCCTGGCAACAGGCCCCATTCCGGGGGGCCGATTTGGTCCAAGCGGTGCAGATGGCGCGGGAGATTTTGCCCCCATCCATTCGGATTCAGGTGCCCCCTAACCTAATGTCACCCCAGGATTTACGGGCCTGTATTCTCGCGGGTGCACGGGATTTGGGGGGGATCGGTCCTAGGGATGAGGTCAATCCTGACTATCCCCACGATCGGGTTCAGCAACTGCAAACCTGGCTGGCGGGGGAGGGCTGGCTGTTTCAACCCCGTCTTCCGGTCTATCCCGCCTACTATTCCTGGCTGTCGCCCCAATTGCAGGCCCACATTCACGCGATCGAGTCAGCTCCGCCTCAGCACAGCAGCTGACTTGGTGGGTAGGCCCGGTTTGGGGAGGGAGTCCCCCGCGTAGCGGGGACTCTCGTTCTGATGCCGTCGTAACGCTGGGGTTCCAACGGCTGGCCTAGGGTTATGCGATCGGGCAAACCCTGCTGCAGCAGGGCAGTGGATCGGGTGTTGAGGGCCGATGGTCCCCAGGTCTCTGCGTACAAAAAATGATTTTCCTACAGGACACCTCGAAAAATTCAAATTTCGACCGCAGTGCCCACGGCAGAATCAGGATTGTGGCAGGCGGC
>JAYKIB010000152.1:0-7638 GCA_035285005.1 Prochlorothrix sp.
GGGATTCCGCAAGGGTCTACGGCACCGAGTCGAAGTTCTCAAACACGTTCTTAAAGAAGAGGGCACCTCGATTAATACAGACTCTCACCGCAGTACCGACAGCAGAATCAGGGTTGGGTTGCGCGGCTTCGCCGCGCAACCCAATTAATCGAGGGACCCTCTTAAAACAGGCTAAATTCCAATGTAAAAGCGGGCGGCTTTGCCGCCCGCTTTTATGTGCTTGCTGATGTAGGTCACGGGATGAAAACTTAAGTTTTCGAGGTGGCCTAGGAATATTGACTCCGGTAGGACACGGGTTGCAGCGCTTCGACGAGACTCTGGACCACCGCCAGCATTTCCACCACGCTGCCGAGGCGGTTGACCGCAGACCCTACGCCCACACCGGATGCACCCGCTGCGATTGCCAGGGGAGCCGTCACGCTAGATAGACCCGATGCACAGAGCACCGGTACTTCCACCGCCCGAGAAATTTCTGCGGCAGCGGCTAGGGTGGGGGCTGCTTTTTCAATGAGGCCTAGGGTGCCGCCATGGGTCGGCTGGCTGCTGGTGCCGCCTTCGGTCTGAATAATATCAGCTCCGGCCGCGACGAGCGCTTCAGCGAGGTTGGATTGATCGGCAAGGTTGAGGATGTGGGGCACCGTGACCGACAGGGTAATGTCTGGAAGGAGGGCACGGGTGCGGCGGGTTAACTCCAGGACTTCTGGAGCCTCAAAGCGACGACCTTGGGCATAGAACGCATCGAAGTTGCCAATCTCAATGAGGTCGGCCCCTGCATTCACTGCCGGTACAAACTGCTCTGGCTCCACTGCGGACACACAGATGGGTAAGCGAGTCAGTTGGCGACAAAGACGCACTAGGGCCGGGTCGGCTGCAATGTCTACGAAGGTTGCGCCACCGCGATCGGCGGCTTGGACCACCATGGTCACCCGATCGGCATCAAAGTTGGTAAGACCACTGATGATCTTGAGGGCGCGACCCTCGGTCAGAGCAGCTTCGAGACTCCAGAGCATGGTCATGGATCAAACTCCTAAACTGGGATGAAAAATGTAAAATTTTGCCAGGGTTGAGGTTGGCTTCAATCTTCTATCAGGGCACCTCGATTAATACAGATTCTCACTGCAGTACCGACGACAGAATCAGGATTGGGTTGCGCGGCGAAGCTGCGCAACCCAATTAATCGAGGTGCCCATCAGTCTCCTATTGTGACACTCCTCGGTCCCCCTTGCCCGCAGATTTGGCCAGGGTTCATAACATTTTGAGATTGTTTTTGCTGTAGCCTAGATGGCAAATGGGGGCAGGATGCTTTGGTTGATGTCAGTGCGACAGTGGCTCTGGAAGATCCCCCTCCCAATACCTCTCGGATGGTGCTCCCCACTAGGGCACCTTTTAAGCCGTGGGCTACTAGAGATCCGGGTTCGGTTGGGGCGGCTGGGGCGGCTGGGATCGGGCGGGCTGAGTGCGGGCTTGGTAGTCGCGCTGGAGCTTGAGGAGGCTGGAGTTGGAAGGGGGAGAAGTGAGACTGGTGGTTAAGTTGGGGCTGGCGTTGGTCTGGTGCGAAAGGGTAGGGCGGAGGATTTGGGCGAGGTGCGTGGGGGACAGACGGGAGGATTGGGACTCGATCGATCGAGAGGAGGATGCAGGCTGCCGATCGGGAGCCGTGTCGAGTAATTGGGCATGGGGTTGGGGGCTGGAGTCCCCGAATCCCTTGGCCTTGGGACGACTGCGAACGGGGGAAGAAGACGCGGTGGTCGTGGGTTCAGTCGTGGGTTCGGTCGTAGCCTCGGTTGTAGCCTCGGGTTGGTTAAGGGGACGATCGATCGAGTGCGGATCGATCGGGGCGGCTAATGTGTGCGGCTCGGGTTCGGATGCTGTGGCCAATGCTGTTGTCGATTCTGTCTCGGCTGGGGTTGCTGCACCTGTCTGGGCTGCTGGCGTAACACGGGGTTCTGTGTGATTAATCTCGATCGTGGGCTGAATCTCGATCGTGCTAGGCGCTGCGGCTGTCTGGGGTTTTGTGCGTGCAGTTTCTGCGTTTGTAGTTTCTGAGTTTGCAGTTTCTGAGTTTGCAGGCTTGGCAGATTGGACAGGTTTGGCAGGTTGGACAGGTTTGGCAGGTTGGACAGGCTTGGCAGATTGGACAGGTTGCGCCACTAAATCGGCTTCTACCTCGATCGAAATCTTAGCGTGTGAACTTTCCTCGATATTCAATGCTAAACGAGACGGTATTGCTGGATTATCTGCTGCTGCTGGATTTGCTGCTTCTCGATCTGCCGTCGTTGAATTTTCTGCTTTTATCTCTGCCGTCGCTGGATCCTCTGCTGCTGACTCTGGGGCGATCGCTGAATTTTCTGCTACCACCGCTAGAGTCCCTAGCCCTGAATTTCTTGCTGCTAGCTCTGCGGCGATCGTTGGCTCTCCTGCTGTTGGATTTTCTGCTGTTGGATTTTCTGCTGCTAGCTCTCCCGCTGGAGATGAGGCGACCTCGATCGCGTCCGTGGGTTGAAATGAAATTTGCACCGAAAGGCAAAGATTGCCCTCCACCCAGGTTTGTCCCGGTTGGAGCAGTTTGATCTTCATGCGCCGATCGCCCGACTCCGACACCTCCCACTGGAACTGTCCCGCCTCACTTTGGTTGTCTAGTTTGGGGCTATCCAACACATCAAGGATATGTTCCGTAAAGTCGGGTTCGACCCGATTGAAGGCGGTTTGGATGGCCCGTTGGAGATCTTCCCAATAGATCAAGGCGCTGCTATGGTCCACAACTGCATCATCTGGAATTGCCATGGGGTTTAGCTCCTTCGATCGACGCTTCGATCGGATCCACATCAAGCGGGTCTCGCAAGTACCCTACCGTCTTGCGAGGTGACCCACATTCAACTCAGACTGCCAACTCAGACTGCTCGGGGGCAGTGCGTCCCCGTTTCTCTTGCATTGTCCATTGCAGGATTCCTGCCATCGGGGCCGGGACGATTCACGGGGTTGGGGGACTATGCTGCCTAAGCCGCTGCCCAAGCCGCTGCCCAAGCCATCGTGATCAGCTAAAGCAGCCGCCAAGTTGCCTAGGACTAGTCTAAGGCGGGAGTTCCCAGCCCCCCGAGGTTTCAACAAAACGACCCGTCGCCCTACGCAGTCTGATTAGTCTTACAGCCATCATACTAAAGGGCACCTCGATTAATTGTAGGGGGCGGCTTCGCCGCCCCCCACAACTCTGATGCTGCCGTAGGCACTCTGATTAATTGTGGCGTGTGGCGAAGCTGCACGCCACAATCCTGACTTTTGCGTGGGTCATTTCCTCAAAATTTGAACTTATGGGTCCCTCGATGGATGGTGGTGGGCGGCGCAGCCGCCCAACCCAACCCCAATTCTTGTGTGGGTCACCGGGCAAAAATTAGGATTGTTCGAGGTGACCTAATCGAGGTGCCCTAATCGAGGCGTCCTGGGTACGACCCGGTGGGGACCGCCTCCCCGCTGCGCGAGGGACATGTTTCGACTGGTATGCGAGGGGCGTTTTTCGACCTGTATCCGTGAACAACCGGTTCCAATCAACCCGCTCGTTGCCAGCCCAGAGACCCCACTACTGTACGGCTTGGGTTTGGGCGGGAGGTGCAAGTCCCGTTTCATCCAAAACCTGGCTAAAGCGTCGTAAAACTTGTAAATCCGCCTCCGGCAGGGGTTGCCGTCGCCAGCCATCCCAGCCGCCCCGCAATAGGGTGGTTTCCTGCTCTAGGAAGGTAAAAGCGGCCCGGAATTGACGGGGGGTGGCGTTGAGGGGGGCATCGAAATGGCAGGGAATAATACGTTGGAAGCGCCACCGAGAAACCCGATCGGCCCAGTCCAGCACCGTGAGGGGATCGCGGCTCAGAATCAGGGTTTGCAAAATTGGGGCAGCGAGTAGGCGGCCGTTACCTTGTAGTGCGGCAAAGGATTCGATCCAATTGGGCTGCCACTGCACCGGAAAGAGGCCGAAGTAATTACGGCGCGATCGATCGGTCCCCTGGGCCGCTTCCCGGAAACTTTGGCCCCAACCGGTGACCTTGAGGCAACTGGGCCGAAAATAGAGGCCAAACAGACAAATGCGTTGCCAGCCGATGCGACGAGCTTCGGGGCTATCGGTGACGCGATCGAAGACCGTATTCCGGGCATGGAAGAGCAGGGGAAAGGGATCCAACTGGACCACCTCCGGTGGCTCCGTGGGGATGCTAATGATGGAGTCGGTGAGGAGTAGGGTGCGGGTCGATCGGTGGAACAGTGCCACCTCTTCAAAGGGCCCGATCCCAAGACTGAGGGGGCCAAGACTGGCGTAGTCAAACTCGCGGGCAAAGGCAAAGTCGGCGGGATCGTCCGGTAACACCTGGGTGCGACCGAGGGGAAAGCCCAGCCAACTGCGCGGCAGGTCTAGGGGAAAGCTCCATTGGTTGGCGGCGGTGTAGACGGTCGCGGTGGGAAAACGGCGGGCAAATGGACCCACAAAGACCTTATGTTCGATTCCTGACACGGTGGGCAGAATAATCGCCCGAACTGCCCCATGCCGCTCCTCTAACTGCCGCATTAGGGCAACACATTCAGGCGTGGGAGCAACGGGGGCATAGACCAATAGCCCGCCCTGTTCTAACCGAATCACGGTCATCCGAATCGGCACCGTTACATAAAAGATGCCCTGGATTTGTTCTAGGACCCAAATGGTTTCGGGTACTACTTCTCGACAAAGGGTGCGACGTTGACCGTAGGGATAGAGGGGAACGATCGGCCAGTAGGGCCAGTTCCATTGGGCCGATCGGGGGGGGACGGTGGCGATGGGATTGGGGGACCGATCGAGGGGAGCAACCATGGGCAACGGCACTGCACACAAACCAACAACGCTTCTATTTTTGCACTCGGGACCCCACCCACCCAAATTAACTCATGGGCACCGCGAAAAATTCAAATTTCGACGTAGTACCCAGGGCAGAATCAGGGTTGTGGCAGGCGGCTTCGCCGCCTGCCACAATTCATCGAGGTGCCCCCATGGACCTTACAGGGACTGTTGATAACGCCAGCTTGCTCGGACCAGCTTAATCACTTCGTAACTGTAACGATCGTCCAGGGACGATCGAATTTCTGACAACCGAAAATCACCGACTTTCTCGATCGCCCGCTCGATTTCCGCTTGCTGCTCTGCCGTGACAAAATCCGTCAAGCGCACGGATTCCCCCACTTCGACCAAATCTGCTAAGTGGCTAAAAACAGTCGTTACCTTGAGATCACGCTGCTGCGCGATCGCCAGAGGGTCTAAACCCTCCTTATACAGGGCGTAGGTCGCATGGGTGGTGGCAGGAAGGCGAGAACGGCTCGATGCGGAGACGGGGAGGGAACTGCTAAGCGAATCCGAGACCGCTTGGGTGGGTCGATCGGTTCCAGCATTACCCGCCAGACGGGACGCTGTGATCACCGGCAAACCCATCTCCTGGCAGTAGTTCCGAATCTCCTGGGTGAAATCTTCCCCGTATTGGTCTAGTTTTCGCCGTCCCACCCCAGAAATCTGGCTAAACTGCTCCAAGGTTTGGGGACGCTTTTGGGCCATCTGCCGCAAGCTGGAATCCGTGAACACCATATAGGGAGCAAGGTCTTGGGCCGAGGCCAGGGTTTTGCGCAGGATCCGCAGGCGATCGAATAGTTGCTCCGCCTCAACACGGCTGGCGGTGGGTTGTAAGTCCTGGGGCGTTTGGGGAATCGCCACCAGGACCGATCGCTGCTTGCGCATTACTTCCCAACTGCCCTCATTGAGCCTCAGTACCGGAAACCCATCCTGGGACTCGGCTAATAGCCCGGATTGCAGTAAAGTGCGTGCCAATAGTCGCCATTGGTCCACAGTGCGGTCTTTACCAATGCCATAGGTGGAGAGTTGGTCGTGTTGGTATTGCTTGACTTTCGCTTTGCGCGATCCCCGCAGCACGTCAATAATGTGACTGAGGCCAAACCGCTCCTCACAACGGGCCACGCAGGAGAGGAACTTCTGGGCTTCGATCGTCCAATCTTCCTGGGGCTTGGGATGGCAGCAGTTATCGCACTGGCCGCAGTCCCCCCCAAACTGCTCGCCAAAATAGGAAAGCTGCACCGTGCGGCGACACAGTGCCGAGTCCGCATAATCCACGACCTGTTGCAGTTGCTGGCGGGCGATGCGTTGCTGCTCTTCTAGGGGTTCACCGGTTTGGGGATCGATTTTCTGGTCAATAATCCAATCCACCTTCTTTTTGTCGCCAATTCCGTAAAACAGGGTACATCGCGCCGGTTCTCCGTCCCGTCCGGCCCGTCCGGCCTCCTGGTAATAGCTCTCGATATTACGGGGCAGGTCGTAGTGAATCACAAAGCGGACATCGGGCTTATTAATGCCCATGCCGAAGGCGATCGTGGCCACCATCACCTGCACATCATCGCGAATAAACCGCTGCTGATTGGTTGCGCGGGCCTGGTCTCCCATCCCGGCATGGTACGGCAAGGCGCTCACCCCATCCATTTGGAGCTTGGTGGTAATATTATCGACTTGCTTCCGACTCATACAGTAAATAATGCCAGAGTCCTGGGGATTGCGGCGAACTTGTCGGAGAATTGCATCGTAGGTGCTCCGATCTTTAGGTACCACCTCATAGTACAGATTAGTGCGGTTGAAGCTGGCCACATGAATCAGGGGCTGGCGCAGGTTTAGCTGGCTGATAATGTCCTGCCGCACGCGCTCCGTTGCGGTGGCGGTTAGCCCCATGAAGGGGACGTGGCTGAGGGACTGGCGTAACTGGCCTAACTGCCGATATTCGGGCCGGAAGTCGTGGCCCCATTCCGAGACACAGTGGGCTTCGTCGATCGCAACGGCGGAGATTCCCACCTTCTCTTCAATTTCCTTCAGAAACTGGGAAAAATGCTCGGTCATTAGGCGCTCGGGAGCCACATAGAGTAGCTTCACCCGCCCTTCTGCGATGTCATTCTGCCGCGATCGGGCTTCCATGCCCCGAATACTACTGTTCAAAAATGTTGCGGCGATGCCGCTATTATTCAAACTTTCCACCTGATCCTGCATCAGGGCAATCAGGGGCGATACGACGATCATCACCCCTGGTTTGACGAGGGCGGGCAACTGAAAACAAAGAGACTTCCCACCCCCGGTGGGCATAATGACTAGGGCGTCTTGGTTGCGGAGTAGGGCTTCCATCACTTCCCGCTGGCCGGGGCGAAAGCTGTCGTAACCAAAGTATTGTTTGAGGGCGGATTGGAGGTCCAGGCTGGGAGCGGTTGCCGGGAGTGTGGGCGGGTGGGACACGGGCGATCGGGCGAATGACGACAGATGAGGGGAGCAGGGCAGCGGGTGCGCGGGAATAGCTCCCCCGGCACAGGCTAAGGATAGCCTAACTGACGCGGTGGGTTGGGATGTTTTGGAAATTTTTGGTCCAGGGGGTCTGGATCGGGTGCCTCGACTGATCGGGCAGCTCGGCTAATAGAGCAGCTCGGTTTAGGACACCTCGATTAATTGTGGTAGGCGGCGAAGCCGCCTACCACAACCCTGATTCTGCCCTGGGCATTGGGGTCGAAATTTGAATTTTTCGAGGTGTCTTTTAGAGGGTTGAGGGGATTGTTGGGTTGTTTGGACGGCGGTGAGGCGTTGTTGGAGCG
>JAYKIB010000153.1:0-12013 GCA_035285005.1 Prochlorothrix sp.
GGGATTCCGCAAGGGTCTACGGCACCGAGTCGAAGTTCTCAAACACGTTCTTAAAGAAGAGGGCACCTCGATTAATACAGACTCTCACCGCAGTACCGACAGCAGAATCAGGGTTGGGTTGCGCGGCGAAGCCGCGCAACCCAATTAATCGAGGTGCCCAGGATTTTAAAGCGTAGCCAATCTGGCCAAATCCGCCCAATTATCCTTGTCTCTTCTTTAAACCTCAAGATGATTCAATAGTTGGCCCATACCCCAGAAGATTGTAGTTATGTATACTTATGGTTAACGAAGCTTAACAAAAATCACTCCCCTATTAACGTTGCATCCGTGAGGAACTGAACAAGGTGGCGCAACATCAAACCATCGGCCAGACCCCTGAGGGATCATCCCAACTCCACGATCTACGCTCCTACGACCCAGCCCTCATCGCCCGCTACTTTCAACGCCGTCCCTGGCAGGTGATTCGCCGATCCGTAACCGTTGCCTGGACCCTCTGCACCTTTCTCCTGGCGCTGCAATGGGACCGCTGGTTTGACGCTACCGCAGGCCACAAACAAGAGCGAGCCGCCCAACTGCGCCACATCCTCACGGATCTCGGCCCCACCTTCATCAAAGTCGGCCAAGCCCTGTCCACCCGTCCCGACCTAGTGCGCAAGGACTTCCTCGAAGAGCTGGTTAAGCTCCAGGACCAACTGCCGCCATTTGCCAACGACATCGCCTTTAAGCTCATTGAAACCGAGCTGCAGCGGCCTGTTTCCGCCATTTTTAAGGAAATTACCCCAGACCCGATCGCTGCTGCCAGTCTGGGCCAAGTCTACAAAGCCGTATTGCACAGTGGTGAGACGGTCGCCGTTAAGGTCCAGCGACCCAACCTCGTTCCCCGCCTCACCCTGGACCTCTACCTCATCCGCATGGGAGCCACCTGGCTCGGCCCCTTTCTCCCCCTCAACCTGGGTCACGACTTAGCCCTCATCGTCGATGAGTTTGGCACCAAACTCTTTGAAGAAATCGACTACATCAACGAGGGCCGAAACGCCGAGCGCTTTGCCCACAATTTCCGCAACAATCTCCAAGTCAAAGTTCCCTCGATCTACTGGCGCTACACCAGCAAACGGGTGCTCACCCTGGAGTGGATCCAGGGGTTGAAGCTAACCGGCGTTCAACATTTAGAAGCAGCCAAGGTTCGGCCCGATGATGTGGTCTATATCGGCGTTACCTCCGGTTTACAACAGTTGATGGAATTCGGCTTTTTCCATGCCGATCCCCACCCCGGCAATCTCTTTGCGATTCCTGCCAACCCCAGCACAAACCAGCCTTGCCAAATGGCCTACATTGACTTTGGCATGATGGACCAGTTAGAGCAGGAAGCCAAGGAAACCCTGGTGGATGCGGTGGTGCATCTAATCAATAAGGATTACACCGACTTAGCCCAGGACTTTGTCAAACTGGGCTTTTTAGCGCCGGACACGGATATTTATCCCATTGTTCCAGCCTTGGAATCGGTTTTGGGGGACATTATGGGTGAGAGCGTCCGGGACTTCAATTTCAAGGTAGTGACCGATCGATTTTCGGAATTAATGTTTGAGTATCCGTTCCGAGTTCCGGCCAAGTTTGCCTTGATTATTCGATCGATCGTCACCCAGGAAGGATTAGCCCTCAGTGTGAACCCAGACTTCAAGATTGTGGAAGTGGCCTATCCCTATGTGGCCAAGCGGTTGCTGACGGGGGAGACTCCGGCCCTACGGCGACGGCTGCTGGAGGTGCTATTTAAAGATGGGAAGTTCCACTGGGATCGGCTAGAAAATATGATCCGCATTGCCCGCAGTGATGGTCAATTTGATCTGTTGCCCACGGCCCAATTAGGATTGCAATATTTGATGTCGGAAGAAGGGCTATATCTGCGCCAAAAATTGTTGTTGGCCTTGACGGAGGACGATCGGCTCCACACCGCTGAGGTGCAACGTCTCTGGGACTTGCTCAAGGATGACCTACAACCATCGAAGCTCATGAGCACAGCTTGGGATGCGTTTACGGATTTCTCCCGTGAACAGGCGGCTAATTTCCTGCCCACAGGTCTTGTTCCCAGCAAACTTTAAATCGTCACCCCGATCGCGATCGCCAACATACATCACATCCCCATCTCAGCCAGGAGTGCCCCTCCAGGGCACCTCGATTAATTGTGGCAGGCGGCTTCGCCGCCTGCCACAATCCTGATTCTGTCGTGGGCACCGCGGTCGAAATTTGCATTTTTCGAGGTGCCCTACACAGAAAGAGGCTCCTGGCCTCGCAGTGTCTTCCCGCAAGGCCCCCCAATAGGCCATGTCATCAATGTCATCTAATGCAGAGAGTTGCCCTGCCTTCGGCAGGGCAACTCTCTGTTTATGGGGGTAGGGCACCTCGACTAATTGGGTTGGGCGGCGAAGCCGCGCAACCCAACCCTAATTCTGCCGTGGGTACTTGCAGTGAAAATCTGCATTAATCGAGGTGCCCCTTACCCAGTCTCCAACCCACAGGCCCCAACTATCCCGCCTCACTCTCCAGCACCTTCACATCAATGACACTGGTGTTGAAGTTGTACAGCACACCATCAATCTCCACCGGTGTCCCAATTTTGAGCTTGCTATTACCCAACACCGGACCGCTATCCGTGATTTGCGCATCCCCCCCGATCGTCAAAATCATATCGATCGTATAGTTCAACTCCGGGCGCGGATCCGGTAAGGCCACGATCGTGCCATCGGGCTGGGGCACAGCCACCGATCGCGGCGTTTTCTCAGCCGCTAACAGATCCACCTGACCGTAGGGCTGGTTCCGAATAATAATGTTCAGCTTGTCCTCAGTTTGAATCTGGGCAAAAAACTGATCCGGGTCCGCCACACTCAAGCCCCGCACCCACAGCTTGACCTCCACCGGCTGGGTCGTCACCCCCACCTGGGCCACCGATCCCGTGCTGCCAGGAACCAGAAAAATCCCGATCGTTACCAGCACAATCACCAGAAGCGCCCCAATATCCAAAATACTGACGCGCCCAAAAATTCGACCCTGCCCATCCAGAATGGCCATGCAATCCTCGCTAGTTCCAAGCTCGTTACAGCAATAGATGCGCTGGGAAGCGGTCACTGGCCCCTCCCCCCTGGGAAAGTGCTGCAACTGAAAACATCAGGAATTTTAGCAGTTGCTGTCAACAAAACCCTAGGCATCGGCGCGATCGCCCGCACCATAGCAGCCTGCCCCTAGGGGCTGTCATCCTTTAATCCCAGAGGGCACTCAGAGTCAGGGACACAGCCCCTAGTAAAACTGGGGCGGGCGTGTCACTCTGATACCGCAAGGTTTCTAGCGTTAATTAATGACACGCCCTAGGGCTAACCACCGGGGCACCTCGATTAATCCAGATTTTCACCGCAGTACCCACAGCAGAATCAGGGTTGTGATAGGCGGCGAAGCCGCCTATCACAATTAATCGAGGTGCCCGCCAGGGCTTACCGATCGGGCTGACCGTAGGAGCTGACCGAAGAGTCCAGAGTTACGACACCGCGATCGGCGCAGCCACCGCACTGCCGAACTTTTGCAGAATCGTATCCGCCATCTGAGCCGGGGTCAGCCCCAATTCCACCTTGGACTGATCCGGCGTGGCATGATCCACCAAAATATCCGGCACACCCAAGCGCAGGGTTGGAACCAGCACATCATGCTCCTGGAGCGACTCCAGCACCGCTGAACCAAAGCCCCCCATCAGACACCCTTCCTCCAGGGTCACCACCTTGCCAATCCGCTGGGCCAGGGGCACAATCAGCTCCGTATCCAGCGGCTTCACAAAGCGGGCATTGACCACCGTCGCCTGGAGACCATGCTCATTCAGCACCTCTGCGGTCTGCATGGCGGGATACACCATGGATCCGTAGGCCACAATCAGCACATCATCACCGTTGCGCAGCACTTCGCCCTTGCCAATCTCCAGCGGTTCCCAGCCTTCTTCCATCAGCGGCGCACCATAGCCACTGCCCCGAGGCACCCGCATGGCGATCGGTCCCTCGGTGTGCTGAATCCCCGTGACCACCATCCGTTGCAATTCAGCCTCATCCTTCGGAGCCATCAGCGTGATGTTGGGAATGCAGCGCATGTAGGCAATGTCATACATGCCCTGGTGAGTGGGACCATCGGCCCCAACGATCCCAGCGCGGTCCATGCAGAAAAAGACCGGCAGATTCTGGATACAAACATCGTGAACCACCTGGTCATAGCCCCGTTGCAGGAAGGTGGAGTAGATCGCCACCACCGGGCGCATCCCTTCGCAGGCCATCCCCGCCGCCAGCGTCACGGCATGCTGCTCAGCGATGCCCACGTCAATATATTGATCGGGCAGGGCATTGTGAAGAATATCAAGGCCGGTCCCGGTGGCCATGGCCGCCGTAATTCCCACGACCTTTGGGTTATTTTCGGCAATTTTAGTCAGCGTATTGCCAAAAACCTTGGAATAGGACGGGGGCTTGGGTGTTTTCGAGGGTTTCGCCTTGCCGGTCGCCAAATCAAAAGGAGACTGGGCATGGTATCCCACCTGGTCCTGCTCAGCGATCGCATAGCCCTTGCCCTTGACCGTGGACACGTGGACCAGGACCGGCCCATGCATTTGGTGCGCCTCATTAAAGGTGGCGATCAGTTCTTCCAAATTGTGACCATCCACCGGCCCCACATAGGTGAAGCCCAATTCTTCAAACACTGCACCCACCTTGGACACCGCGAGGCGCTTCATGCTCTCCTTAAAGGTTTGGAACTCCGGGTTCCAAGAGTCCCCCACGAAGGGTAAATGCTTCATTTGCTCCTCTAGATTATCCGAGAGGAACTGCATCGGAGGACTGAGGCGCATTTTGTTGAGGTAGCGGGAAATAGCTCCCACATTGGGCGAAATTGACATTTCATTGTCGTTCAGCACCACCATCAAATTGGTGTTGGGCAGGTGTCCCGCATGGTTAATCGCCTCTAGGGCCATGCCGCCCGTAAGGGCCCCATCCCCAATAATCGACACAACTTTGTAGTCATCCCCTTGGCG
Source organism: Prochlorothrix sp. (assembly GCA_035285005.1). Classification (GTDB taxonomy): domain Bacteria; phylum Cyanobacteriota; class Cyanobacteriia; order Prochlorotrichales; family Prochlorotrichaceae; genus Prochlorothrix. The sequence goes on from JAYKIB010000153.1 coordinate 5,048, forward strand.
ATCGCGCGCTAGGGCCATTCCTAATCCGGCCGAAATACTGGTCGAGGCGTGACCTGCACCAAAATGATCAAATTCACTTTCACACCGCTTCAGATACCCAGCCACACCATCCTTCTGGCGCAGGGTATGGAAATTGTTGTAGCGTCCGGTGATGAGTTTGTGGGGATAGGCTTGGTGACCCACATCCCAGAGCACCTTGTCCCGATCGAGATCCAGGGTTTGGTACAGCCCTAGGGTGAGTTCCACCACGCCTAACCCTGGCCCCAAATGTCCCCCATAGGAGGCGATCGTCTCCAAATGCTTTTCCCGAATTTGCCGTGCCACTTGCTCTAACTGGGCAATGGATAACCCGTGGAGTTGGTTAGGATGGGTGAGTTCACTCAAGTTCATATCTTCAAGTCCCCTTAGGGTGCTGAAACAAAATGGTCGTGGGGTTCAGTAGTAGTGAGTCGGACACCGATGATCACCAATCGGTCATCACCACCACCGTGCCGCTGGTCTGTAAAAATGCGTAAAGATTTAACTTTCTTTTCTTAATCTAATGGATCTGAGTCCAGCCACCAACTTTCCCGGATCCCAGTCCGTCAGCAGGTTCCCTTGGAAGAGACTACCAAGCTCTGGAAGTTAGTGCTAGCAAAGCCCATTAAGGGAAGCCAGAGCCTAAAATTAGCAAAGATATAGGGATTTCAGGCCCATGAATTGACCTAGATAGCGGTGCAGTTGCCTAGCCAGGTTTTTCATAGCTCTAGTCAGACAAAGGAGGGGGTTTGGGTCTGCGGAAATCGCAGCGATCTCTTCCCGGATCTTGATCATCCAATGGGTCGGGATTTCGACCAATCCTTTACCCTACAAAACGCAGTAATTCTCAATAATCTGTAATATTTGGCACTATTTTCGATCGCCTTTCAATCGCCACAAGCGCCCCTTTAGCACACCTCAAAACATCCCAGACTCCCCAAATCCCCCGTCAAAATCAGGGGCAGGAATCAGGGGAGCCACCCGAGCCAATGACTTGGGCCGATGCATTGCGGTGCCCTGAGTGCCCTTTATTGAGGTGTTCTTTCCGGTGAGCCGAGGGCCGTATTTTGTAAAAGCCAAAAACCACTCGCAGTGTGCCCCAAGTCATCGGGCTGAATCAAGAGAAAATGTAAACCTTTGCAGTTTCGCTGTCTCATTTGATACATTTGGGCAGACTGGATCACCTCAGCATCCGTAAAAGTTGCAAACACCCAACGGCGATCGTCCGCCGCTTCCAAAATCAAGCCCCCGGGATCCGTGGCCATTGCAGTGATGGCGATCGGGCCTTGGGCCTGAACCCACTGGGCCAAGCGTCGCGATCGTCGCCCCCCTTGAATAATCAGTCCAGGGACCTTCTCCGTGGAGGCCAACCCCAGACCCAGGGGCCAGCGATCGGGTGGTGCCACTTGAATTGGAATTGGACGGTGCTCAAACAGGTGCGTGACTTCTCCTGCGGGAACAGTCACAAACTGCCACTGTTCGCCCATCACGTCATCTGGTAACGGTTGGGGAGGGAGAGCATGGTTCATGGGGTGAGTACTCCAGGCAAACAACGCAAACAACGGGCACAGACCCGAGGCGGTGGATCGGTCCCACCGAACCCTGACGCTTGGGTGGGTCACAGGACAAGAATCCAGATTTTCGAGGGGTCCAAACTGAAGGGCACCTCGAAAAATCAAAGTTCTTGCCCAATGAACCCCGTAAGAATCAGTGTTGTGGCGTGTGGCTTCGCCGCACGCCACAATTAATCGAGGTGCCCTGAACTTAGGCACCGGTACCTCAGTTTAATGGGGATCCCGTGACAACTCAGTGGACTGGACGGCGACTTCGCCCCCGCCAACCCTGATTCTGACGTGGCTGAGCCAATTCCAACCAATGTCAATTGGACTGTCGCGCGGGATCCAGACCCCGCAAACCCAACACGCCCCCCAGAAAACACCAGAAAACACCAGAACAATCGCCCACCCATGGCATCCCGATCGACATGTCTACCCCCCTGAATCCCCTCAGTTCACCGGGGAGAAACCCAGCAAAACCCAGTGCATCAGCAATCCCAGGGGTGTGATAAGCTTAGCAGGCGAGAATCCTGACCCCAAGCCACTCTGACCCATTCCAGCTGACTCCTAACTCCCGTAGCGCCTGCGTTTGGATCTGGCTCTGGATGTTGTAGTTACCGTTTCCGTCCCCCCGGATTGCGTATTCCCACCCAGATCCACAGATCAACCTCCCCACGGTGTCTCTCTTCTTTTCGGTTTTGAACAAACGGCATACTGCATGAGCGCTGAAGTTTACCTCAATCACCCCACGTTTGGCCTCCTATTTAGGATTTGTGAATTGGAGGAAACCCAAGAACTATTTGCGACCCTGTATGCCCAGCGTCTATTTTTTCGCGTCAGTCCCGGCAATAAAGGAATGCTATTCGAGCCGGTGAGCCGCAATGATGCAAGGCTGCTCGTAGAACATCGACTCCACTTCCTCAAGCGCCAAGGCAATCTGCAACAATATAGCCAACTCCAAGCCACCCATCACCAAACTTTTTTCTAGCGAGAGCCGCTGGATTAGTGGCTGAATTAGTTGTGAGGTGCAACGAAGCCGCCGCCCGCCACACCCCCTGTTCTTGCGTGGGTCACAGGATCAGAATCAGGATCAGAATTTGGACTTTCCAAGGTGCCCGCCCGTCCCCCAGGGCATTGCTGCTTCCCCCAGGGGCCCTTTCCTCAACTTTGGATTCATCGAAGTGGACTCGCCCCACTTGTCAGTATCGTGCAGATGTATCTCGGAGCGGGCGTTGCCTCACCGCTGGTGAAGCAACTCCTGTCTTGTACGGTTTGACTTGTACGGTTTGACTTGTACGGTTTGCATCATGCTGGATCTGAGCCGTGCAGGATATGGGCAGTGCAGTACACTGGAGAGCGACTGCGCCTTCAAACGTCATCATAAGCCACCCGTTTTTAAACCTATGGATACAAAAGCCTTTCGCCGATCGCTGCACCACTCCGATCGCTACAACCGTAAGGGATTTGGCCATGCTGCCGAGGTCTCAGGCCGCATGGATACCGCCTACAAAAGCGACCTCATCCAACAAATCCGGGACAACAACTACACCCTGCGCCAAGGGGAAGTTACGATTCGGCTAGCGGAAGCCTTCGGATTTTGCTGGGGCGTGGAGCGGGCTGTGGCCATGGCCTACGAAACTCGAAAGCAATTTCCGACGGAGCGCATTTGGATTACCAACGAGATTATCCACAACCCCTCGGTTAACCAGCACCTGCGGGACATGCAGGTGGACTTTATTGAAGTGGTGAACGGAGACAAGGACTTTTCCGGCGTAGGCAAAGGGGATGTGGTGATTTTGCCCGCCTTTGGGGCTAGCGTCCAGGAAATGGAGCTACTGAACGATCGGGGCTGTCAAATTGTGGATACCACCTGTCCTTGGGTTTCTAAGGTCTGGAATACGGTGGAAAAGCACAAGAAGGTGGACTATACCTCCATTATTCACGGTAAGTATAAGCATGAGGAGACGATCGCCACCAGTTCCTTCGCCGATACTTACCTGGTGGTGCTCAATCTAGCGGAAGCCCAATATGTGTGTGACTACATTCTGAACGGTGGCGATCGAGAGGAGTTCCTCGTCAAGTTCAAGAACGCCTATTCCGAGGGCTTTGACCCCGATCGGGATTTGGAACGGGTGGGCATTGCGAACCAAACCACCATGCTCAAGAGTGAGACGGAAGAGATTGGGAAACTGTTTGAGCGCACCATGATGCAGCGCTACGGCACCGCCAATGTCAATCAGCATTTCTTGGCGTTTAATACCATCTGTGATGCCACCCAGGAGCGTCAAGATGCCATGTTCCAAATTGTGGAAGAGCCCCTGGACCTAATGGTCGTGATTGGCGGTTTTAACTCGTCCAACACCACCCACCTCCAGGAAATCTCGATCCATCGGGGTCTGCGGTCCTATCATATCGACGCACCGGAGCGCATCGGACCGGGTAATCGCGTCGAACACAAGCCCTTGGATGGGGAGTTGGTGGTAGAGGAAAACTGGATTCCCGATGGGCCGATTACCGTGGGGATCACCTCCGGCGCTTCAACCCCAGATAAGGTGGTCGAAGAGGTCATTGAAAAGATTTTCGCCCTGAAAGCAGCACCAGTTTTGGTCTAGGCATGGGTTTGAGCCCTAGTTAAGAAATTAAGGGTTGTGGTGGGCGGCGAAGCCGCCCCACCACAACCCTTATTACTGCGTGGGTCAAAGGATGACAGCCCCTAGCCCGACAAGCCAATAATCACCAAGGACAGGGCAACCCGCAGTCCTAGTAAGCCCAAGCCAATCAAAATCGTAATAATGACCGCGTCACCCAGACGCTTTAACCAAGGGGGAGGATTCATAGCAGCCTCAATTCGATAACCATACAGAAGAACCAGTCAAGCGGCCGCCCCGTCGCTGCGGACAGACCTAGGGAGGGGTGTACCCGCTGCGGGGGCAATCCCCAGCAAATCCCCAGCATCCAACCAAGAACCTTGCCAGCAGAGCTATGCCGGCAAGTCTTCGCCCAACCAGCCTTGGCGCAAAGCCAGTTGCTCAGGACTCGCATCCGCGATCGGCACCAGCGTGTAGGACACAGGCTGCGGCGGATCCAGACGGATCGAATGGGTCTGGAGTGCATCCTGATGGAAAACCGTCAGCGTGATCGTGTCACCAGGGGCATAGTAGCGCAATTGCTCCTCCAACTTGAGCCCCACCCGGAAGCCATCCAGGGCCAAAATCTCATCCCCCGGCTCCAAGCCCACACGCTGGGCCGGACTGTCTTGATAGACAAACTGCACAAGGGTTTGGCCTCGGTTTTCCGCAATCGTCAGCCCCAGGAAAGGAACCGATGCGGTTTTGACCTCCAGCTTGAGGCCAAAATCCGCCAACACCGAGTCAAAGGGCAGTTCCTCCGTGGTCTGGAGGGCCAAATGGAGAAAGTCGTTCAAATCCACTCCGGCCACCGCCCCAATAATGGCGTGCAGTTGGGCTTCCGTATATCCCACCTCCGGCTGGCCGAACTCCTGCCAAAGCCGTTGCAACACCTGATCCAAACAGCGCTGGTTGCGGTGTTGCGCCCGAATCATCAGATCGAGCAAGAAAGCCACCAATTCCCCCTTGAGATAGTAGGAAATCTGATTATTGTTGCTGTGGGCTTCCCGTCGGTAGAGCTTAATCCACGCGTCAAAACTACTCTCACTCAGGGGTTGCACCCGTCGCCCATGTGTGGTTTGCAGCCGTGTAATATCCTGGCTCATCAGGTCCAGAAACTCCGCAGCCGTCGCTAAACCAGCCCGGTGGGGAATCACTCGATCGTAGTAACTGGTGACCCCTTCGCAAAACCAGAGGGAGGGGGTGTAGTTTTCCTGGTCATAGTCGAAGATTTCCAGGGCCTTGGGCCGAATCCGCTTGACATTCCAGAGGTGGAAAAATTCATGGGCCACCAGTCGCAGAAAACGACCATAGGACTCCCGCGATCGCAGACCCAGGCGGGGATAATTCAGCGAACAGGAATTCTTGTGCTCCAAGCCCCCAAAACCACTGGCGGACAGATGTAATAAAAACAAATAGCGATCGTAGGGCACGCCCCCAAAGATCGCCGCTTCCGTCTCAATGATTTTTTGGGTATCTGCCACGAGGCGTTGGGTATCCACGGGACCACTGCCCCAAATCACCCACTCGTGGTCTTTCCCCAAGGCTTCAAAGGGAATGACACGCTGCTCCCCCACCTCAAAGGGACTGTCCACCAAGGTATCGTAGTCCGGGGCCAGGAAGGTGTAGGGATCCGTGGAACTGGGCGCGAGGGGAGTGGCAATGTGCCAATGGGCATGGGGGCGATCGAGACTAATTTGATGGGGGCGATCGCGCCACTGGGGCACATAGAGCAGCAACGCCGCCGGATTAAAGTAACCGTGGGTGGCATCAAGGTGGTTGGTGCGCACGGTGAGATCGTTGGCAAAGACTCGATAGCGCACGGTTACCGGTGTCGATGCCGAGGCTGCTTGGGGTAACGGGGTCCGGGAGGCGGGGGTCTCGGGGGTCTCGTTGGATCGATCGGTCCCTTGTGTCCCAGGCTCCTCAGCCTGCACCACTAGCTGCCACTGGTTCTTGCTAATTTTGGACCAGGAGACCAACGGCTCCCTCTGCAGCACCTCAAAATCCTGAAGATGCCGTCCATATTCCCGCACCAGATAGGATCCTGGGGTCCACACCGGCAGATGCAGACACAGGGATGATGCCGCTCCCATGTCCACGGTCAGAGTAACCTCAAACAGATGGGAGGTGGGCTCGGGCATGGCCACGCGATAGATCACAGCAGGCGCAAACGCCAGGGTCTTCGGTGGAGAAGCGGAGCCTGCCACATCCGGATTCGCAGTATTACTTCGGGCAGAGGCAGGCATGACGGGCGGGACGATCGATCGATTGGGCTGCTCGGAAGAGGGCGTGGATGTAGATTTTGGGTAGATCACACCAGTCATAAGCGTTGGGATGCGGGCAGATGGGAAAAGGAAATAGCACAGGGGTACAACTCGATCGGCGCCCTAGGGGGTCAACGCCGCTGGAGTAGGACCGATCCCAGGGTTGAAGCGGACCAAGTACGCTGTGGCCTCAGTATAGACACCCCTATCGTTCAGAGATCGCATCCCCAAAGTGGGCGTGATCCCATGCCCAAAAGATACGGGACTTAAGCCAGGGCCCCCTAGGATCTACCCCCAACCGTAGCACCCGACGGAGCACTCGCACTCAGAGGATGTTTGGAAACTTCGGCCAAGGGCCGTAGGCCCTGGCTGAATCCCCCTCAGTCCCCCTTTTGAAGGGGGAAGAAAAGGCTGTCCCCCCCTTTACAAGGGGGGTTAGGGGGGATTCTCTTAGGTTTCCAAACATCCTCTCAGCAACGGGGCCTCCGGTTCTAGGGG
>JAYKIB010000154.1:0-16473 GCA_035285005.1 Prochlorothrix sp.
GGAGGAATCAGCATTTAAGGCTATTGCCTGCGGCCCGTTTTGCAAAAGCTAGCCCTAAACGCTGGACGATCGATACTCCAAAAGCCCTATTATGACTGGACTCTAGCCCCTTCAGAGTTTTCTGCATCACTAAGCACTACAGCTACAAAACCGAACCAAAACCGAACAAAGTTATGTGAGTTAGATACGGCACTACATTTTGTTCTCCACCAAATGTCATCTTCAAGGGATGTAAACTACAGAAGTTAAAGTTTTTTCTACTCACTTGGCCGTGGTTGAATATGCAACAGCATTTAGACATAGAAACTCCTCACCAGTCTGGAAACTTACAAACAGGCGGACAAAGTCGCCCCAACCTGAAGGCCAGACCCGTGAGGCGACGCTGAGATTATGTTCAACCGTCGAAGCGCGCACCTTTTCAAAAGAAGAGTTTTTGATTTGCAAATTACTTTAACTGGCGGATCTTTTTCCTGTAAAGGAGTATTTACAATCCGTAACAAACTCTAGGGGTATCCCTTCTCACAAATCTAGCCATAGATATACTTGCCCCGGACTCCCCGATCGATCGTTCCAAAAGCAGATCCCCCCTCGATCGACACTAGCTATATAACAGAGAACCCCTAAGTAACCGATCCCATCGTACCCACCTCGGGCAGACAGGCAATATTCCCCCAGGTATCAAGACCGAACCGATCGCCCAGGACCGATCGCCCCCCACCGTGACGCTAGAGTGACTGAACAGGGACTGACGCCATAGAACACTACCCAATCCAGGGCTTGAAGAAGCGGGGCAGTGTCCGGGATAATGGGGAAATCTGGGACTATTTACCCCACCTGTTCACCCGCTTAACCAACCAAGGACCACCGTGAGTAAAGCTGATCCGGGCCAATATAAAGACACCCTCAACCTTCTGAAAACCGACTTCAACATGCGGGCCAATGCCGTGGTTCGAGAGCCGGAAATTCAGCAATATTGGCAAGATCAACGCATTTACGAACGCCTTAGCCAGGAAAACCCCGGTGCCCCTTTTCTGCTACATGACGGGCCACCCTACGCCAATGGCAACCTCCATGTGGGCCATGCCCTCAACAAAATCCTCAAGGACATCATCAATAAATATCAGCTCATGCAGGGGCGCAAGGTGCGCTACATCCCCGGTTGGGACTGCCATGGACTACCGATCGAACTCAAGGTGCTCCAATCCCTCAAGCAGGAGGAACGCCGCAGCCTCACCCCCGTAGATCTGCGCCAAAGAGCCACCACCTACGCCCAGGAACAGGTGGACAACCAGAGCCAGGGCTTCCAACGCTACGGGGTGTGGGGCGAGTGGGAACGGCCCTATGTGACCATGGCCCCCGCGTACGAAGCGGCCCAGTTGGACGTATTTAAGCAGATGTTTCTCAAGGGCTATATCTATCGGGGGCTCAAGCCCGTGCATTGGAGCCCCAGTTCCCAAACCGCCCTCGCTGAGGCGGAGTTGGAATATCCCGACGGCCACACCTCGCCCAGCTTGTACGCCGCCTTCCGAGTGCTGAGCATCCCCGATGCCCTCCGCCCCGCACTCCAGGAATACGTCCCCGACCTGGGGTTCGCCATCTGGACCACCACCCCCTGGACCATCCCCGGCAACCTGGCCGTGGCGGTGAATGGAGATCTCACCTACGCCATTGTGGATACGGGCACCGATAACCTGGCGGCGGATGCCAAACAGCGACCGCCCAAATATCTCATTGTCGCCTCAGACTTGGTGGAGACCCTCTCGGAGAAATTTAAAGGGATGTTTGGCCAACCGTTACAGGTACTGGCGCGGGTGATGGGCAAGTCCCTGGAACATGCCACCTATCAGCATCCCCTGTTCGATCGCCAAAGTCCTGTGGTCATCGGCGGTGACTATATCACCACGGAGTCGGGGACCGGGCTTGTGCATACGGCTCCGGGACATGGCCAGGATGACTTTATGGTGGGGCAGCGCTATGGCTTGCCGGTGCTGTGTCCCGTGGATGAGCGCGGCAATATGACAGCGGAAGCAGGGCCATTTGAGGGGCTGAATGTGCTGAAAACCGCCAATGCTGAGGTGACCCAGGCCCTAGAGGCCGCCGGGTCGCTGCTGCTCCAGGAAGACTATGCCCACCGCTATCCCTACGACTGGCGCACGAAAAAGCCGACGATTTTCCGGGCCACAGAGCAGTGGTTTGCCTCGGTGGATGGCTTCCGGGAGGCGGCTTTGGCGGCGATCGAGTCCGTGCGGTGGATCCCAGCCCAGGGTCAAAATCGGATTACGGCCATGGTCAGCGATCGATCGGACTGGTGCATTTCCCGCCAGCGCAATTGGGGCGTGCCGATTCCGGTGTTCTACGACCAGGAGACGGGGGAAGCCCTGATCAATGGGGAAACCCTCAACCATATCCAAGCGCTTGTGGCGGAAAAGGGCTCGGATGTGTGGTGGACGGCTGACGTTGCCGATCTATTACCGGAGTCCTACCGCGATCGGGCCGATCGCTACCGCAAGGGCACCGACACCATGGACGTGTGGTTTGACTCTGGCACCTCCTGGGCCGGGGTGGTGAACCAAAATCAACTGTCCTATCCCGCCGATGTCTATCTGGAAGGATCGGACCAACACCGGGGCTGGTTCCAGTCCAGTTTGCTCACCAGCGTTGCAATCAATGGTCACGCCCCCTACAAGCAGGTGATTACCCATGGCTTCACCCTGGACGAAAAGGGCTACAAAATGAGCAAGTCTCTGGGTAACGTCATCGATCCGGCGGTGGTCATCAATGGGGGCAAGAACCAAAAGAAAGAACCGCCCTATGGGGCCGATGTACTGCGGTTATGGGTTTCCTCCGTGGACTACAGCAATGATATGGTCCTAGGGCCAAATATCCTCAAGCAAATCGCCGATATCTACCGAAAAATCCGCAATACAGCCCGCTACCTGTTGGGGAATCTCCACGACTTCAATCCGGCGGAGGATGCCATTCCCTATGAGCAGTTGCCGGAACTCGATCGCTACATGCTCCACCGCACCAGCGAAGTCTTCCAGGAAATCACCGCAGCCTACGAGTCCTACCAGTTTTTCCGCTTCTTCCAAACGGTCCAAAACTTCTGTGTGGTGGATTTATCGAACTTCTACCTGGATATTGCCAAAGATCGCCTCTATATCAGTGCTCCCGCAGCTTTCCGCCGCCGCAGTTGCCAAACCGTCATGGCTCTTATTCTTGAGAACCTAGCCAAGGCGATCGCGCCGGTTCTGTCCCACATGGCCGAGGACATCTGGCAAAACCTCCCCTACCCCGTACCCCAAACCTCGGTTTTTGGGGCGGGCTGGGTTCAACTACCCTCCACCTGGAGCCATGGGCAACTGTTGCCCACCTGGACTCAGTTGCGGCAGCTTCGGGACGAGGCCAATAGGGTACTGGAGCAAGCCCGGAGTGCTAAGGCGATCGGAGCTTCTCTGGCGGCAAAAGTCCTCATTTATGCCCAAGATGCCACTTGGACCCAGCAGTTAGTGAAGCTCAACCACAGCGACGGCAAAGGGAACGGTGTGGATGAATTGCGGTACCTGCTCATTGCTTCCCAGGTGGAGATTGTGGGCAATACCGAGGCGATTACGGCGGCAGCGTACCACTGGGTTGGGGAAGAGATGGCGATCGCGGTTGTCCCCGCAGTGGGCACCAAATGCGATCGGTGTTGGAACTATTCCCTCAGTGTGGGGCTGAGCGCGGAGCATCCGCTCCTCTGCGATCGGTGTGTCTCAGCCCTCAACCGGCGTTTTTAGGGGAGGGGATTCTCTTAGGTTTCCAAACATCCTCTTAGGCCTGAATAACCGGGCACCTCGATTAATCCAAGGTTTTGGGAGACAGCCCACGCAAGAATCAGGGTTGAAGTTGGGCGGCGAAGCCGCCCAACCCAATTAATCGAGGTGCCCAACCGGAACTTCAAGCCTGATTTCCAGCCCAATTTTAAGCCCGAGGACTGGAACAGATACCCCACGGGAACACCCCCGCAAAAACAGAGATTCATCCAGGTGCCCCAGAGGGTCATGGTAAAGTGAACAGCATCGGGGTCACCCTGCACCCAGCTCCATACACATCCGCCGATCGACCCGTCCCTATGATTGCCATCTACCCCGGCAGCTTTGATCCAATTACGTTAGGGCACTTGGATATTGTCGAACGGGGGTGCCGCCTCTTCGATCAAGTCATCGTCGCCGTGCTGCGGAATCCCAACAAGACCCCCATGTTCACCATGGATCAGCGGATTAACCAGATTCAGCAAGCGATCGCCCATCTGCCCAACGCCCAGGTTGACAGTTTCCACGGCCTCACGGTGAACTACGCCCAGCAACAAAAAGCCAAGGTGATTTTGCGAGGACTGCGGGTTCTGTCTGACTTTGAGATGGAACTGCAAATGGCCCACACCAACAAAACCCTAGCGAATGGGATTGAAACCGTATTTTTAGCCACCTCCAATGAATATAGTTTTTTAAGTAGTAGTGTGGTTAAGGAGATCGCCCGCTTTGGCGGCTCCGTGGATCACCTGGTTCCTGCCCATGTTGCCCTGGAAATCTATCAGCAATGTTGCGCCAAGACCCCTCAAGACTTGACCGTGCCTATCGAGACAGCACCCAAGACACCCATGGATCCAGCCAGTTCGCCGGAGAAATCAACATAGATATTCAGCAGGAACTCAACAACCTGGAGGAGATGATCTTAGACAGCCCTCGGATTCCACTGACGGGCAAAACTCTGGTGGATGAAGAGGATCTCTTGGATCAACTGGATGCAATTCGGATTAACCTGCCCACTGCATTCCAGCAGGCCCAGGAGATTATTCGGCAAAAACAGAAAATTCTGGCCGAGGCGGAGGAGTATGCCCGCAAGATTGCGGCCATGGCAGAGGAGCGGGCCGCCCAGATTATGGATGAGCTGGGCATTGTGCGGCAGGCCGAGGCGGAGGCCCAGCAGGTGCGGCAACAGTTGCGCCAGGAGTGCGAGACCCTACAAAAGCAGACCCTCTCGGAAGTGGAGCAGGTCAAGCAGCAGGCTCTCCGCGAGTTGGATGAAATGCGACAGCAAGCGCTGACGGAACAGCGGGAAATTCAACAGGAAGCAGATACCTATGCGGACCAGGTGCTGGGGGATATTGAGCACAAGCTGTCGGATATGCTGCGGGTAATTCGTAACGGTCGCCAACAGCTGCACCGGGATACCCAGTAGGGTCCGCACAGCGCCCACGGTCCCCTGATACTGGGGTGGGTCACGGCTCCAAAACCTTGATTAATCCCAACTGCCGTCGGGCACCTCGAAAAACTAAACCTTCGACCGCAGTGCCCACGGCAGAACTAGGGTTGCGGCAGGCGGCTTCGCCGCCTGCCACAATTAATCGAGGTGCCCCGTCCTAATCAGCTGCCCAAGGTAGGGCCCAGACAATACGTGTGATTCGAGGCAACCTCGATCGAAGCTATGGTTTATGCAGTCCCCGCCCTAGACATACCACTCAGGCTCAACCTCCACGCCGTCCAGTTGAGCGACGAGCAATTTTATCGGCTCTGTGTCAATAATCCCGAGTTGCAGTTGGAACGCGATCGCCAGGGAAGGTTAATCATCATGGCACCCATGGGGGGAGAAAGTGGCAACTGGGAGCTGGAGTTGGGTACCGATGTTGCCCTGTGGAATCGGCAAAGCAAACAGGGTCGGGTCTTTAGCTCTTCGACCCTCTTTAAGTTACCGATCGGCAGCGATCGCAGTCCCGATGTGGCCTGGGTGGAACGATCGCGCTGGGACAGCCTCACCCCCGAGCAACGACAAAAATTCGTCCCCCTCGCCCCGGATTTTGCCCTAGAACTGCGATCGCCCAGCGACAGCCTCCAAACCCTCCAGGACAAAATGCAGGAATATCTCGACAGTGGCGTCCGGCTCGCCTGGTTACTTAACCCCCAGGATCAAACCGTGGAAATTTACCGCCCGGGACAAGACCCCGAAGTTCGATCGCTCCCCACAGTCCTATCGGGTGAAGGGGTGATGGTGGGCTTCGAGCTCACGATCGATCGCTTCCCCCTGTAGCCGGTACCCCGCTGTAGTACAGGAATCTCACACCTCCCAGGTACCCCCCAAGGCTCAGCTGCACAGCCCCCCACTTCAGGGGGAAACCCACTTTTGGATTGGGCGAGGCGCCTACAACGCATCCTCATCCTGCTCCTGGGTACGAATCCGAATCGTCTGCTCCACCGGAGACACAAAAATCTTGCCATCCCCAATTTCTCCCGTCTGGCTCGCCGCCACGATCGCCGCCATCGTCTCCTGGGTTTGCTCCGCCGACACCACCACCTCTAAGCGCAACTTGCGATGAAACTCCACGGACTGCTTCGCCCCTCGGTAGGAAACCGTATGGCCCCGTTGCCGACCGTAACCTTGGACTTCGGTCGCAGTCATCCCCACCGCGCCACAGTTAATGAGGGCGGTCTGGACAGCCTGGAGTTTGGCAAGACGGATCACAGCGGTGATCTTATTCATGGTTAAAGGCTCACGAGTGCGAGTTGGTTCTGTATCTAAAATTACTGTAAGGGCAGGCGGGGCCAGAAATATGAGGCTTTCATAACTTTTTAACCCAAAGGGTTTAGGGCACCTCGATTAATTGGGTCGCGCGGCTTCGCCGCGCGACCCAACCCTGATTCTGCGGTGGGTACTGCGGTGAAAATCTGTATTAATCGAGGTGCCCAGAGGACAGGTTAGATTTCCTGACCCCTACGATGCCAAACGTCTAGTAGGGGCGCGGTTTTCGCGCCCAATGCAGAATTTTTGTCAGTCACCCAGGTCCCAAGGTGTCCAAGGGAATGGTTGAAAACTGCCGCTAGGGGCCGTAGGCTCTTGCAGAGTCCCCCAGCGTCACCCCAGCTCACCCCGATTCTTGCCCAGGTTGTGAAAGCTTTCGATTGGTTGCGGCGACCCCCGGTGTGAATCTGAAGAAAAAAGCCAATCCCCCCACTTTGTTCTGAGACCTCCTTACCCTAGGGAAGGATCGCCTCTATGGGCCGCACCTTCAAGACGAAGTACGGCCCCTCAGTTAGCCGATCCACCTTGCCGTTGCCCTGGAGTAAAACGGGCCATGGATCTCGAAAAAATCGAAACCAATCTTCGCAGTCCTGACTTTCAGGAACGTCTTCGGGCCATCACTGCCCTGCGGGCCTACGACAGCAAAGTGGCGGTGCCCCTGCTCTGTAGCCGGTTGGGAGACTCGGAATTTATTGTTCGATCGTTAGTTGCCATGATTCTGGGCCATAAGCGGAACCGCGATGGGTTCCTGGCTCTCCAAAAACTGCTTGCCCAGGATGTGGATGCTAATGTACGGGCCGAAGCGGCCAATGCTTTGGCTTTGTTTGGTGAGGATGCAATCCCGGATCTGATCACAGCCTTTCGTCAGGATCAACACTGGTTAGTGCGTCGCAGTATTATTGCGGCGCTGTTGGACTTGCCGATCGAAGGGGATATGGCGGTGGAGTTTTTCAATCTCTGTGCGGTAGCCCTGCGGGATCCGGATATTGCGGTCCAGGAAATTGGAATTGACGGGCTCGGGATTTTCGCCAACACCCCCCTGCGTACCGCTGCCCTCGATAAACTGGTCCCCCTCGCAAAGGCCAACCATTGGCAAACTCGCGTTGCGGTCTCGCGGGCGCTCCACAGCTTTGACAGTCACCAGGCGCGGGAAACCCTCACCCGGTTGCGCCAAGATCCCGATCATCGCGTGGTTGGAGCGGTCCTGGAGGGATTGGTGGGTTGAGGGACTGTGGCTGCGGCAACGGAGAGGATAGGGAGCTGTAGGCCCGATTGAGCCGTGGGTCCGGTTTGGCGATCGCCCCGGGCCGATCCCGAGGGGACCGATCAAGAGAGGACCGATCGCCATTAAGCTAGATATAGCGATCGCCCAGTTGCGTAGGATCCGCTAGGGGAGAGCCTCCCCCGATCGTTATTATCGCCCGCTCATCGCCCTCTATCTGACCTTGACGTTTTGGTTACTGACCTTAAGCCCCCCAGCCTTCACCTCCCGGACTCGACCCGATCGACCTCTGCTACTCCCCTGCAAAGTGTCACCATTCTGGGAGCGGGAGCCTGGGGCTCGGCCCTTGCGGGGTTGGCCCGTGATGCGGGGTGTGCGGTGGTGGTGTGGTCGCGGGGGGGCGAGGTGGAGTTGACACGCGCGATCGATCCTTGTCAGGTGCTGCTGTCGGCGATTTCGATGACCGGTGTGCCGGAAACCGTGCGTCGGGTCCAGGCCGCAGGCTTGTCACCCCAGACGATTATTGTTAGTGCGACCAAGGGGTTGGATGCCTCTAGCCTGCTCACGCCGGCCCACATTTGGCAGCAGGCATTTCCCCAGAACCCGATCGTGGTGCTGTCGGGTCCGAACCTAGCCCAGGAAATCGAGGATGGTCTGCCTGGTGCCACGGTGGTGGCCAGCAATCAAGCGGCTGCGGCCCAAACGGTGCGAGATGCGTTTGCGAGCGATCGGTTTCGGGTCTATACCAACACGGACCCCCGGGGGACGGAACTGGGGGGAACGCTGAAGAATGTAATTGCGATCGCGGTGGGGGTGTGCGATGGGCTGCAACTGGGGACCAATGCGAAGGCGGCACTGATCACGCGAGCCCTGCCGGAAATTGTCCGTTTAGGGACCCATTTGGGCGGTCAGCGCGAGACCTTCTATGGACTGTCGGGACTGGGGGATATGCTCGCCACCTGTAGCAGTGCCCTGAGCCGCAACTATCAGGTGGGCTATGGGTTGGCCCAGGGACAGTCGCTGACGGATATTATGGCGAATTTGCGGGGGACGGCGGAGGGGGTGAATACAACGAACGTGCTGATGCAACTGGCGGAGCAGGAGCATATTTCGATGCCGATCTCGGCGCAGGTGTACCGGCTGCTCCATGGTTTGGTGACACCCCAGGAGGGGGTGATTGCTTTGATGGATCGGGAGTTGAAGCCGGAGGATCTGGATCATCAAACCTTTTCTTAAGCGGATATTGATAAACCTAAGGGCACCTCGAAAAATGCAGCGTTTTACTGCCGTGCCCACGGCAGAATCAGGATTGTGGGGGGCGGCGAAGCCGCCCCCCACAATTGATCGAAGTGCCCCTAAGAAAATCCCCTAACCCCCCTTTGCAAGGGGGGGACAACTTTTTCTTCCCCCTTAAAAAGGGGGACTGAGAGGGGGATTCGGCCAGGGCCTTAGGCCCCCGAAGTTTCCAAACATTCTCTAAGAGGGCGCAGTACCAGGAATGGGGAGGCCCATTTGCTTGTTGCCTATAGAACCGGACGGGTCGATCGGCCCTGGGCCATCACCCCCGGGACCTGTTGCCAGAATGACTGCCACACCCCATAGCCCAACGCTGTGAGGTGGACTCCATCGGTGGTGAAGTCGCGGCGGAGATTGCCCCGATCGTCCGCAAAGTAGGGATGGAGATCCAAATAGCGCGCATCCTGTTGCTGGGCGATTTGGGCGATTTGTTGGTTAATGCGGCGAATGCGGGCGTTGGGAACCCGATTATCCGTCGGCAGAATTGATTGCAGAACAATATCAGCCTGGGGATGGTCCTGGCGCAGGCGACGGGCGATCGTGGTGAGGTTTTGCACCACCGTTTGGTCACTGGCTCCCTGCAGCAGGTCGTTAATACCCGCCATCACGTAAATCGTATCCGGTCGCGTCTGTTGGAATAGATGGATCCGCTGCAAAATGCCCGTGGTGGTGTCGCCGGAAATCCCCTGGTTCAGCCACAACCGATCCTGGGGCAGACTTTCCCCCGGCATCCATAGACTGAGGGAGTCCCCCAGCATCACACTGAGGCGGCTTGAGCCTTGGCCCACGGCCACGGCCCGCGCCTCTGCGGCGAGGAGTAACTGCCATTGCTCGTAGTTGGGCTGGTGGCTGGCACTGGCCCAGGTGGCTCGGAAGCTGTCACTGGGGAGGCGAGTGTAGAGGCGACCGGCTTGGAGGGAGGCACGGCGCTGTTGGTAGAGTTGGGGGCCGGAGGTGGGGCCTTGGTAGCTGGGGGCGAACCGGGGCATGACCTGACCGGAGTCCGGGGGCAGGACAAAGCCAGGGATGCTAAGGCTGGGCTGGGGCCGGAGGGCAACGGCGGCCGGGGCGGGAGCCGATCGCTGGGGCGTGGATTGCAGCGCGATCGATCGGGTTGCTGGGGAGCTGCTACCCGGAGATGGGGGGCTGGAGGTGGGGGGGGCTGGGACCGGACTGTCTGGGGTAGAGCGGAGACGGGTCAGGAGTGGGGGGGCGACGGAGCGGGAATGAGGAGAGACTGCGGTGGTGCGGGCTGAGGTGGCCGCGATCGGGGCGGTGAAGGGGGTCAGGGGGAAAGTCTCCGATCCCAAGGCCGCAGCTTGGGAGGCCGCAGCTTGGGAGGCCACGGGTTCCGAGGCTACAGACTGCGATGCTACAGACTGCGATGCTACAGACTGCGAGGCTACGGGCAGGACTGGGGATGGGGGAGCCGATCGATGGGAGGGCGCGATCGGGGTTGCCCTGGCCGATGTAGGGGCGGCAGGGGCAGCGATCGAGGGCGCAACGGCACTTTTGGGGCTAAAGCCGGGGTCATGGGTCGTCCTGGGGATCGGCTGACCTGGCGCGGACCCTGGTATGGGTCCCGATGCGAACCCGGACCAACGGTAGGCGATTTCTACGACGGTTCTGTCCTGGGTCATTCTGCGGGGTGTTCCGTTAGCCGTCCCAGGGGTCATTCCGCTGGGGGCAAAGCCACGGGAGAAGGAACCCGAGGACTGGGGGGATGCATCTGGGGAAACCGGGTGGGCAATGGTGCTGCGACAGAGCGCATCCTGGGGATCGATCGATGGGCCACTCAGTTCTGGAACACTTGTTTCCGGTGCGCTGCGATCGAGGTGAATCGCTGCCTTCAGACCCAGAGTGTCCTTGGGACTGGGACTCAGACGATCGGGCTGCGGGGGTAAATCCACCGCACCGGCTTCGGCCATCTGCATTTTGGCCAGCATCGTTGCAACTAAACAAAGATCGCTCATGGCACCGGGGCAAGTCGTGAAGGGTCAAGGTGGGGACACAACGGGGGAATTCCTGTCCCCGGCCTGTCCGTAGCCGCTTGGCGGCGGCTCTATACCTTTGCAAGGTCGATCGGGGAAGTCAGGAGAAATTGGATACGCGTCGATCGAGACCCGAGATATTAGGATAGGGGGGCAACAGTCCACGCGAGATCATCCACGCGAAAACAGCCTATGTCTGCGGAAACCTTGGCCGGAGAAGCCCTGATTCAACAAAATCTTGAACGCTTCCTCCTTGTCCTCTCAGTCTCCCTCAGTGTCGCGACCCTCCCCCAGGTGTTCAGTTGGGCGCGACAAATTCCCTACACCCTGCTGCTTGTCATTGTGGGCGCGGCCCTCGCGCTGGTCGATGTGCGGTTGGTCTACCTGTCCCCGGAACTGATTCTGTCCATTTTCCTGCCGCCCCTCCTTTTTGAGGCTGCCTGGAACCTCAAATGGTCGAACCTGCGCCAAGACTTTTTCCCGATTACGCTGTACGCCATTCTGGGCGTGATTATTTCGGTGCTGGGGATTGCCTTCGGCCTCAGCCAGTTCACCAATCTACCGATCGCGATCGCCCTGCTGGTGGGGGCCAGCCTCTCTGCCACCGATCCCGTTTCTGTGATCGCCCTCTTCCGTGACCTGGGTGTGGGGGAGCGACCTAAAACCCTCCTGGAGGGGGAAAGCCTATTTAACGATGGGGTCGCTGTTGTGGCCTTCGGCCTGCTGGTGGGTATCCCGCTAGGCTTACAAACCTTTGAACTGCGCCAAACGGTGATGGATTTCTTCATTGTCGTCGGTGTCGGCGTGGGTGTGGGCAGTTTAATCGGGTTTGGTATCTCTTACCTGACCCAGCGCTTCGACTTGCCCTTAGTGGAACAGTCCCTCACGCTGGTTTCGGCCTACGGGACCTATCTCATTACGGAGGAACTGGGCGGCTCCGGTGTCATCGGTGTTGTGACGGTGGGGCTGGTTTTGGGCAACTTTGGCTCTCGCATTGGCATGAATCCCCGAACCCGTGTCATTGTTAGTGAGTTTTGGGAGTTTCTAGCCTTTTTCGTTAACTCTATTGTCTTTCTCCTGATCGGTGACCAGATTCAGTTCAGTAGTCTGCTGGATAACTTGGATTTGATTGGCATTACCATTGTTGCGATGTTGATCACCCGGGCGATTACGATTTTCGGACTGGGGGCCCTGGCCAATGGCATTGCTAATACGGAGATTAAGCGACCGGAACAAACTGCGATTTGGTGGGGCGGATTGCGCGGGTCTGTGTCGATCGCCCTGGCGTTGAGTGTGCCGATCGTCCTGGATGGGCGGGATGAAATCATTGCCACGGTATTTGGGGTGGTTCTGTTCACCCTCTTGGCCCAAGGTTTGACCATGAAGCCCGTGCTCACAGCCCTGAATTTGCTGGGGGATTTGCCCCTGAAGCAGTCCTACGATGAGATGGTGGCGCGACGGGTGGCCCTGAAGCGGGTGGCCGATCGACTGCGGACGATCGATCCGCGTCCTGATGTGGATGCGGAGTTTTATCGATACCAGGAGGCCCTATTGACGGGTCAAATCCAGGAAATCGATTCAAAGCTGGAAAAAATGCGCCAGGAGCATTCCCAATTGCGCGAATATGCCATGGAACGGGTTCGATCGGAACTCCTGGCCATCGAGGCGGATACCTATGCGGAGTTTGTCAAAACGGGACAACTGAACCAGGAGCTTGCGCCGTTTTTACCGGAGGTGTTCGAGACACCGGGACATTAGTCGGGACATTGGCCGGGACATGAGATTGGGCACCTCGATTGATTGGGTTGCGCGACGAAGCCGCGCAACCCAACCCTGATTCTGCCGTGGGTACTGCGGTGAAAATGCGGTGAAAATTTGAATTAATCGAGGTGCCCGATTGTATTGGAGCGGTGTCATAGCAGTAGCCCACAAACCGGGGTTGCCCCGCCCCAGGCAAGGCAACCCCCCGCTACCCACTGCATCGCGATAAGGGGCTGGCAGTGGACGCGATTAGGCCGGGTAAATGCGCAGACGGCGGTTCGGTTCCTCCCCGAAGCTGTTGGCCTTGAGGCGGTAGTGCTCCACCAACTCATGCTGCATCTTGCGAATGTTAGCCGGACGGGGTAACAGCTCCACCGGCTGTCCCTTGGGCAACACAATCTGTTCCACCGCCAGTCGTGCCTCCTCCAGAGCCTCCAGCTCATCATTACTGTTTGTAGCGGCTAAAATCGCCTCGATCGTCTCTGGAGCATTGCCCACCTCCTCCCGGTTCAGCAACCGCTTCAAACCCCGCACCATTTGGGGTAGGGTATTGGACTTGATCACATGGATCGGCACTTGGCGCGTGCGGGCCAGGTGCCGCAGCTTGGAATGGCCCTTGAGATGGGAACGCAGGGCCAGCACAGCATCCGCCGTTTCAATGTCCTTGGTGAGGATGACCGGTAGCTGGAGGGTATGGATGGCCTGCTCCAGATGGTGACGACTGATGGCATAGGGGTAGACATGGAGGGGGATACCGTCGGCGTAGGCTAGGGGATCGCCGGTTATCCAGGCTTCTGGGGGCGTTTCCTGGAGAGATTGATCCAAAAGTTGGGCAAATTGGTGCCGATCGGCTTCCCCCGAGCTCATTGAGTTAGGTTCCGAGGATATGGATCGTGGATCCGTCGATTGGGCACTGAGGTTGGTGAGATTACCGGAGGACCGGGAGCCCGATCGTTGCCACTGCAAGGGGAGGGGCTTCATTTGGCCGCTGCCGCGCCAGCCCTCGGCCTCCGTCGCACTGCCCAGCCCCCGATCCTGACCCTCTTCCCCCGCAGCTCCCCGACCGCTGGACCGGCCGCCACCGGGTGGCGTATAGCCCACCCGCTGACTATTGGGGGGCGTTTGGCTCTGGGTAATCAGCACCTGGCCATCCTCGCCCACACTGCGCACCTGGGTCATCGGTCGCTGGTTGCGCAGCAACGCATCCACCGTATCGGCCACGGAACTATGGACTACCCAGCGTTGCCGCTCCAGCATTTCCACCGCAATATCAAAGGTGGGGGGGGATTTCCGCTCTAATACTGTTTTTTGGCTCCGACGGCGACGGGCTTCGTCATCTCCCAGGGTCACGGACTGAATTCCGCCAATAAGATCCGCTAAGGTCGGGTTTTTAATCAGGTTCTCGATTTGGTTACCGTGGGCAGTGCCCACCAGTTGCACCCCCCGCTCCGCGATCGTCCGAGCCGCTAGCGCCTCCAGTTCCGTCCCAATCTCATCAATAATGATCACCTCGGGCATGTGGTTTTCCACCGCCTCAATCATGACCTGGTGCTGGAGCTCCGGCTTAGCCACTTGCATCCGCCGTGCCCGCCCGATCGCCGGGTGGGGAATATCCCCATCCCCCGCAATTTCGTTGGAGGTGTCGATAATCACCACCCGCTTCAGCAAGTCATCGGCCAACACCCGCGCAATTTCCCGCAGTGCCGTCGTTTTCCCCACGCCGGGCCGCCCTAGCATTAAAATCGACCCCCCCGTCTCCACCAGGTCCCGAATGAGGCCGATCGTTCCAAATACAGCCCGTCCCACCCGACAGGTGAGGCCAATAATATCCCCCTTGCGGTTCCGTAGGGCACTAATGCGGTGCAGGGTGCGCTCAATGCCCGCCCGGTTATCGCCACCAAAATGACCCACCCGATCGACGCAATAGGCCAAATCCGCCAGTTCAATCACCGCCTCCGACAGATACTCCGCCTTGCCGGGGAAGCGGGCTTCGGGTCGCCGCCCCAGGTCTAGGACCACTTCCACCAGTTGGTTGCGCTGGGGATGCTGGGCCAATAACTCCCCCAGGTTTGGCGGCAAAATGCCCAGGAGCCGATCGAGATCATCCACCACCTGCCGCTCTTCAACCCGTGGTCCCGACTGTTCAAGGACATGGGGATTGGGGGGGACGGCCTGGGACTGGGGAGCAACGGGAGGATTGGCAGAGTTTGCAGTCATAAATGAAGGGGTAAGCAGCTCAGGGGGGAAAACGTCGCAGGGAACGGAAGTCGGCCAAGGTTTAAACCCCAGCCGTTGGAGAATCGGAGGCTAATGTCTGGAAATCTTTTAGGGGCAAAACGAGGGCCCTGGCGCGATCGAGGGCAAGGGTGAGGGGTGATGCGTCCGGAGAGAGGGCGGACGCTGGACCGGGATCTGGCCCGGATTCCGACGCCATCAACGGCGGATTCTGCCGATCGGCGATCGGTGCTGAATCTGACTTTTCTAGTATATTTGTTTTACTTTTGACAGTATCCCAAGTTTCCAGTACTGGGGCAAGCCAGCGGCGGGCATAGCTGCCATAGGCCGCCCCCGCCACCCAAGCGGATCCCTGGAGCGGGACTGGGGGCGCGGTCCGAGGCCGGAGCAGGCCAAGCTGCTGCAATTTGGGCACCGTCGAGGCGTTGGTGCCGCCAGCCACCTGAATATAACCCGGTGGCCCGTGGGCCAGTAGATCCTGGGCAAAGGTGAGGGTGGCATGGGTGGTGCCCGGTCCAATATCGCCGCTCATGGGCCGACCATCGGCTTGCCACAGCAGGGGACAGGACAAGGGCGCGATCGCCTCATAGAGATCCCAGAGGTAGGCGACGGCTCCGGGGGCACTGGGGCAACTGATGGCCAGCAGTTTCAGACGGGTGATCCAGGGCTTGAGGCGCTGCCAGAGATCAAAAAATTGGGGGCGATGTCCCACCTGGGTATGAATTTCCAGGGCATCAATCCCCAGCTCGAACAGTTGGGGTAAAAGCTGGGCCGGGTCCACAAAGGTGGAATGGCTTTGGATCCGATCGAGGGGACACACGGGCCAACAGCGACCACAGCCGTAGCATCGATCGATCGCCACTCCCTGATTGACCTGGGGCGGGGGGACAATGGCGGCGGCAGGGCAAATTTGGGCGCAGGGCCGGGGACAGTCGGGGGGGCAGGTCGCCGGATCAAAGTGGGCCTTGCGAAAGTGGGGATCTTCGCCATCGTTCAGGCTCACCATCAGCCAGGGCTGTAGCTGGGGCTGGGCCGCTTGGGCGCGTTCTAGCCCGGTTTTCGCGGCCATCACCACTGCCGGGTCCGCAGCCACATCCACGCAGTCAGCACCCGCCAAGGCGTAGACCTGGGCCAACTGCTGCACCGCCGGAAGATATTGGTAGCTGGCTCCACAAATTAGCTTGAACCAGTGACCGGCTTGGAGGGATTGAAGGGGATGACTGATTTTGCTCACCCTATGATGCTAGCGCTTTCTTTACCGTTTCTTTCCGTGGGGCACCTTGAAAAGTTTAAATTCCCCCCCGGAGATTGGGCCTAAGCCCTACGGAAGCCTGACCGCAACGCCCCCGCCGCCTGACCGGGCAGTCCCTGGCACGTCCGGATCGGATCGGTCCGGTGCTCGATAAAGTATAG
>JAYKIB010000155.1:0-6121 GCA_035285005.1 Prochlorothrix sp.
TCGCCGTCTAACCCAAACCCTGATTCTTGCGTGGGCTGTCTCCCAAAAATTTGGATTAATCGAGGTGCCCAGTTATATGAGCCAGGGGATATATCCCTTGATTGAAACGTGAGCCGTAGTTTTGAACGTGAGCCGTAGTCCGGGCCTTAGATTTTACAGAAGTTTCAGGGTTTCCCGGAATGCTTCATATTCTTTGGCGATTTACTGCCGTGGCACCTGGGCGTTTTTGAGAGGAGGATCACTTAGATCGAGAATCCAGGTACTTAGCTCGGGGAAACCTCGAACAATTTAGATTTTTGCCGCAATGCCTACGACAGAATCAGGGGTATGGGGCGCTTCAACTCTACTCAGCTCCCCACAATGAATTGAGGTAGCTTAGGGATTTTGAAGAACTTTGCCCATAGGGCACCCCGAAAGATTCCAATTTCTACCACGGTGTCCACGGCCACAATTAGTCGAGGTGCCCAATCGAGGTGCCCAATCAAGGATAGCTACGCTAAACCATACCAAATCCCCCCGACTAGTTTTGTGATCCGAGTAACAGGGTTGGGGTGAGATCCGCCGTTTGAGGGCTAACGGTGGCCTGGGTTGATTCCAATGGGAGGATGGGGCGATGATAGGGGGAAAATTTCCAGTTTTGACTTCACGTTGACTTTACTTTGACGTCACAGCGATCGCCATGGCAACATCTTCTACCCCTCCCGTGCCCGGACCACGTTGGTTTGTGCGGCGGGATATCGATGGCTTTTTTGGCCTTGCCTTAGATAATTTGATCCAAATTCTGGTGATCGTTGTCCTCACCCAGGGGGTGCTGGGGTTCCCGGCCTCCGTGGTCTACGGGCGCGTTCTACCCGGCATTGCCCTGAGCCTGGTGGTGGGCAACTTCTACTACGGCTGGCTGACCTACCGCCAGGGCCAGCGCCAGCAGCGGGATGACCTCACGGCCCTGCCCTACGGCATCAACACCGTCAGTCTCTTCGCCTATGTGTTCCTGGTGATGCTGCCGGTTCGGTTTAGTGCCCTCAACGGGGGGGCCAGCCCCGAGGAAGCGGCGGAACTGGCCTGGGCGGCGGGGCTGGTGGCCTGTTTGGGGTCGGGCCTGATTGAGCTGGGGGGCGCTTGGGTGGCCGATCGCCTCCGGGACTTTACCCCTCGGGCTGCTCTGCTCTCGACCCTGTCGGGGATCGCCCTCACCTTTATTTCGATCGGCTTCCTGCTGCGCACCTACGCCCATCCGTTGGTCGGCATTGTGCCCCTGGGGGTGATTTTGCTGACCTATTACGGTGAGGTGAAATTCAGAGTGCCAGGGACGCGGCTGGAGATTCCCGGCGGCTTGCTGGCGGTGATCCTGGGGACGGCTCTAGCCTGGGCGACGGGTCTCTGCACTTGGGATCCGGCGCGGTTTGCGGCGGCCACGGAACCGATTCGCCTCTATGTGCCTCGGCCTTGGTTCGGTGCCCTGTGGGAGCAAAAAACGGTTCTCTTGGAGTATTTCAGCGTCATTCTCCCCATGGGGCTTTTCAATCTGGTGGGTAGCTTGCAAAACCTGGAGAGTGCCGCCGCTGCGGGGGATGACTATCCCGCTCCCCCCTGTTTAGCCGCCAATGGCATCGGCACCCTGGCTGCGGCCTGTTTTGGCTCCTGCTTTCCCACCACCATTTACATTGGCCATCCTGGCTGGAAAGCGATGGGGGCGCGGGTCGGTTATTCCATGCTCAATGGGGTGATCATGGGCCTGTTCTGCATCAGTGGCACGATCGGTCTGCTGTCATTTTTCGTGCCGATCGACAGTGGTATGGCGATCGTCCTCTGGATTGGCATCGTCATCGTGGCCCAGAGTTTTACCGCCGTGCCCGATCACCATGCGCCTGCGGTGGTCATGGGTCTATTGCCGGGAATTGCCGGCTGGGGAGCGCTCATTGCTAAAAATGCCCTACGGGCGGCGGGTCTGGGTACTCCCGATGCCCCTTTTACGCCAGAGGTGGTGCCCTTTTTCGAGGGGAACGACACCTATATTACGGGGGCTTTTGCCCTGGAACAGGGGTTGATTTTCTCGGCGATGATTCTGGCAACGCTGACGGTGCATATTCTCGATCGCCAGTTTGGGAAAGCGGCGATTTGGTGCTTGGGAGCGGCAGCCCTGTCTTGGGTGGGGTTGTTGCATAGTTACCAGTGGACGATCGGGGATACGGTGATCGCCTTGGGCTGGGGGGCCGGTGCGCCCTGGGCCGCAGGGTATGGTCTGCTGGCGCTGATCCTCTTCTATGCCCAATGGCAAAAATCCCTGGACCCCTAGTGCGGTCGCGGTCCCTTGCGGTTTCTTGTTGCCTCTCTGCCCCTGGTGTCTCAATCCATTCTGGGGGGACTGAGCGGAGTCGAAGCGCCCCCAGCCCTTAGGGGGCACCTCGATTAATTGGGTTGCGCGGCTTCGCCGCGCGCCACACCCCTGATTCTGCCGTGGGTACTGCGGTGAAAACTTGAATTCATCGAGGTGCCCAAGGAAAAGACAGCCTTTGCTTCCCCCTCTTCAAAAGGAGGATTGAGGGGGATTCGGCAAAGGCCTGCAGTTGTAGCATGGGGCATCGATCATATTCGACCTACCCTGAGGACTCACCATGGCGACAAAACAGCAATTTTCCAGTTTCGAGGATCTTTTGGCCGGGTCCGATCGACCGGTCCTGGTGGACTTCTATGCGGACTGGTGTGGTCCCTGCCATCTGATGGCCCAAACCCTTGCCCAGCTTGCTCCCCAACTTAAGGATCGCCTGAAGGTGGTCAAAATCAACACCGAGAAGTATCCCCAACTTGCCGCCCAACACCGGGTCGAAGCCCTACCCACCTTGGTGATTTTCAAAAATGGCCAGTCGATCGCCCGGGTTGAGGGGGCCTTACCCCCCGATCGGCTCTTCGCCTGGATTCAGCAACAGGGCCTGTAGGCCCGCTCTCCAGCGAACCCCTGGACTAGCTTGGTGCGGTCAGTGTGGTCAGTGGCGTGGGTTGGTGCTGGGGCACGAGGCACAGAAAAGGGACGGGTTTCCCGTGCTAGCCCGATCGACGGGGAGACCTTAAGATAAGGTGATAACTTTTTGTTACACAGAGCAGGGAGAAGAGCAGGGAGACCCCAATCATGGCTGGGTCGATCGTCGCTGCTTGTCATGCTCCGGTAACCCCAAAAGTGAATCCGTCCCTGGGGAGTTTTTCCCGCCGATCGGGACGTGCAATCCCTCATCGCTCATCCCGTCAACCCTTTTTGCTGAATTGTTATGTTCAAGACTCTGTTAGGTGACCCCAACAGCCGCAAACTGAAGCGTTATAAGCCCCTGGTCACGGAAATTAATCTCTTGGAGGAGGAGATCGAACCCCTCTCCGATGAGGAGCTAGTGGGAAAAACCGCAGAGTTTAGACTAAAGCTGGAAAAAGCGACCACGGCTGCCGTGGAAAAGGAAATTCTGGCCGATCTCTTGCCGGAAGCTTTTGCGGTGGTTCGGGAAGCCGGTAAGCGCGTCCTAGGGATGCGCCACTTTGATGTGCAGTTGATCGGTGGCATGGTCCTCCACGATGGCCAGATTGCCGAGATGAAGACCGGGGAAGGAAAAACCCTGGTGGCGACCCTGCCCTCCTATCTCAATGCCCTATCGGGGAAAGGGGTCCACGTGGTGACGGTGAACGACTATCTGGCCCGTCGTGACGCGGAGTGGATGGGACAGGTCCACCGCTTTTTGGGGCTCAGTGTGGGGTTAATTCAGCAGAGTATGCTGCCGCCGGAGCGCCGTAAGAACTACGGCTGCGATGTCACCTATATGACCAACAGTGAGGTGGGCTTTGACTACCTGCGGGATAACATGGCCACCTCGATCGAGGATGTGGTGCAGCGCCCCTTCAATTTTTGTGTCATTGATGAGGTGGACTCAATTCTGGTGGATGAGGCCCGTACCCCGCTGATTATTTCGGGTCAGGTGGAGCGTCCCAGCGAGAAGTACATTCGGGCGGCGGAAATTGCTAAGGCCCTGACCAAATCCAGCACGGACCCCAATGCGCGGGACTACGAAGATTTAGAACCCGACGGCGACTATGAACTGGACGAGAAGCAGCGCAATATTCTGCTCACGGACATGGGCTTTGAAAGTGCAGAACGGTTGTTGGGGGTGGATGACCTCTTCAACCCGGATGATCCTTGGGCGCACTATATCTTTAATGCACTGAAGGCTAAAGAACTGTTCACCCTGGATGTGAACTACATCATCCGCGATGGCGAAATCATGATTGTGGATGAGTTCACGGGGCGGATTATGCCCGGTCGCCGTTGGAGTGATGGTCTACACCAGGCGATCGAAGCCAAGGAAAATGTGGAAATCCAGCCGGAAACCCAAACCCTTGCTTCGATCACCTATCAAAACTTCTTCCTCCTCTATCCCAAACTCTCGGGCATGACCGGAACGGCTAAAACCGAGGAGACTGAGTTTGAGAAAACCTATAACCTGGAGGTGACGATCGTTCCCACCAACCGCACCAACCAGCGTCGGGACTTGCCCGATGTGGTCTATAAAACGGAAGAGGCAAAGTGGAAGGCGGTGGCGAAGGAATGCGCCGAAATGCATGAGGTGGGTCGGCCAACCTTGGTGGGTACCACGAGCGTGGAGAAGTCCGAGCTCCTGTCCCAGTTACTGACCCAGATGGAGATTCCGTTCCAGTTGCTCAATGCCAAGCCGGAAAACGTGGAACGGGAAGCGGAAATTGTGGCCCAGGCCGGTCGTGGGGGAGCGGTGACGATCGCCACCAACATGGCCGGTCGTGGCACAGACATCATTCTGGGCGGAAACGCCGACTATATGGCCCGTCTCAAGGTGCGGGAGTATCTCATGCCCCGCCTGGTGCAGCCGGAGGAGGAGGGCATGGGGATGGTCTCGGTGCCCGGTGCCGGAAAACAGCGCCAGAAGGCCCAGGGCTTTGTCCCCGGCCAAAAAGTGAAAACCTGGAAGGCTTCCCCCGATATTTTCCCCACAGAACTGTCAAAGGAGACGGAAATCCTGCTCAAGGATGCGGTCGCGGAGGCAATTCAGGTCCATGGCGAGCGCAGTTTGCCGGAACTGGAGGCGGAGGAGCTGGTGGCAGTGGCCGCTGAGCAGGCGCCGACGGAGGATCCGGTGATCCAAAAGTTGCGATCGGCTTACCGGGCAATTTTGGGTGAGTATGAAAGCTTAACCAAGGTGGAGCAGCAAAAGGTAGTGGAAATGGGTGGCCTCCACGTCATTGGGACGGAGCGTCACGAATCCCGCCGTATCGATAACCAGTTGCGCGGTCGGGCCGGTCGCCAGGGTGACCCGGGTTCGACTCGCTTCTTCCTGAGCTTGCAGGATAATTTACTGCGGATCTTCGGGGGCGATCGGGTCTCGGGCTTGATGAATATGTTCCGGGTTGAGGAAGATATGCCGATCGAGTCGGGCATGCTGACCCGGTCCTTGGAAGGGGCGCAAAAGAAGGTGGAAACCCACTACTACGACATGCGCAAGCGGGTGTTTGAGTATGATGATGTGATGAATAACCAGCGGAAGGCCATCTATGCGGAGCGTCGCCGAGTTCTGGAGGGGGAAGACCTGAAGGAACAGGTGATTACCTATGCGGAGATGACGATGGATGACATTGTGGAGTACTACATCAATCCTGAGTTGCCCTCGGAGGAGTGGAATCTGGACAAACTGGTGAGTAAGGTCAAGGAATTTGTCTATTTACTGGCGGATTTACAGCCCAGTGACCTGGAAGACCTGTCGATGGAGGAAATTAAGACGTTTCTCCATGAGCAGGCCCGCAATGCCTACGATATCAAAGAAGCCCAGGTGAACCAAATTCAGGCGGGTTTGATGCGTCAAGCGGAACGGTTCTTCATTCTTCAGCAAATTGATACGCTCTGGCGAGAGCACTTGCAGCAGATGGATGGTCTGCGGGAGTCGATCGGCTTGCGGGGCTATGGCCAGAAGGATCCGCTGATTGAGTACAAGAGTGAGGGCTATGAGTTGTTCCTGGACATGATGGTGAATATTCGCCGCAATGTGGTCTACGGACTGTTCCAGTTCCAACCCCAAATGCCCAAACAAGCCACCCAAGTCCAAACCTCCGGCGTGGC
>JAYKIB010000156.1:0-11563 GCA_035285005.1 Prochlorothrix sp.
CGGCCAAGGGCCGTAGGCCCTGGCAGAATCCCCCTCAGTCCCCCTTTTGAAGGGGGAAGAAGAGACCGTCCCCCCCTTATAAAGGGGGGTTAGGGGGGATTTTCTTAGGTTTCCAAACATCCTCTTAGTTGCCATACCCAGCCCGACGGCTTTTGGATTACGGTGCGGGGTAGCGAGGGCTATGTCGAAACCGATTTATTTCAACCCTATGTGCGCTGTGTGGTGCCGCGCCCCGTGGGTAAGCAACTGACACCCCTTGCGAATCATTTTTATAGCGGCTGGGAGCTGATGAGCGCGAGTTTTAAGAACTTTTACCGCAAGGTGATGCAACAAACGCCCTACGAGGGCTTGCATCGGCTCCTGGAGCAGACTTACCAGGCGATTGACCAGGGACAGCCGCCCCCATTAACCTACGCTGACATGGCCCGCACGAGTCGCTTAGTGGAAACCCTACTGGCTGAACACAACCGTGTTTAGGGCACCTCGATTCATTGGGTTGCGCGGCTTCGCCGCGCAACCCAACCCTAATTCTGCCGTGGGTACTGTGGTGAAAATCTGTATTAATCGAGGTACCCTTTAGGGGGATCGGCAGAGACACCTATTGGTTGGATATAGTTCTGTGTAGGGGGGAATAAGCGCATGAAAACAGTTTTTATTACGGGATCTTCGGGATTTTTAGGTCGCTACGTGGTCCAGGCTGCCCTGGATCAGGGCTATCGGGTAAAGGCAGTGGTTCGCCCTGCCAGTGATGCCAGTAAGCTCGCTTGGTTTGACCATCCCCAGGTGGAATTGGTGCGGCTGGACCTGCGTCAGGGCAAGGGCATTGCCGAAGCCTTAGCTCATGTGGATTGGGTGATTCACCTGGCGGCAGTGAAGGGGGGCGATTCCTACGATCGCTTTGCTGGCACCGTGATCACGACGGAAAATCTGCTCCGGGCCATGGTGGAGTGCAATCTGCGTCAAATGGTTTTTGTGAGCACATTCTCGGTCTATGACTACCGCCAGATGCGCACGGGTCGGCTCTTGGACGAAGGTGCCCCCGTGGAGGCCAACCCCCAGGATCGGGATGAATATGCCCAAACCAAGCTGATTCAGGAACGGTTGGTGCGGACTTTTGAGCAAGAGCAGTCGGCCCAGGTGGCGATTCTGCGACCGGGTATGATCTACGGGCGAGAAGACCTCTGGCATGTGCTGCTGGGAGAGCAATTTGGCAGTACTTGGCTGGCGATCGGTCCCGGTGCCTTTATGCCCATGATTTACGTCGAAAACTGTGCCGAGGCGATCGTGGCGGCGGTGGATTGTAATCCTGCTATGGGCCAAACCTTGAACTTGGTGGATGACCCGATTCCCAAGCGTAGTCGTTTTTTCAAGGCACTGATCCAGCAAACCGGCGAAAAACCACGTATTATCAACTTCCCCTGGCCTTTAATGCGCTTTATTTCTTCCCTAGCCATGTTTGTCAACAATACCTTCTGTGGTGGCAATGCTAAAATGCCCGGTATTCTCGTTCCTGCCAAGCTGGAAGCCCGTTTCAAACCCCTCCGCTACACAAACCAACGCGCCAAAGAGCTCCTGGGTTGGGCTCCTCGCTATAGTCTGGAGGAAGCGATCGATCGGAGTTCTCCATTTCAGGCTTAGGGGATGTCTGAAAACTGGGGCTAGGTCCCCTAGGCCCTTGTAGAATCCCCCGTTGAGTTTTCCAAAGTGACTGGGTTCCCTCCCCGTAAAACCATAAACCCACGAACCGCCCAATCCCCTGCCTAGACACGCTTTGATGACCTTTCTGTGCCGCTAAGTAGTCAAGGTCAGCCGCGATATGCTAGTTTCCTGTTGCTCGGCTCTCAACCGATCGAGAGTTCCCGGCGTCTGACTCTTTTCTTATCCCTGTGGCATGGCTTATCCTGGTCCCCTTCTTTCACTGTGGTTGCGGTGCTCCGCGATCGGGGTGGCGGTTCTCGCCCGATCGCCAGGGTCCGATCCGGTGCGATCTCTCCCTTCGATCGGTGCTGGTGGGATTGGGCCGACTCCGATTAAACCGACGGCGATCGGCTCCAGTGGGATTAAACCTCATACTCCAGTCCGGTGGGGGTGGCGGCGATCGAGGGCGGTGGGGCTGGGGCTGATGGCGGGCGTGATGCTGTCCAGTTGTGCAGGGACCGGTTGGGGAGAGGCGATCGGGCAGGCGCTTGGGACAGGAGATGCATCCGGTTCAGTGCCCGGATCCCCAACCGCGAGTCCAGACCCCAGTGCGGGGCCAGTGCCGGGAGATTCTGGCTCCCCTAACGCCGACTCCTCTAATCCTGACCTGAGCGATTCCAGCACCGGCGAACGCCCCAATCCCACCCCGCCTGCCACGCCTGTACCGTCCCCAACCTCCCCCACTGCTCCCAATACCGACCCTGCCGGGACACCAGGACAGCGGCGCTTGAGTTTGGAGGGAACGGGGGAAAGCGGGAGTCCGGACCGCGATCGGCAGCGGGTGGATCTGGACACGGCCCCAACGCCGCTGCAGCCTATGATTGCGGATGTGGTTGCCCTTGGAACCCTGGTGTTGCTCCCGGATGACAGCCCCCCGGCCAATCCCCCGGCCCTCAGTCTTGCGAATCCTGTCACGCGTCGCCAGTTTGTGCGCTGGCTCGTCACCACCAACAATACACTCTACAAAAACCGCCCTGCCCAGCAGATCCGCCTCGCCACTCCGAGCGATGCCGCCACATTTCAGGATATTCTCACCACCGACCCCGATTTTGCGGTTATTCAAGGCTTAGCGAATGCGGGGGTAATCCCTAGTCCCTTGGGGGGGGATGTGACGGAGTTGCAGTTTCAGCCCGATGCGCCCCTCACCCGGGAAACGTTGTTGCGGTGGAAGGTGCCGCTGGATTTGCGCCAGGGCTTGCCCACCGCCACGATCGACAGGATTCAGCAAACCTGGGGTTTCCAGGATGCGGCCCGCATTAGCGCTCCGGCCCTGGGGGTGGTACTGGCGGACTTCCAGAATGGGGATTTGTCCAATATCCGCCGTATTTTAGGCTATACCACGCTACTGCAGCCCCAAAAGCCGGTGACTCGTGCTGAGGCGATCGCGGCACTGTGGTACTTCGGGTTTCAGGGTCAGGGCATTTCCGCAGCGGAGGGGTTACGCATACAGCAGTCTCTGGAGGCTCTGCCGGGGGAGTCTTTGCCAGGGCCGTCTTTGCCAGGACAGTCTTCGCCAGAAGAGACTCGATCGGAAAATTTGCCCACCGAGGGGCCTGGAGCGTCACCTTAATAACACGCGTTTGACAGAGACTCGGGCAGACCCTCACCCAATCCTCCCAGGGAGAGGGGCCAAAACCCGTATTCTACCGTTACTCCCCTTCTCGCCTATCTTGGCGGTTGTGGTGTCCCTAAATCGGGTTTTGTGCCCCATTTCAGGGTTTTTGTCCGATCTTGGGTTTATGTCAGGTATTGCGGTGGTTGTCGGAGCGATCGCCCAGGAGTTTGTCTACCAGAGGCTTAAAGGCATCGATGCCCTCGGGTTTAAATACTGTTGCTGCCAAATCTAGACTTCTCAGGTGGTGGTGAAGTTGGGAGCGATAGTCGTCGTTATGGATCAGTTCTAGGACTTTTTCGCAGTATTGTCGGGGTTCCTGGGTGATGAGTTCTTCTAGTCCCGCCCGACGCAGCAACTGTGGTCCAATGCGGTTATACCAACGATCGCCCTCCAGGACCACGATCGGCTGGGCCAGCCCTAAGCTATCCGCCACCACATTGGAACCGCCAAAGGGGAAGGAATCAAGACTCAGATCGCCGTGCTTCAGTTGGGCGAGGTAGTCCGAGGGACGAGCATAGGGCATGAGCACGACTCGATCGACTCCTAGAGCCGCCTGAAGATCCCGCTCAAAGGGGAGAAAATCATTATTCCGCCGCAGGAGACCACTGGAGAAGAAGCGGAGCAGGAGAGGACGCTGGCTTTGGTCCAAAATTGACTGAAGTGCCTGGATAAGGGGAGCACTGACCTTGGAAGACATCCAGGGACAGTTGATCAGGAGACGATCGGCGGGGGCAAGGCTAGGGGGGGGCGAGGGGGAGGCGGTGGCGTGGGGTGATGCAGACTGGGAAGGCGCAGATCGTGGGGGCGCGGACGGGGGAGGCGACTGGAGCACCGGTGCCAGGGGATCGACGAGGGGACGATCGGGCATGACGGGGAACGGTGGGGAGGAGAAGGAGGGCGGCGGTATGCTAGGCAGGGTTGGGGATGGGAGAGCTTGGGATGGGAGAGTTTGGGAGTCTGCTGCCTGGGGACGGGGAGGCTGGGCGGGCATTTCCAGCGGATCGTCGGGGTTTTGGGCAGGATGGATCAGGGAATCCGGCGGGCTGTGAATTGCACCTAAACCGGGCAGCAGCAGCAGGGTCTCGCTGTAGTACTGCTGGGCCGTGGGTCGTTCCACCTCTGCACCGCTAATGAAGTAGTCAATTTCACTGCCCCCCGTGCTCATGGGATGGCCCACGCCGGAAATTTGGATTGGGGCTAGGCGCAAATTCGAGAGCAAAATACTCTCGGTATTCATGCCGATGTCGGGATAGTAAATGGTCCCAAAATCATTGTGGAGAAGGGGTTTAAGATTCAGACTGTTACCCTCAAAGCCCACGTAAAGCACAGCCTTGAAGAGGCTTAGCTCCAAGGACTCCACCACGGGCCCCAGGTGAACGAGGGTGAGTTCGTAGTCTGGCCCGAGGGCTTGGAGCAGGGGGGCAACGGTGCGATAGACCCCATGGGTTTTGAACCATTTGGCGGTGACGATCGCAATTTTGCGGGGATTGGGAGTGTTGTGGATCTGGGGGGTGAGGGATTCCAGGAATTTTTGCACCGATCGGTTTAATTTGCCCTTGAAGGCGCGATCGCCCTCGCCCGTGGGGGAGTCATTGATATAGGTTGCCCCGAGGTAAATTTCCGACAGATTATAAAAGTTCACCAACCGATCGTCTTGATAGGCTAGGTGCTGGCGTAAATTGGCATAAACCGTAGGATTCAGCAGACCCGATCGATAGCTTTCTAAAAAGTGACAGTACCACAGGCAAGCTAAGTGAGAATCGGCATCAAAGAGAGTCTTCGGATCGATCGT
The DNA here is from genome assembly GCA_035285005.1 of Prochlorothrix sp. GTDB lineage: Bacteria > Cyanobacteriota > Cyanobacteriia > Prochlorotrichales > Prochlorotrichaceae > Prochlorothrix. The sequence goes on from JAYKIB010000156.1 coordinate 5,106, forward strand.
CTGGGTGTTGCGGGCTGAGTAGAGGGTGAGAACTTTGACAAAGTTTTGGGACTGCTGCAACAGCAAGCTTAGGTGGGCATCAGTCGTTTTGAAGCTAGACAGGGCCACCAGGTTCGATAGGGTTAAATTATGCTGCAGAAAGCGATGAATCTGATCATCCCCTAGTCTGTAATCCGGTTGGGTAAAGAAGTAGAGGAAATATTTGGTAAAAGCGTTGATAAAGTACTGGGATGACTCATCTAGCCGAAAATAGGTCTGGTCTCGAAAATGGTCCAGAATCCCCAAAAAGGCTTCAGAAAGCGAATTATAGTCCCGAGCACGATAAAGCTCCATCCAGCGATCGGGATAGAGCGGCGGGCAGGATTGTGTCATCCCAGACTAATCTCCTATAGCAATGGATTGGCTGGTTGGGACCAAGCCTCGGGTGTGTGATCAATGCACCGTAGAACACCTCGATTAATCGTGGCGGGCGACTTTGCCGATCGCCACAATCCTGGTTTGTACGGGGGTTACAGGACAAAAATCTGGATGAATCGAGGTGCCCTTTTGGGAGTCAACTCGTTGATCACGGTTGCAAGGATGTTTGAAAACTGCGGCCAAGGGCCTACGGCCCTTGCCGAATCCCCCTCCGTCCCCCCTTTGCAGGGGGAAGAAGAGGCTGTCTCTCCTTTGATAGGTTATGTTCCCCTTGGGCAAGGGGGTTCGGGGGTGCTCTTCGGTTGCTCGGGATTGACTAAAACTTTTCTGCGGGATACTCACCGGGTACCACGGAGAGATCGAGCGTTTCGCCGCTGCGGCTAATGGTCATCGGCAGAGGCTCTCCCACCCGGCTTTCGGAGACCCGAATTTGCACGGTTTCGGCACTATCCACCGGTTGACCGGCAATGGTTTGGATAATATCACCGGCGCGGAGTTCAGCGGCGGCGGCGGGGGAGTCCGGTAAAACCCGCACCACAAGGACTCCTTCCTCTTCTTCTAACAGAAAGCCCAAGTTGGGATCTGCATTGAGTTCTTGGACAATCGTTGGGTTGAGGGTCACCATTTGGATGCCCAGGAAGGGATGTTCCACGCGGCCCGTGCTGATCAGTTGATCTGCGAGTCGCTGGGCCGTATTAATCGGAATTGAGAAGCCCAACCCCTGGGCACCGCCAATAATGGCCGTATTCATCCCCACCACTTCCCCCTGGGCATTGAGCAGGGGACCGCCGGAATTACCGGGGTTAATGGCGGCATCGGTTTGGATAAAGCCCACCCGTTTGTCGGGTACGCCCACTTCACTGCTGGTGCGGCCCGTGGCGCTAATAATGCCCACTGTCACCGTATTGTCTAGGCCCAGGGGGTTACCAATGGCGATCGCCCACTCTCCGGGCTGCAACTGATCCGAGTCCCCGAGGGACACCACCGGCAAGTCTAGGTTCTCCGCTTCGATCTGGACCACGGCCACATCGGTCACCGGATCCTCTCCCAGGACTCGGCCCTCAAAGCTGCGTCCATCCTTCAACTTGACCGTGACCTCATCGGCCCCTTCCACCACATGGGAGTTGGTCAGAATCACCCCTTCCGGGCGAATAATGAACCCGGATCCGGCTCCCTGTTCGACGCGCTCCGAGGGGGGGAGCTGGCCGAAGAAACGGCGAAAAAAAGGATCGTTAAAGACTTCGGGGACACCGGTTTTAACGGTGCGAGAGGAGTCAATCCGCACTACGGCAGGACCGACGCGCTGAACCGCATCCACCACAAAATTGCTGTTGCCGTCGCTGAGGGCGATCGCGGCACTTGTGTTGCCGTTGCTGAGGGCGGTGGTGGGGCTGGTGCGGGACTCGGGATTGGCGGGATCGGTGTCAGGTTGGGTGGCAGAGGTGCCATTTCCCCCGCAGGCTCCCAGAAGGAGAGCGGCTCCAATCCCCCACCACATCTGGGAGAGGGCCGGTTTGGGAAAATTCCGGGTTTTTGTGGGGAGCGGAGGGGAGCAGGACATGGCGGGCGGCAAAACAGTCATAAGTGTTCTGGATGAAGGTCCACAGCATGGCCCCAGGGGCACGATCGGCGGGTGCATCCCGTTTTGGAAGCGCTCGCCCCACATCCCTTTCACGCTTTGGGAGAAGGACTTTATTCCTATTCCCTTGCTCCCAGGCCGGGAGCAGGGGCTAGGGGATGAGGGCCAAACTTGCCAAAGTGAGATGCACCCAGATTGGCGTTGTGATGCGATCGGCGGGACAACCGGTGTGTCTCGAGTCCCATGGCCTAGTGATCGTTAATATCGCGTGATCGTGTGCTGGGCGAATGCTTCAGCCTACCCCAAGAACCGTTGCAATGGCTCCCATGATTGTACATCCTTCAAAATAGCTTCATAGCCCAGGCTGTTGGGATGGAGACCGTCACTACTGAGTCGGGGTTTCCACCAGTCTTCCCCTCGGGCGATCCAGCGATCGAAGAGGTCGAGGTAGGGAATATTACGACGATCGCAGGCCAGCCGGGTCACTTCTTTGTAGCGATATTGATCGAGGCTGGTGTAGTAAAGACAGTCGAGGAACGGCATTTTAGCCGGGTCCGTGGGCACCATGCCCACAAAGCAGACGGGACAGTAACTTTGGGCTTGGTCTAGGAGGGTGTCGAGGGCGGCCTGGAAGGCGCTCAGTTCTGTGAGGTTGCGGCCATCGGGCTTGCCGAGACGGGCGGAGTCGTTGAGTCCGACGGATAACACGATGCGATCGGGCATCCGGTTGCGCAGTTCGCCCCGGTTGCGAAATTCCCCATCCAGCCGTTGCAGGACTTGGTTCACCCCATCGCCACGAATGCCGAGATTGTAGAGGGCATGGCCCGGTTGGCTGGGGTCCATCCAAGCGCGACGCAGGCGCTCAACCCAGCCGCCACCTTCGGGATCGCCGTAGCCGTAAACGAGGCTATCGCCCAGGGCAACGATGCGGAGGGGGAGGGGGCAGGTTGGTGCGATCGGACGAGAAAGGGCGGGATCGAGAGCGGGAGCTTGCTCAGGCCGAACCAAGGTTTGCATCATTCAACAACCTCATGAGGGGGCGGAATCTCAGTCAAATCCGTATGATCTGACCCTATCACCCTCGCTTCAACTTTGCAAATCTTAATAATGTTGAGAGTGGGCTGTTTTTTTTGGGGCCTTTGGGAGGGCCGGGTGCAGCAGAGGCTGTCCTGCTTGGATGTTGTCTTGTCTTGATCAAGCGGGGTTAAGAGGATGTTTGAAAACTTCGGCTCAGGGCCTACGGCCCTGAGCCGAATCCCCCTCAGTCCCCCTTTTGAAGGGGGAAGAAAAAGCTGTCCCCCCCTTGTAAAGGGGGGTTAGGGGGGATTTCCTTAGGTTTCCAAACATCCTCTGAGGTGTTCCATTACATGGTGGTGGTTGGTGGCTCCTGAACCGTGGTTTCCATTGTCCTAGCCCCCGACCCGCTACACTAGCCCCAGGGTGCCTCGCATGGATTAGGGCGGCTGCGTCGTCCTTTTTCTACCCATCTTCTGCTCTACTCACTTGTTTGCCCCCGTTCCCTCTCACTTTGGAGGTTTGTTGCCATGGGATTGTTCCGATCGCCCGCTGCCCCAGCCGTACTGCTGGGTACTGTTGTTTTCTTGGGATCCTGTAGTCAAATTGAGGGTCAAATGGGTGGCGGAGGGGGAAGCGCTGGCCGCTCCAATCCCAGTGGTTTTGAACTGAAGTTTCAGGTGGGTAGTGCCCTGGGGCAATTTTGTGATCAAGCTGCCCAGCAGTTTAATGCGACCCAACCCAAACTCTCCAACGGAGATGCATTCTACCTCAGCTGCAGTGAGCAAGGCAGCGGAGATTTAGTCCAGAACGTTGTGAATGCGGTCCAACAGCTTCAAAGTGGCGTTTTAGAGGTAGATGCCCCGGAACTTCCCACCTTGATTTCCCTTGATGGGGAGGTGTATCACGAGCAGTTGCGCTACCGGATGGGCCAAATCTTTCCCGGTGAAAATTATGTGCCACCGGTCACCGACGCGCCCTTGTTGGCCTTCAGTCCCATGGTCTTTATGGTCGTGGAGAATTTGGCCCCCGGTGTTGCCAAGACTCCCAATCTCTATCAAGCTCTTGTGACCAGCGAGACGCACCAGGACCTCGATCCCGCCAGCCCTCCCCAGGCCATTCACTTTGTGCACACCGCTCCCACCCGCTCCAACTCAGGCCTCCAAACCCTGATCGCCCAGTTTGCCTCGGTGTCGGGGAAACCACCCGAAACCCTCACCCTGGCTGATATCCCGGTGTACCAAGGTGAGGTTCGGCAGATTCAGGATAAAATCACCCGCTATGGTACTTCAACCCATAGCCTAGCCGTATCCATGGTTCAAAATGGTCCCTTTTGGGCGTCGATCGGCTCCGTCTATGAATCCCTTGTCATTGAGGCGAACCTGACTCTCCCACCCGGTCAGCCTCGTTACCGAGCAATTTATCCCCCCGCCACCTATACTTCCAACATGCGCGGTATCCTCTTCCAGGCCCCCTGGGTCAGTGCGCCAGAGCAGGAAGCCGCTGAACAGGTGCTGAAGTTTCTGCAACAACCGGAGATCCAGACGATCGCCACCGATCTGGGTTTACGGCCCGGAGTTTCCGGTATCCCCCTAGGACCGAAGTTTAGCCCCGAACTTGGGGTTAATCCCCAAGCTACCTACGATTCCTACCGTTCTGCGAGCCCAGAGGTGGTGGAGGTGATGTTGGCGGCTTGGGAGCAGGTGGCTAAGCGTCCCTCCCAGGTGGTGGTAGTGGTGGACTCCTCCGGTTCCATGGCCCAGGGGAATAAGCTGGTGTCAGTTCAGAATACCTTGCAGAACTATATTACGAGTTTGGGAAATCGCGATCAAATTGCCTTAATCGACTTTGACAACCTGATCCGGAAGCCGGTGCTTGTAGATAGTACACCCGAAGGCCAAAATCGCGGCTTTAGCTTTATCAATAATCTCCAGGCCGATGGGGAAACCTATCTCTATGATGCGGTCCTGACCGCCCGGAACTGGCTCCAGCAGAACCGCAATCCCACGGCGATTAATGCGGTGTTGGTGCTTACGGATGGTGCAGATTCTGGATCGAGCATTGATCTTGAGCAATTGGGCCAGGAACTCCAGAAATCGGGCTTTTCCAGTGACGATCGCATTGCCTTTTTTACGGTGGGTTACGGTCAGGAGGGGGAATTTGATCCGGCAGCCCTAGAGACGATCGCCAATCTCAATGGGGGCTACTATCGTAAGGGTGACCCCAGTACGATCGCCCAACTCATGGCTGATCTCCAACTGGAGTTTTAAGTAGATTGAAGGAAATTCCCGTAGGATGCGTATAGCCTAACGGCATTCCAGGGAAGCGATAGTGTAACGCATTAAAGCCTGACTCTTCGGTGCGTTACGGCTACTGCAAAAAACTCTGCATTGGGCGCGAAAACCGTGCCCCGACCAGACGATTAGGATTGTGGGGGTCAGGTTTTCTGGCCCGCCCTCTGTGCCTGGATTTGACCCACTTTTTTCAGTTAATCAGCCAAGATAGACCCTGCTGGAAGCAGGGTCTATCCAGGGCACTTCGATTCTTTGGGTTGGGCGGCGAAGCCGCCCAACCCAACCCTGATTCTGCCGTGGGTACTGCGGTGAAAATCTGTATTAATCGAGGTGCCCTCCAGTCTCACCGAAGCGTTCGCCGCCCTAGCCCTAGGGCGTGTCATCTATCATCTGTAGAAACCTTGCGATATCAGAGAGGATCCCCTGATGGTTCAAACCGCTCCGCCCATCGCTGCTCCCGCTGCTCCCGCTGCCCCAGGGGATGCTGCCCCAACCGCTGCTGCGGCCCAAGCGCCTCCCTCTTCACCCCCCGATCCCGCAACCCTCTATCCAGACTCCGATGGTCAACCCATGGCTGAAAATACGCTTCAATATCGTTGGATTGTGCGCCTAGTCAGCAACCTCCAGCGATTACTCCAGGATCAAGTTGCCTTCGTCGCGGGGGACTTACTGTGGTACCCCGTGGAGGTGGACCAACCGCCGGTTCCGTCGATCGCCCCGGATGCGCTGGTGGTTTTGGGCCGACCGGCGGGCGATCGGGGTAGCTATAAGCAATGGCAAGAGGAGGACATGGCTCCCCAGGTGGTGTTTGAGATTATCTCGCCCAGCAACACCATCAAAGAAATGTTGGAAAAGCAAAAGTTTTATGGTCAATATGGGGTTTTAGAAGCGTTTTTCTACAATCCCGAAACCCAGGACTTTATGGGACTGGTGCGTGCCACCCCCCAGGATACCTTTACATTATTGATGGCTCTGGAGTTGCCCTGGACCTCTCCGACCCTCGGTATCCGCTTTGAACTGGGCGCAGAATTGGAGGTGTTTTACCCCAATGGCGAAAAGTTCAAGGATCCGATCGAGTTCGCCCAGGAACGGGACCAGTTCGCCCAGGAACGGGACCAGTTCGCCCAGGAACGGGACCAGTTCGCCCAGGAACG
>JAYKIB010000157.1:0-7111 GCA_035285005.1 Prochlorothrix sp.
GGAGAGCGGCAATTGCATCCAGATGGTGTTGAAGTTCAGCCTTGTGTTGAGCGTCCATGTGATGAGTTGAGCTAACGATATCTTCATACTCTCCCTTTTCTGTCTAAACTTCATTGAGTAAATTTACTCATCGCCAAAGTGAGATGCACCCTCGCCGCCCAACCCAATTAATCGAGGTGCCTCTGAGAAAAGGGGCTTAGGGAGCAGCCTCGCCAGGGTGAGATTGAGATACACCACATTAGGTTGCGGCGCTACTCAGTTAATTTATGATTGCCATTGCGCCGAGCCCCACTGCCATAATTTTGTAAAGTCATGGAAAAACTTTAGGAAGTTTTCCATTCTTTTGCAGTCTTTCTTTGCGCTCTGTAACAGTCCGAGGATCCTGGAAAACGCCAAACCTTGGCCATCGTAATAAACTGACCGGTTGAGGCCGGCGGAGGACGTGAACCCCCAGTGTCGCAGGCATTTCACTACCCCAGCCAATCCAAAGTGTCAGAGCAACAGCTAGAACTAACCGACGCAAGGATTAGGGGTGTGGATGGATAGGGGCGTGGCCCACTCCAATTCATCGCGGTGCCGCCCTATTAAGTTTTAGCAAAAAGAACCGGCATAAGTTTTAAAAATCCTTGCGTAGTCGATCGCCAAGGGACAGGTGTATTTAGGATAGGAATACTCTACGAGTTGTCCACCTCACTTGAACCGCAACTGTCTCGGGCACCTCGATTAATTGTGGTACGCGGCGAAGCTGCCTGCCATAACCCTAGTTCTGCCGTGGGCACTGCGATCGAAAGTTTAATTTTTCGAGGTGCCCTCTCGAAACTTTTGGAGTCTCCTTATGTTCCATGTGCAGCCGTTGAAATCTACCCACCCGCTCAAGTTTCCGTTTTGGCAATATTTGAGTCAGCCACTGTTTAATAAGACGAAGCCTTTTATCATTAATCCCTATCACTTTTGGTGTTGTTACCAAGTCCAGTTTTTAGAGCATTGTTTTCATCTGGAGTGCTCCACATCCCATCGTTACTAAGTTGCCTAATATAAGCTAGGGTACCTCGAAAAATTAGAATTTCCGCCGGGTAACCCACTCAAGAATCAGGGTTGTGGTGGACGGCGAAGCCGTCCACCACAATTAATCGAGGTACCCTTTAGGATCCTAGGAAGTTCCGAACGTATTCTAAGTAGGTAGGCGTATCTTCTAACATGGGGAAATGTCCTGTTCCGGCGACACAGCGATAGGTCACTTGAGGATTGAGATCTGCGGCAGCTTTGCCCATGGGCGCGGTAATAATTTGATCGTACTGACCCGAAACCAAGAGCGTCGGAACCGTGAGGCGGGCGTATTCCTGGGGAGTCGCTTCAGCCATTTCTTGGCTGACGGTTTTGACCGCAGTGCCATAGGCAGCATCAAAATCTGCATCTAAAAAGTCTTCTAAAAATGCCCGTCGCTCCGTCGCTGCAATCGGTTTTGATAAAAAGCGGGACATGAAGACACGATCGAGTTGGGGAACTTGCAAAAACCACCGGGGCCGAAAGAGGACCACGTAGCGGCTAAAGATATGAAACAACCGAAACGCTAAAGCGTTATATTCCAGCAACCCATTACAGGTGAGAATGGCCCGATCGACCCGATCGGCGTGGCAGTTCAGAAATAACAATGCCATGGATGCGCCGAGGGAGTGGGCATTGAGGTGGATGCGATCGAGCTTGAGAATATCTAACAGATCCCGGAAGTCTTCGACGTAGGCTTCCAGTTGGTAGGGGTGGGGACGATCGGCAGCCGCACTATCCGGGGGAGTGGCGGCAGAAGCGGCTGGGCTAGGGGGGGAGGTGCTAGCAGTGGAGGGGTTGGGATCGGAGGGATCTAGAACGGGTGTGGTCGATCGGCCAAAGCCCCGCATGTCGTAGAGCAGGCAGTCATAGTCCGCAACCTGGGCCTGGGCTGTACTGCGCCAGTAGCGACTGGAGCCGCCCCAACCGTGAATAAAGACCATCACGGGTTTTTGGGGCCGATAGGCTGCGTCGGGTGGGGTGCCGGTTGTCACTCCCGCAGCGGTGATCCACTCGTAGTAATGGTTGACTCCTCGGATGGCACAGTAGGGCATGGGTGGGACGATCGCGCTAACGTTCTATCCGGTGGACGATAGCACTCGGGGAAGGACTTCGCGATCGATCGAGCAGTTTTTTTAGGATTGGTGTCCGAACGGGAGGGCTGCAAGCCCTCCCCCCCCCAATTAACGTGAGTTCGACAGATACTTGGGGAGACCCTCACCCCAACCCCTCTCCCCCAGGGAGAGGAGCTAAACCCCGCATTCTACTGGACACCTCGATTAATCCGAATTTTTGGGAGATAGCCCACGCAAGAAGTAGGGTTTGGGTTGGGCGGCGAAGCCGCCCAACCCAATTAATCGAGGTACCCTATCGTTAACCTTCCTCGCCCATTTTGGCAGGAGGAGACTGGGGGTGAGGGGCATCGAACGGACGTCAGGGACGACATACGCCCGAATCAGGGTTTGGGGACGGCTCGCCGTCCCCAAACCCCATTTATCCTAGGACGCAACCTCTAGACCCACGGGGCAAGCAACCCCCGTCCCGCCCAGGCCACAGTAGCCATTGGGATTCTTGGCCAGATATTGCTGGTGATAATCTTCGGCGTAATAGAAGGGGGGCGCATCCAGGATTTCCGTGGTGATGGTACCCTGCTTCGCCGTTGTGAGCGCCGCTTGGTAAACCTGGAGCGAGGCTTCCGCCTGTTGACGTTGCTGCTCAGAGTAGCAGTAGATCCCCGATCGATACTGGGTTCCCACATCATTGCCCTGGCGCATCCCCTGGGTGGGATTATGGCTTTCCCAGAAGGTCTTGAGTAGGGTTTCGTAGGACACCTGTTGGGGATCGAAGACCACGAACACCACCTCATTGTGGCCCGTCATGCCGCTGCACACTTCCTTATACAGCGGATTGGGGGTAATTCCGCCCGCATACCCCACCGCAGTGCTGAAGACACCGGGCAGTTGCCAGAACTTACGCTCTGCGCCCCAAAAGCAACCTAAGCCAAACATGGCCTGTTCTAGACCAGCGGGGAAGGGGGGCTTGAGGGGGTTGCCATTGACAAAATGGGCCTCGGGGACGGGCATGGGGGTGTCGCGACCGGGCAGGGCTTCCGCCGCAGTGGGCAATTCTAGTTTTTTACCAAGGCCAAATAGAAACATGGATTTCTGTCTGTGTATAGGGCTATGTGTGGGGCTGTATGGAGCGACGATCGCTTGGGTGAAGCGAGATTACTCCACCTCTCGCGGGAGGTATTTTGACTCCTGTGCCTCAGGCACCGAATCGCCGCTGCCCTTCCCTTTATCCTATCGGGCACCTCGAAAAATTCAAATTTCGACCGCAGTGCCCTAGGTAAGAATCAGGGTTGTGTGGGGGGCGGCGAAGCCGCCCCCCACAATTAATGGAGGTGCCCATTAGACCGCAAAGATTTAGACGACTGACTGGGCCAGGATCCTCAGCAGATGGCGTTCTTGGCCAGACAGTTGCGCCCCATTCCGCAGTCGATCGGCCTGGTGTCCCAACACCTGCTCCACCTCAAGATTACCCAGTTCCTGGGCCGTGATCGCCGCTGCATAGAGCATTTGGGCCGCTCCGGTCCGGTCTCCAGCTTCCAAGCGGGCTTCCGCCAGGGCCACTTGGCGATATTTGGTTAAATTGAGGAGATGGGGGCGCACGATCGGAGCCAGGGTAGCCGTGTGGTTAGGAACCCCGCGATATTGGATGCGCACGGGGGGCGATCGATGGAGCGTTTTCGTAACGGGATGGCGATAGTGGACCTGCATTCTTGCCAAGGGCCGGGAACCGGGGGCCGGGGACGTGACGTAAAGGTTAGTGAGTAAGACCCGAGGCCGATAGGTGACGAGGGTGCCGAGGTTCAGGGCAAGGCGCTGCTGGGTCAAATCGGGATCTAAATCGCAGATTTCTGGCGCAACTTGGGTCCAGGGCTGATGCTGGGCCAGTTTGACACCTGGTTCCGGGAGCCAATACAGCACCGTTTCTAAACAGCGCAGGGTTTGCAGTTGGCTCACGTAGTCCTTGAGTAGGGCCTGGAGCTGGCGGGTTTGGTTCACCCGTTGGAGACTGCCTTGGCCCACCTCCACCATGGCTTGCAGAAGGTTGGGGGAATCATGGCTCAACCCCAGCCCCATCACCTGAAAGCCAATTTGGTTCTGGGCTAAGAACTGGGCTAATTGGAGGCAGATGCTGCTGCTGCCGTGATCGTTGCGGCCATCGCTAATCAACAGGACCTGGGACAGTCGATCGGTCCGATGTTGGACCATCTCCCGGATGCCGAGGCGGAGGGCTTCATTGAGACAGGTTCCCCCCTGGGGAGCGATCTCCTGCAGGGCTTCCCGGAGGTTCAGCCAGTGGTCCACGGTGGCATCGTCGGGCTGGGGCCGGATCCGCAGTTCAGCACAGTGGTTAAAGGTCACCAGCGTGAGGCGATCCTGGGGGGTGAGTTGGGCGGCGAGGGCCAGTAGAGCCTGTTTCAGCGCGATTAGGGTGGCGGGGGCGACGGAGGCGCTACGATCGACCACGATCGCCAGGTTGAGCGGGCGGTAGGTGTCTTCCGGTTCCGTTTCCACCCGCAGGGTTGTGAGCAGTTGCCGCTGATTGGGCTGCCCGAGGGCCACTTTGGGGTCACTCAGGGCGTATTGCAGGCTAACTTTCATGACAAGGCTCTACTATGGTTACAGCATCATCCTCCAATTCCTACTTCTGTCAAGGGAAGGGGCGATCCTGATCCAGCCCATGGGATCGGGTTGACACCGACCCGGAAGCGGGAAACCCAGTACCAGAGAGATGCCCCCAAGCGATACGATGTAATGCCAAACCGTAGGCACTGATAGTGATTATGAATGGACCGATTCAGGCTGTCCAAGCTTCCTTTGGTGGGGAAGCCTATTACCGGACTCCCCCGCCAGACTTGGAATCTTTGCTGCTTAAGGAGCGGATTGTCTACCTGGGGTTGCCCCTGGTGTCCTCCGATGACTTTAAGCGGCAGTTGGGCATTGACGTGACGGAGTTGATTATTGCCCAGTTGCTGTATTTGGAGTTTGACAATCCAGAGAAGCCGATTTTCTTCTATATCAATTCCACTGGCACGTCTTGGTATGACGGCTCGGCGATCGGCGCAGAAACGGAAGCCTTTGCGATCTGTGACACGATTAGTTATATCCGTCCTCCGGTCCATACCATTTGTATCGGCCAAGCGATGGGCACGGCGGCTATGATTCTGTCGGCGGGGACGAAGGGTTGCCGCGCCAGCTTACCCCATGCCACGATCGTCCTCAACCAGCCCCGCACGGGTGCCCAGGGACAGGCCACTGATATTCAGATCCGGGCCAAGGAAGTGCTGGAGAATAAGCGGGCAACGCTGGAAATCCTGGCCCGCAATACGGGCCAGGATCCCGAGACGATCGCCAAGGATACCGATCGGATGTTGTATATGACTCCGGCCCATGCCAAGGAGTATGGTCTGATCGATCGGGTGCTGGAAAGCACGAAGGATCTCCCGGCTCCCCTGCCCGTCGGTCGAGGCATTGGCTAGGACCGGACGGGCCGCGCAAAGCCCTACCCAAGCCCTGCCGAATGTCGGCCTGGAGCACACCAGGTCGGCCTGGAGCACACCGGTGCGGCTCGAATTGGAGTGAATCAACCGGAGTTAACCCGCAACTCCGCCCCCGACGGGGTGCCCCGATTCACCGGGCCGGACAGCGCCGCCGCCCCAGCTACCCCTAATCCCTCCCTGGGCCACTTCCTAAAAATTTGGATTTTTCGAGGTGCCCAACTGTTTCTGATTTGATGTAAACCTGATTTCAACCCCCACGAGATAAACCCATGCCTATTGGTGTCCCCAGTGTTCCCTATCGCTTGCCCGGAAGTCCCTATGAGCGGTGGATTGATATTTATACGCGCCTCAGCCAGGAGCGCATCATTTTTCTGGGCCAGGAAGTCACCGATGGCTTAGCAAACCGGATTGTGGCGTTTTTGCTCTACCTGGACTCGGAAGATAACAACAAACCCATTTATCTCTATATCAACTCCCCCGGTGGTTCTGTCACCGCAGGGATGGCAATCTACGACACGATGCAGTACATCAAGTCGGAGGTGGTGACCATTTGTGTTGGTTTGGCGGCTTCGATGGGTGCGTTTCTGTTGGCTGCTGGCACCAAGGGGAAGCGGGTTGCCCTACCCCACTCCCGGATCATGATCCACCAGCCGCTGGGTGGGACCGGACGGCGACAGGCCACGGATATTGAGATCGAGGCGAAGGAAATCATTCGCATTAAGCATCAGTTGAATGAAATCCTGGCGGATCGCACGGGCCAAACCCTGGCGCGGATTGAGAAGGATACCGATCGCGACTATTTCTTGTCTGCGGCGGAGGCGATGGAGTATGGATTGATCGATCGGGTGATTGACGATCGACCTGCCTAGGGGTGTCATCCATTCACTGTAGATCCCTTATGTTCGTCCTGTGATCCACGTAAAAATCGAGGTTATGGCGATCGGCTACGCCGATCGCCATAATTCATCGCGGTGCTCCGCTTCGATCGAGATATTCCCCGACTTCCTTGGCGACCTCGACACATTGGGTCAGGCGGGTTAGGCGGTTTAAGTGGGTTAGGCGGCTTCGCTACCCAAGCCTAGGGGACAGGGGTGACGCAATTCTCATCTCCCTTTGACTTATGGAGTCCTCAAAGTCTCTGAATTTTGGTTTGTTGGTTGTGCTGACGGCGATCGCTGCGGTTGTCCTGGTGCGATCGTTTACGGTCCCAGTCAAAGTGGTGCCTAAACCCACTGCTCCGGAGCCGGAGCTGGAGCCAGTCCCAGCGCCGGTCCTGGAAAGAGCACCGTAAGGCAAAAAATTGATGACACGCCCGACATAGGCTGAAAGACCCTCACCCCAAATGGGTGTCCTGGCATTAGAGGGCACCGCGATTAATTGGGTTAGGCGGCGAAGCCGCCTAACCCAACCCTGATTCTGCCGTGGGCACTGCGGCGGCTTCGCCCCCCCCTCAACTCCCTCACTCTTGCATGGGCTCTCTCCCCAATATTGGGATGA
>JAYKIB010000158.1:0-9961 GCA_035285005.1 Prochlorothrix sp.
ATGATTGCTGGGGCATTGAGCAGGAACTCCTGGTGTGGTTTGACGCGGATGGTAACGTCCATGGCATCCCTGAGGTGACGCGGGAGGAGCTGCTGCGGGCGCAACGACGCACGGAACGCGAACGGCAGCGGGCTGATGAATTAGAACGGGCGCTGGACACGGAACGACAACGGGCTGAGCAAGAAAAGCTGCGGGCTGACTCCACACAACAAGCGCTGGAAGCGGAACAACAACAAACACAACGACTCAACGACTATCTCCGTTCGCTGGGAGTAGACCCCGATAACCTACCCCCCTCAGGTGATGTGAATTAGTTGTTCCCCTTGGGCACCTCGATTAATGGGGTTGCGCGGCGCAGCCGCGCAACCCAACTCTGATTCTTACCTGGGTCACGGGGCAAGAACTTGGATTTTTCGAGGTGCCCTCTTGTTCCCCTGTTCAGAGGATGTTTGGAAACTTTGGTCAAGGGCCGTAGGCCCTTGCCGAATCCCCCTCAGTCCCCCTTTTGAAGGGGGAAGAAGAGGTCGTCCCTTCAAAAAAAGGAGGGGGTAGGGGGGATTTTCTTAGGTTTCCAAACATCCCCTAAGACACCTGCCTTTCTAGGGATGTGGCCGATCGAACCGCAACCCGAGGTAACCGGTGCTTAAACCCACACAGGATCTCCCAGGGAATCGTCCCGATCGTCCCGGCCCAATCCTCTGCTCCAATCCTGGCCGAACCCGATCGACCCAACAACGTCACCACATCCCCCGGCTCCACCAAATCCACCCCCGACACATCCAGCATCAACTGATCCATCGTCACCGACCCCACCTGAGGCACCGTCTGCCCCCGCAATAAACCTTGCATCCGGTTCGACAAAAGCCGAGGCACCCCATCCGCATAGCCGATCGCCACCGTCGCCACCCGCGTCTCCTTCTGGGCCACAAACCGGTAACCATAACTCACCCCCATCCCCGCCGCGATCGTCTTCACCTGGGTGACCCGCGCCTTCAGCTGGAGCACGGGCCGCAAGTCCAGCGGCGTAAAGGCCTGATCCTGCAAATGGGGCGCAGGGTAGAGACCATAGAGCAACAGCCCCACCCGCACCATATCGTAATGGAGACCGGGGTCTAGTAAGGTCGCCGCAGAATTAGATAAATGCAGCCGACTAGGACAAATACCCAGGGCTTGCAACTCCGCCACGGCCTGATCAAACCGGCGTTTCTGCTCCCAGAGCATCGTCTGATCCAACTCATCCGCCGTGGCAAAGTGGGAATAAATACTGGCAATCTTGAGATGGGGCAACCGCTGCACCCACTGAACAAACTCCACAGCCTCCGTCCAAGGTGCCCCCAGCCGAGACATCCCCGTGTCCAACTTGAGATGCACTGACAGAGCACGTTGATCGCCCACGGGTCGCCGCCCTTCGCCGCCCTCCAGCGTCTCCGAGAAAATTAACGCCTGCTTGGGGGTACAGAGGGTGGGCTGGATTTGCCACTGGGCGATCGCCTGAATTTCCGTGGGCGTGTGAACCGCCCCCAACAGCAGGATCGGCGCATTAATGCCAGCCCGCCGCAGTTCGATCCCCTCCGTCACCGTCGCCACACCCAGCCAGGTCGCCCCTGCTTGCAACACGGTTTGGGCCACCCCGATCGACCCATGACCGTAGGCATCCGCCTTCACCACTGCCAGTAAATCAGTTCCTTCCGCCAAAATTCCTCGAATTTGCCGCACATTATGGGCAAGAGCATCCAAATCCACCTCAACCCAGGCTCGCTGCCGGGGTAGAAAGTCCCAGTGCTGCTCCGATTGCAACTCTAGGCGAAAATTCCGCTCACTGGCGGGATACACCGCACCTTGGGCTTGCGCACCTTGGGCTTGCACACCTTGGGCTTGCCCACGTTGGACCTGTGTATCTTGGGTCTGCGCACCCTGGACCGGTGGCTCAGTAGCGGCTGTGGGGGTGGGATCCGTTGGCGACCCCAGCACCGACTGGGATTCCAGCCGAGACGTGGACTGGGCCTCAGGCCGAGACTCCGTGTGCGAGTCAAACTGCGAATCAGAAAAGGACTCGGATTGATGCATAGCGTTCTTTAAGATCAGGCAAGGGGCAGTTCGGGCAGGGCACAGTCAATCAAGGGGCGGGTCAGCAAAGGGCAAGGGACAGGCGACGAGATTGGGACTCACGTTACAACGGGTGGGTCCGTTGACAGCGATCGCGGGTCCGGCTCCAAGTTAGCCTGCAGTGTAAGCCCTGATCTTCCCCTTGGCAACTCTTCCCATCAATCTGCGTCAAAATCTGCTGTCTGTGCAATTCTTAGCCGAATTTTCCTGTTGTAGGGAACCCCGATTAATCGAGGTGCCCTATAGACCAAGCCAGTGAAAGTAGAGTGTCCAGAGTTGGGGCCCTACCAAAGCACTGAGCAGTCCCCCCAGGGCCAGGAAGGGACCAAAGGGAAATTTCTGCTGTCGATCAAGACGACCCAGCAGTTGCAGTCCCATCACGGCGATCGTCCCCGTCAAGGCTGCTAGAAAAATCGCCAACACCAGCCCTAGCCAGCCCAGCCATGCCCCCATCATGGCCGCTAAATGGGGATCCCCACTGCCCAAGGCTTCTTTCCCCAGCCACAGGCTCACCCCCTTACCAGGTAACTCCAGTAACCAAATCCCCACCACTGCACCGATCGCCCCCCCCATAAAGCCCTGAATGATGCCGCTCACCGTGCCCAGGGCCAACCAGCCCAAGCCAGCTTGGAAGAACAAGCCCAGGATCAATCCCGATCGAGTCAGCGCCCCCGGTAGGGTCATGGTGTCCCAATCAATCAAGGCGAGGGCCAGGAGCCAAGCGGCAAACAGCCAATAGCCTAGGGTGTAGCTGGAAAACTGGAAGAGGGCAAAGATGACCCAAAACAGGAGAGCCGTAGCTGTTTCCACGAGGGGATAACGGAGTGCGATCGCGGTGTGGCAATGGCGACAGCGCCCCCGCAGCCACAGCCAGCCCACGATCGGTACGTTCTCTGTGGGGCCAAGGCGATGGTGACAGCGGGGGCAGTGGGAGGGTGGAAAGATCAAGGATTCGCCCGCCGGAATCCGGTACACCACCACATTGAGAAAACTACCAATACAGGCCCCGAGGAGGAAGGCCAGGGCGCTAGCGGTCCAAAACACGACGTTACCTAGGACAAAAACTAGAGGACACCTAGATTAATCAATGGGCACCTCGATTAATCCGAGTTTTTGGAAGACAACCCACGCAAAAATCAGGGTTTGGGTTGGGCGGCTGCGCCGCCCAACCCAATTAATCGAAGTGCCCCAATAGGCGTGGACGATCGGCCACGCAAACATCAGGGCTTGGTGGGGGCGGCTTCGCCCCCCCACCCATAAATCAAGGCAACCTAGACTAACTCTGACTGGATTTGCTCCAGGGGAATCAAACATTCCTGGGGGAGGAGGATAGGACGTTTGCCGAAGATGAGTTTGCCTCGGTAGTTGTAGCGATTGATGGCAATACCCATGGGCCGATCGACCACATCCGGGTGGACTTCATAAAACTGGCGATAGAGATGCCGAGCGGCGCGGAGAAGACTGGGATCCATGAGGTAAGAGGACTGGGGGGGAGGCGCACTCGGGTAGGCCCCAGCCGCAACGCCCGAGTCAGAACCATGGGCGTATCCTCCCGCAGCATAGGAAGAAGGTGGCGACGCTAGGGAGGGAGAAATTGGGGATTGGGCGGTCACAGGCCGCTGTAAGGGAGGCTGGGGGAATTGTTGCGGAAATTGGGGCGCTGGGTGCCCTGTTGCGTGATGCGGTGGCCCCGCAGGGGGGGGGCTTGTTTCAGTTGGGTATTGTGTGTAAACCACGTCGCCTCTCCCTATCTACGGTCCATTGGATATCCGCTTGGAAAGTTTGCACCTCAGTGTATCTGACCTTGGCTAGATTGGCCACTCTGAATCATCGCTCGGTTGTTCTGGACCCATTTGGGTCGTGAATTCGCGGCACAGCGGGGAATTTCTGGCTTTACCTGGTCCCAATGTCGCGGCTGAACACTGGAGATCGTCACCCAAGGAGACCGTCTCCGCAGCCCCCTGGGGGGCATCTCGATTCATTCAAATTTTCACCGCAGTACCCACGGCAGAATCAGGGTTGGGTTGGGCGGCGAAGCCGCGCAACCCAATTAATCAAGGTGCCCTGTGGAAATAACTGTAGAAACCTTGCGATACCAGAGTTACACGCCTGCCCCAGCTGTAGGAGCTAGGGGTTGTATCCCTGACTCTGAGGGCAGTCTAGGCTTATATGATGACAGCCCCTAGTTGAAAACTTCTCGATCGGTTTGAGCGGCCTGTTCCACCTTAGCGATCGCTTGACGGGCCACATCACGCCAGGGGGGATTGGGACCAAAGTGATGCATAACCTGAATACCCTGGCTATAGACCCGACAGGTGACGTTACCTGGACCCTGGAAGGGCACCACCTCTAAAGAAAGCGGGGAATGTAATTGCTGGACTTCCAAGCTAGCTAGGGCTAGTAATAGAGCTTTACTAAAAGCGCTACTGTAGTCGGCTTCCAGACAATAGGGTCGATCGGCCCGGACATAAAACCGGAGTTTCCACAGATCCCTGCAATGCACAAATTCTAGATGCTGGGCCCTACAGACTAAAACCGGTGTTGGGATCAAAACGGGCTGTTGGTCTTTGCTATCCCGGTAGTACCAAGTGGATCCTTCGACCCCATCACAATAAATGACCTGGTGCAGTACTTCATCACTAAATCCTAGGGAATTTTGCTGGGAAAAGTAGGCGGATATGGTCTCCAGGGATCGAACAATCCGGGTCATGTGTTGACTACTCCTCTCACCGCCAGGGGGCGCAGTAGACCGGGGAGGGCCGTTGGGGCGGACTAAGGCTGAGGGAGACGGGCTGGGGCTACTGTGATGACGTTGATTATGGTAATCAGACTCGGCTTGGATCCTGATGGATTCCATGTCATGAACGAGGTACTGATCCCCACCCAGTGCGTTGTGCATAGCATCTTGGGCCAGAAGTGCTTCGTTGATTTTTGCGATCAGGTTAATGGCGGTCTCGTCTGTAACTGCCTGTTGCTCATAGCAGATTTTGAGAAGCTGGTTCAGTTCCAGTGGGTTCAGGTTCAGCGTACAGTCTTCCTTCGTCATTATTCTGTATCAGAGGGTGAGCTTAAGACGTGAGGCTGGTCAGCACAACAGTGATCAGCTTTTTCAGGCGCAGGGATTAAAATATTTCGCTATTCTGGCAAGATATATCCAGCACAACCAGTATTAGACGCCATAAAGATAATTTTTTGCGAGATTTATTCACTTAGCGTACTGAGAGCTGCTTAAAACAGCATCCGAGAACCTACTACACTTCCTAACAACGCTTTCCCAGAATCCACTGAGCCTCTTTTGGGCACCTCAAAAAAACCAAGTTTCCCGCCCCATGCAACCCAATTCCCTGAGGTGCCCCCTTGAGCACCTCGGGAAATGAAGATTAATCAGGGTGCAGACCGATATCATCGGATCCGTAGCGAAAGAGCACGATCGCGTTTAAGAAGCGCTCCTGGATCCGGAGGCGTTCCCGAAGATCGCTACTGCCCAGGGTCAGCGCCGTAAATCCTTCCCACAGGAATACCCAGCCCCCCACCGACAGCCCCTGGGCCAGGGTTTCCATGACCATCACCGGGGTTTCCGTCGGCTCAAGCTGGATAGAAATCCCTAGAATGAGCAACCCTAGCACCAGGAAAACCACGGACTTCCGTTGAATTACCCCTAACTCCTGGCGCAGGGTGCGGCTGGTGAGTCCATAGTGACTTTTAAGCCCCCGTTGAATCGCCTGCTCCTCCGGGAGACTGCGGTATTCCTCCAGGACGCAGAACCGAAGCGCCAAGGGATAGCGCAGGGGAATATCCGAAGAACAGGTGGCCAAAAACGATCGAAGCTCCGGGTTCAAGTCCCTCCGCCGGAAAGGGGAGTAGTCCCAGGCGTTGAAAATATCGCTGTAGTGGCCGAGGGCCACATCTAGAATAAAGGCTCCACTGACGGGATCCTGGTCGTACACTTCATGGAGATGGGACCAGGTGCGATCGGTGCGATCGCCAAACCCCTTTGCCAGGGACGATCGAAAAGAGGGACTGGAGGTAGATGGGCCCGAGGAATTGGCCTCTAGGGGCGTGGAGTTGGGTTCGATCATGGGGGGGTTGTCAAAACTCAACAAGGGGCTATCATGACGCTACATTTTCCTGCAAGGGTTCCCGCGAGGGAAAGGCAAGACTGACCCTAGCCCCCCGCGATCGCAACCTCGTTCACTCGACTAAACCGGGTGGCCAGCTAAACCGGGCGCACGCTGTAGCGGCTGGCGCTTGGGTGAGGCTAGGTGGGTCCCACCAAAGGTGGAATCCATCTTGACCCTATGGCCCATGCAACTCATAACCGCTATCAACCAGACGACAAACCAGACGACATAGGGGGCACCCCATGGGCAAGCATTGGGCTATCACGATCGGGATTAATCAATACCAGTTTTTCCAACCCCTACAATACGCACAACAGGATGCGGAAGCCCTGCATCGATTTTTGACTGAGCAGCGATCGATCCCGGCGAACCAGGTGATCCTCCTGGCGGAAACAGCCCCCCGCATCGGGCAGCAATCCACCTTTCCCCAGCGGGAAACCCTGCTGGCCTGGGTGCAATGGATCTGCAATGAGCAATTGCAGGCCAATGATGTGCTCTGGGTCTTTTTCAGTGGCCATGGTCTTTGCTATCAGGGAGAAGATTACCTGATGCCCTGGGATGGTCGGCCCGATCGCATCCCGGAAACCGGTATCGCAGTACGATCGTTGCTCCATCTCATCCATGGGGCCGCCACCCCGAAAGTCTGGCTCATGCTGGACATGAACCGCAGCCAGGGAGTCCAGTCCTCGACCCTACCGGGACAGCACACCAGCCAACTGGCCCAGCAATTTGGCATTGCGACCCTACTCTCGGCCCAGGCGGACCAGTTCTCCCATGAAACCACCGATCGGCGTCAGGGACTGTTCACCACCGCCCTTTTGGAAGGGTTACAACTCCACGGCTGCCAAACCCTGGGCGCTCTGGATGATTATCTCCAGGAACGGCTTCCAGAACTGTGTGATCACCACTGGAAGCCCCTGCAACGAGCTAATTTAGTCGGATCTCGGCATTTTGCCCTCTACCCTAGCATTACACCTGAACCTGACGCTCCGGTTTCCCCCCCGGCTTCCCCCGCTGCCCCGTCCTCCCCAATTCCCCTAGGGCACCCTGACCCTACCGACCGCTCGATTCCCCTTACCGCCACGCCCCTCGTCCTCGATGCCCCTTCCCCCCTCCCAAGTCCCATCAGCCCCCGGGTGGATTCTGCCCAGCCGCTCCGGTCTTCTGCCCCCCCCGCTCAATCCCCGTCAGCATCCTCCACCCGATCGCCGGCTCCTCTGGATCCGGCGGCCACCTCCGGTCTCCACCCCACAGCATCTCCCGCCCCATCTCGTCCCTTCCCCCTCCTGCGCGGCTGGTCTCTCCCCCCCTGGCTCTGGGTGATGGTGGGCCTAGGGCTCATTCCCCTGGGCCTGCAAGCGGTTGCCCCCCAGTGGTTCCAAGCTTTCCTCATCAGCCCACAGTCCCAGTCCACTTCAACCCTGGGCCCGAGTCCATCCCCCACCCCTAGCCCGGATCTGGAGGCGTTCTATTCCCAGTCCCTCATCCCCCAGATCAACGCGCCTCTGCCCCAGAATGGCTCCACGGCTAGCCTTTCGGCCCAGGCGGATACCACGGTGGCCCAGTTACCGGATACTTTGGCCGATCGATCGACGGAGCAATTGCCACCAGTACCCTCGAACTCCACCCCCTCGGATTCGTCCCCAGCCTCTTCCCCGGATCAATCCCAAAAGCCACTGCTGGGACCATTCCTGGATCCATCCCAAATTCAAGCGCAATCCTCCGACGCTGGCTCCGCTGCCGCTCCTTCTCCTGACACCGATACAGTATCTGCCGCCACACATGCCCCTGACACACACCCAGAGAACCCCAACCAGTCCCAGGCGCGTCTCCAGGTACGGAACCAAAAAATTCTCCAAACTGCCCGCACCCTAATTCGGGGAAACCAAGCCTCCCAGTTCAGTGACGCGATCGCCCAAGCTCGCCAAATTCAACCGGGCCAACCCTTCTATGACGAGGCCCAGGCGGACATTACCCGCTGGAGCCAAACTATTTTTGATATGGCGGTGGGTCGTGCCCAGCGTGGTGATTACCAGGGGGCGATCGGTGCGGTGGCCCTGGTACCTCGGGATGGTCGATTGGGGGCCGAAGCACAACAAGCAATCACCTACTGGCAGGAACTCAAACGTCAAAAAGAGGCCAATATTCTGCTCCTGGAAGAGGCCCAACTGATGCTCGATCCCACCTCTGCCTCGTCCCACAGTCAGGCGATCGCGCTGTTGCGACAGATTCCCGAAGGTGAGGTCTACTTCTTTGAGGCCCAGCGTCTGATGGGGGAATGGAGTAATGCAATTCTGACCCTGGCCGAGGAACGGGCAGCAGCAGGTCAATATTGGGATGCGATCGCGGCGGCGGAACTGGTGCCCCCCGGTATGGCGAATTATGCGGCGGCCCAGGCCGCGATCGATCGGTGGTCTACACCGTAGGTTGATTGTTGGGAGCGTAATGAACGATTTGGGGCCATGACGATTTGGGGCCATGATGGCGATCGTCCCACGCACACCCCACTGGATCTATCTGCAGCACATGAGGCTGGGAAGATGTTTGAAGACCCCAGCCAAGTGCCGTAGGCCCTTGCAGAATCCCCCAACAGGGTTAAGCCCACAGAGTTAAGCCCACGGGTCTAGGCTGATAGGGGACCGCTCGCGGTCTTTACCTCCTGGGTTGCCGCCTCCACATTCGTAATGGCCTGACGGGCCACATCGCGCCATGGGGGATTAGGTCCAAAATGGTGCATCACCTGGCCCCCCCGGCTATAGACACGACAGGTGAGAGTGTCGGAACCACTGAGGGAAAGCACCTCCAGCGAAAGAGGACGTTGCAGTTGGTGTTTCTCTAAGCTGGCCAGGGCGAGCAGTAACGCCTTGCTAAAGGTACTGTTATAGTCAGCTTCCAGGCAATAGAGTCGATCGGCTTGGACATACAGGCGGAGTTTCCACAGGTCTCCCTGCTGGACAAACTCCAGATGCTGGGCCTTACAGGTCAAAACCGGGGTGGGGATCAAAACGGGCTGTTGGGTCCTATTGTCCCGGTAGTACCAAGTGGATCCAGCAGCTCCGTCACAGTAGATCACCCGATGTAAGGCCTCCTCCCTAAATCCCAGGGGATTTTGTTGGGCAAAGTAGTTGGCCATCGTCTCCAGGGAGCGAGCAATGTGACCCAGAAAGGAGTCGGGAATAAAGCTGTTGCTAGGCTGTCCTGAGGCGGCGGAGAAGTTGTCTGCGGTCATGCCGTCCCAGGGTGTGCTGTGGGCGAGGGTTAATTCTGCCGTGGATGAGGCAATCACAGAAGCCTCACTGACCGCTGCCTGATCGGGGCCATTGGCTGTACTGATGCCCTTATCGTGCCGTTGACGGTAGTAGATATCCGCCGCCTCGGTTTCCAGAGCTCCCCAATCGACTTTTGGGTGATGGTTGGCTCCCGGCATATTACGCATCGCGCCCTGGGTTAGCAGTACCGCATTGATCTTGGTAATCAGAGTAATAACCGTTGCATCGCTGAGCACATGCTGGTCATAGCAAACTTTGAGAAGCTGATTGAGCTCGGTGCTGCTGAGGCTCAAAGTATAGTCTTGGTGCACTATGGATCAAACTCCAAATAACATTTGGGTAGCAGCTAATTCGATATCCTCCCAATCCTTGGGAGATGACCCACACAAGGGCACCTCGATTAATACAGATTCTCACCGCAGTGCCCACGGCAGAATTAGGGTTGTGGTGGGCGGCTTCGCCGCC
>JAYKIB010000159.1:0-8956 GCA_035285005.1 Prochlorothrix sp.
GTCCACCCGCGCCCAGTATCAAATTTGTGACTAGACACAGGCCCTGGGCGATAGTCGTTCTATCCATCGGTAACAGTGAACTGCACTCCTGAGATGTACCCCTGAGAGGATGTTTGGAAACCTAAGAGAATCCCCCCCTTTACAAGGGGGGGCGGCCTCTTCTTCCCCCTCTTCAAAAGGGGGACTGAGGGGGATTCGGCTAAGGGCCTACGGCCCTTAGCCGAAGTTTTCAAACATCCCCTGAGATGCACCCAATGGAGGGATCATCTCACTGTGGCGGATGTGGCCCTCATCCCCTAGCCCCTTCTCCCAAGCTAGGAGAAGGGGAATACGGTTAAAGTCTGGACACCTCGATTAATTGGGTTGGGCGGCGAAGCCGCCCAACCCAAACCCTGATTCTTGCGTGGGCTGTCTCCCAAAAAGTTGGATTCATCGAGGTGCCCGAACTCTATCTCGTGGGGTACCTAACTCCACGAGGCACTTAACTCCGTGGTCCAGATTCCTATGGTCCAGACTCCTATGGTCCAGACTCCTATGGTTCAGATGTCCCCTAGACTATGCTCCCGGCTGGATCTGTGCCGCTTTTGGCCTCTAGCGCCTCTAAACGGCTCCGGAGCTCCTGATTATGCTGCTTGAGCTGCTTCACCTCATCCTGTAGGCCCTTCATTGCCTTCCGATCGCCTAAACGACCCTCAACTGCCTTAATCGCCTCCTCGGCCGATCGCTTCGATCGACCATCTAGGGTTTGATCAATCAGGGCCGACAGCAGGCCGATCGCCGCTGGTGTTTCCATTTGCCGTAGGGCACCAATCACCGCCATTTGGGTCAAGAAAAACTCTTCCTGGCCCAAATCCTCTAGTCGTTCTAGGATCCGCTCCACGGCACGAGGTTTCTGGCCCGTGGAGATGGCACCCAGGGCACGAATTGCCGTCAGGCGCAGGGCTTGGGGGATGCCTGGAACCGTGTAGGCTAACACTAGTTCCAGGGCTTCGGGCTGGGTTTTAAGCTGACTGAGACCTCGCATGGCCCCCGATCGAACCGCTTCGTTCCAACCGGCCCGCTTTTCCAGGATCGATCGCAGTAACTCTAGAATTTCCGCATCTTTGGTGCCCACTTCCTGGGCTTCACCGCTACGGGAAGCGGTGAGTGGCGTGTCGGCAAAGGTGGCCAGGGTCGCAATGGCGTTGGCCTCCGTGCCGTAGCTGGCATCCCCCACAGCGGCCACATCGTAGATGGCCTGGTAGGCTTCCAGGGTTTTGAAGCGGCCTAGGGCTGAGACCACCGCCGATCGAACCCAGGGATTACTGTCCTCTAACCCCCCGATTAAAGCAGTTTGGGCTTGGTTCAGCTTTGTACGACCGAGGCACCGGGCCACTTCCCGCCGTACTCCCCAGAAGGGCTGGGTTTTGAGGGCTGTTTCCAGGATTTTGACAGCCTCTAGCCCTCCCCGCTTCGCGATAGCTTCTGCCGCCAGAATACGCGAGACCGGATCCGGGTCGAGGGCCAGTTGCGCCTTGAGGAGAGGGAGGGGATACTCCAGGGTGACGGTTTTGGGGATGGCGTTACCGGGATCGAAACTGATAAATTCCGGCTTCGTATCCAGCGGGAAATAGAAGCTTTGCTCAGCTTCGTGGATGCGGACGGTGAAGGTTTGGAGGCGCGGCGTTTGGGAGCCTGATTGACCTGGGGTATCTCCCCCCCAACCCAAGGCAATATCGACCCGGAGGTCAAATAAGTCTTTCCCCTGGTTCTCTGGCTTGGCTTGGGTTTGTTTAACGGTGACTTTTGCCAGTTTGCTCTCCTTATCCCAGCTATAGCTCACCTTATAATCCGGATGCCCCCCTCGGAATACATACTGGTCAAAAATAGACAGGAGATTGCGACCCGTAGCTTTTTCGATCGCCCGTAACAGATCCACGGTTTCTACGGTTTTGTGGGCGTTATCTTGGACAAAAGTGTGAATTGAATCCCAAAACGCCTCCTCTCCCAAAATATGACGCAAGAGATGGTAGACACAGCCCCCTTTCTCGTAGAGGTGGCGATCGTATAGTTCGATCGGCTCCCGGTACACATGGGTGACGATGGGGCGACGGTAGCGGGATCGGTCCTCCTCTAGATAGCTCCGTAAGGTGTTGAGCTGGTAGTAGGCTGCTGCTTTAGGGCCATAGGCTTCATTAATCCATAGGGTCTCGGCATAGGTCGCCATCCCTTCCTTCAGCCATGCATGGGACCAGTGGCGAATCACCAGTAAGTCCCCGAACCACTGGTGGGCTAACTCATGGGCGACCAAGGTTTCCGATCGCAGGTTGTCCAACATTGCCCGCTCGTCTAGTAAGCAGCGATCGGTCAGTAAGGTGGTCGAGGTATTTTCCATCCCCCCAAAGATGAAGTCGTCAACGCAAACCTGGGCATATTTGGGGAAAGGATAGGCGTAGCCAAAGCAATGGCTGAAAAATTCCACCATTTCTGGGGTTTTTCCCATGCTCCGGCGGGCATCCTCTTCACGGCCCGCTTCCACGTAGTAGGTAATGGGCCGATCGCGCCAGGTATCCTGTAACTCCACAAAGCGACCGACGGCTAGGGTCATGAGGTAGGTGGGATGAACCTGGGTTTGGGACCAGTGGTAAATTTTGCGATCGCCCTGGGTTAGGGTTTCGATCAGTTCCCCGTTGGATACGGCCATAAAGTCCGCCGGCACCGAAACTCGAATTTCTGAGGTGGCTAACTGTCCCGGATAGTCAAGGCAGGGAAACCAGTAGCGAGAGTCCTCATCTTCGCCTTGGGTCCAGGCTTGGACGGGTTTTTGGGGATAGTCGGGGGTGGGTTGGATGAAGTAGAGACCCCGTTGGGGTTGATCGAGACGGTAGGTAATGACCACCTCCAGGACTTGGCCGCGCTGGGTGGGCCTGTCCAGGCTAATTTCAAGCTTTTCGCCGTCGTAGTCAAAGTGCTGGGCCACGCCGGCGATCGAGACGGCTTGGATCGTCTGGTTCACGGCATCCAGGCTGAGGCTTTCTAGGCCGCTGCGCACTGGGGTGAGGCGGATTGTGCAGGTGCCTTCACAGGTGCAGGCTGCTAGGTCAAGGCTGAGATCCAAGCGAATATGGTTGACCTGACCGGGTCGATCGGGGCTGTAGTGGGGGCGGGCACCGGGCAGCTCGAATCCTTGACTGGTACCTGTGTCGCGATGATAAAAGCTAATTTCTGCGGTGGAGTGGAACTCTCGATCGAAGCTGTAGCGATAGTCGTGCATAGGAATGGGGATCAAGGGGTGAATAGGGGGCGCGATCGGTGGAATCCGAGCGCTTGCGATCGACGATGAAGAAGCTGGGTGGTGGTTTTCCTGCTGGTTGTCCAGGGAATTTTAGGGGAGCCACTCCTTAACAGTCTTCACGGGACCGGTCCGTAGTTATCGCGGGGAATCTGACAGAATATTACTGTAGCAAAGCTATACCCTGGCACCCGTGGGGAAAGGCGGTGGCTCTCTGGAAGGTTCTCTCCAATGTGCGGACAGTGTTGCCAGACCTGGACAGTGTGCCAGACATGGATAGTGTTGCCAGATGTGGACAGCGCTATTATCTGTACTGACTTACCGCAGTTCTTTCGCTTGGGCATCACGATTCATGGGCTAGAGGCTTCGCTGGCCAACCTCGACTCTGACGGGGACCCCTGGTTAACCAGGGGGTTGTTGCGATGGCGCATTTTATGAACTCAAAGACAGGGCGATCGTGGGTTCCTCGGCGATCGAAAACTCTCCCTCAGCCTGTAGCGGCTGACTTGTACTGAGGAGATCCCCTCCCATCAGCGCGAGATGCTGGTTTAAAACTTGGCGTGCTGCTTCCTCCGAAGCCAACTTATAGTTCAACTGGTACAGATAAGGCTTACGGCTACTAGGCGCAGGTTCCCAAATCCGTAGGAGAATCTGTTGTCCGTTTTGCGCTGTATCAATGGTGTAGTGCAGAGCTTTCGGAGTCATAAGTAATAGAACCTGAAAAACCAGAGCGAGTGGGGACTAACCCACGGATTGTTTCCCAATCATGCACGATGGATGACAATTACCCTATTGCGACCCTCTGGCGAATGGTAGACCTGGACAATGCAATTCCCTGTAACACACTGGGTCAGCTCGAAAAATCCAAGTGTTTATCCCGTGCCCACGGCAGAATCAGAGTTGTGGTGGGCGACGAAGCAGACCGCTACCCTGACTCGAAGTGCTTGCCGGTCTGTGGCCATCATCATGCGGTCAGTAAAGAGCACCTTGGCTCATTGGAGGGCACCCCGATTAATACAGATTTTCACCGCAGTACCCACGGCAGAATCAGGGGTGTGACGCGCGGCTTCGCCGCGCGTCACAATTAATCGAAGTGTCCTGGAGTGAGCGGCACTGAATCTACTGAATCGATTGAGAAGTGCCAATGAGTATAAGGGGTACACCCTCTGATAGGCAAAGCTTAGGGCACCTCGAGTAATCCAACTTTTTGGGAGACAGCCTACGCAAGAATCAGGGTTTGGGTTGGGCGGCGAAGCCGCCCAACCCCATTAAGCGAGGTGCCCTGTATGGATACCGCAACCTAATGTTCCTGCCTCTCCTTTACCACACCTGAGAGCCGTACCTGAGCCGAAAAAGCGCAGCCTTGGCATCCTCTCTACAATGGGAGAGAGAAAATTTCATATCAGCATAAGGGCACCTCGATTCAAGGCTACTCCCGCCCATGACACAATTCAGTGCGGGAGTAGCCCCAGCCCCAGTTTAGGGGTTTCGCTGCCCCCAAGCCGATCTAGAAGGAGATATCAACTCTTATGAATCAGATCAAAACCGTTGCCCTGTTGGGCTTACTCAGTGGCCTTCTGGTCAGCCTCAGCTACAGTTTAGGCGGATCCAGTGGAGCTCTTCTGGGAGTGGGCTTTGCGGCGGTAATGAACCTGGGGTCTTGGTTCTACTCTGACAAAATTGCCCTTGCGGCTTACCATGCCCAGCCCCTTAGTGCCCAGGATGCCCCCCAAATTCACAGTATGGTGGCGAAGCTGGCCGATCGGGGCCAAATGCCCATGCCCCAAATCTATCTTGTGCCGAGTAATGCGGCCAATGCCTTCGCGACGGGACGCGACCCGGAGCATGCAGCGGTGGCTGTGACCCAGGGCATCATCAACCTGTTGCCGCCCGAGGAGTTGGAAGCTGTGATTGCCCACGAGCTGAGTCATATCTATAATCGCGACACCCTAACCCAGGCTGTTGCGGCTACGGTGGCCGGTGCGATTTCCTGGCTGGCTCAGATGGCTTTCTGGTTTATGGGGAGTAGTCGGGATGACGATGGCCCGAATCCACTGGTTGCCCTGGTGGGGGTGATTGTTGCGCCTGTGGCTGCCACGGTAATTCAGTTGGGCTTGTCCCGCACCCGTGAGTTTGCGGCTGATGCGGGGGCGGCTCGGCTGACGGGGAATCCTCGGGCTCTGGCCAATGCTCTCCAACGGCTGGAGGCGGGTTCCCAGCAGCTGCCCCTGGATGCGAATCCTGCTTTTGCACCCCTGCTGATTATTAATGTTCCGTCCCGGAAGATGTTGGCTCGCTTCTTTTCAACACACCCCTCCACTGCCGATCGGGTTCAACGTCTTCTTGAACTGGAATCGTAGACCTGGAATCGTAGCGCTAAATCACAGCGCTGAAATCACAGAGCGTGCACCTCGAGAAATTTAGATTTTTACCGCAGTGCCCAGGGCAGAATGGGGTTGTGGCAGGCGGCTTCGCCGCCTGCCACTATTAATCGAGGTGCCCGAGCTGAAGTCGCAGACGATGGGTTGAGTTAGGGTGAGTTCAGATTATAAAAAGGGTTCCCCCGATACGCGGGGGAACCTTTTTTGGTCACTCTCCACATCAGAACCAGGGGTGTGGGCGGCGCAGCCGCCCACCACCACTAATCGAGGTACCGGAGACGATGTTGTGGACACCTCGATTAATACAGATGCTCACCGCAGTACCCACGGCAGAATCAAGGTTGGGTTGCGCGGCGAAGCCGCGCGCCGCCATTAATCGAGGTGCTGGAGATGATGTTGTGGGACTGATTACCTTCCCGGAATCCTATGGTAGAAGGGTCACAGCCTAAGGTTGCGGTGCGTTATGGCTCTGCCCAACGCACGCCACGGGATCTGTATGTGCAGGAGATCAGGGTGTAGGAGACAAGAGTGTCAGAGACCTCGATCGCCGGTGATTGGTGGCAAAAAATTGCCCCCTCGCGGAGCGAGGGGGCAATACCCTGGATTGGGGGTGCTCTCAAGGGGTTTTTGAGGTGCTCCTGGGTTAGGATCCTGCGTTTAGGGACTTGGAGCTAGGGGACAAGCGCCCTAAGCTTCCGGTTCCGGGGTGGATTCTTCTTCCATGCCTGCCATGGAAGACTCAAAAGAATGTCTTAGCTCCGCATTCCGGAGGAAGTAACCGCTAATCATGGCAGAAGCCAATAACCGACCGAGATTCTCTTTACTTGTGGTGATTGCCATATCAAAATGCTCGGAAGGCAGATTTCCCAACAAGCCGGAAATATTCTGCTCCATCACTCGAATAACGTCCTGAGACTGGGGCTTCGAGAGCTGGCTTACGATCTCGGGATGGAGGTTCTGAACGTACTGGGCTAGGGAATCTTGCTCGTGAGGCGTAAAGAAATCTGGATTGGTGTAGAAATCTTGGTTCACGGCCATTACCTCTCGTTCACTTGCACTCCAGGGTAGCAAGGAAACCGTTGGAAAATCCAGTGAGCAAAACCGAACTCAGACGGTGAGCCAGCTTGGGACACGATGGGGCACCGGGGCACCGTGAAAAATCTCGGTTTTTGAGGTGCTCCCGTCGTAATCAGGGTTAGGTTGGGCGAGGGCGTCGCCGTCCAATCCCATTCATCGAGGTACTCTATGGTTCTTGGACGATCGCTTTTTTGGGGCGGGATGGCTCTGCTCCTGGGCACTCCCCTGTTCAGTTATGTCTACCTCCAGGGTATGACCCGATCGCACCGCTACCGCGATCCCCAGGCGATTGTACCGACACGGGTGGCTTTGGTCTTGGGTGCAGGGGTGTGGGCCGACGGTACCCCCACCCCCATGTTGGCCGATCGTCTTGATGCGGCTATTGAGCTTTACCACAGGGGCCAGGTCCAAAAGCTGCTCATGAGTGGGGATAACGGCAGCCAATACTACGATGAGGTCATCACCATGGCGACTTACGCCGAGCAGTGGGGGGTTGTGCCGGGGGATATTACCCTCGACTATGCCGGATTTAGCACCTATGAGAGCTGCTATCGGGCCAGGGAGATTTTTGGGATGACGGAGGGGGTTGTGGTGACCCAGGATTTTCACCTTGCCCGGAATGTTTATACCTGTCGTGCGCTTGGGGTCACTGTGGTGGGCCTGGGAACACCGGATTGGGGCCGCTACAGCGATGTCACGATGCGCAGGATGCTGCTGCGGGAGGTGTTGGCGGGGGTCAAGGCGTTGGCTGAGCTTCATTTGTTGCAACCGGAACCCACCTTTCTCGGTCCCTACGAAGGGATCCCCTAGGGCACTATTACGGACTCTCCCACTTCGGACCTCCCTAGGGGCTGTCATGATTTAACCCCCGAGTTGACTGACAAAAAATCCTGCATTGGGCGCGAAAACCGCCCCCCTACCTGACGTTTGGATCCTAGGGGGTAGATTTCCTGGCCCCTCCTCTGTGCCTGGATTTGACCCACTTTGCAGTACCCACGGCAGAATTAGGGTTGGGTTGGGCGGCTTCGCCGCGCAACCCCATGAATCGAGGTGCCCTACAGTGAATGGATGGCACGCCCTAGGCAACCCGAGTCGTTTGGGTGAGGTAGTCCTGGAGTTGGCGGCTGTGATCGTGGCTGAGGGGGGGTGGGGGTAGTCGATCGGGGGCGAAGGCGGTGGCCGCAGAAATTTCCAGGGTGTCCTGCACTCCACAGGTTCCCTCAGCCCGTACTTCCAAGGCAATGCTAATGGAGTGAACCCGAGGATCTCGATCGGGATCTGAGTAGACTCCGACTAGGCGACCCACGGCTACTAGGGTCAATCCTGTTTCTTCCCGTAGCTCTCGCGCTGCGGCCTGTGGGAGGGTTTCTCCCCAGTCCACAAACCCGCCCGGTAGGCTCCACCGTCCATCGTCTACCCGTTGTACCAGCACGATCGATCCGTCTTCCAAGACGGGAATCAGGGTGACGCCCACGATCGGGTGACGAAAGGCCGCTTGGGCGATGGTTTTGCCATAGCGAAGTAACTGTCTCAGCATGAATTAGGGCGAGTGGTGCTTCGGTGCGGCTGGATCTATCCCACCTGCGGTGGGGTGTATTTTGGTGCCTATGAATCGGGCGGCTAGGGGCTGTCATCATTTAATCCCAGAGTGCCCTCAGAATCAGGGATACAGCCCCTAGCTCATACCACTGGGGCGGGCGTGTAACTCTGATACCGCCAGGTTTCTATCGCTAATTGATGACACGCCCTAGGGTTTTGGCAAGGCTGGGTATATCCCAGCAGAATTTCCCTTAGTTCCTCTTGTTTGTAAAGAGTACCTCGAAAAATCCAAGTTTTTGTCCTTTGATCCACGTAGGAATCAGGGTTGGGTTGGGCGGCTTCGCCGCCCTCCACAATTCATCGAGGTGCCCATGAACCCAATTCATTGAGGTGGGTTCATCCCGTTTTGGAGGCCCTCACCCTAAATCCCTCTCCCAAAGAGGGAGAGGGACTTTAATCCTATTCCCCTTCTCCCGGCTGGGAGAAGCAATGTCCTGAGCGCAGTCGAACGGGCGGTGCCCTGAGCGCAGTCGTTGGCTTCGCCTGCCCGGAGGGCATAGGGGGCCAGACTCGCCCAAGTGAGATACCCCCCTTGAAGTGCCCAGGGTACTATCGGCAAGCTGTTCCACGAACCGGTTGGTGGTCCCCAGCCCCCCGACCCGAGCCGTCCTAAAACGCATCCCTAAAA
>JAYKIB010000160.1:0-5374 GCA_035285005.1 Prochlorothrix sp.
CCCCCAGCACCTCCCCCAGTCCCTGTCCCAGACCCTTGCAACCACTGACTCTAACGCTATGGAAACTGACTCCTTCCAGGTTCGCGATCGGGATTTAACCGAAGGCGACCTGAACCGCTACCTCACGGCTTCCACCCTAGCCCTGGACACGGAAACCATGGGCCTAATTCCCCACCGCGATCGACTCTGTCTGGTCCAAATCTGCGACCCCCAGGGGTTTGTGACGGCCCTCCGCATTGAACTGGGCCAAACCAGCGCTCCCCGTCTACAGCAGCTGCTGGAAAGCCCCCAAATTCTCAAACTCTTCCACTTTGCCCGCTTTGACTTAGCCACCTTGCGTCATAACCTGGGAATCACGGTAAATCCAGTATTTTGTACGAAAATTGCCAGTAGGCTCGCTCGGACTTACTCACCGCGCCACGGTCTTAAGGAAGTGGTGAACGAAATTATGCAGGTGGAACTGGATAAGTCAGCCCAAAGCTCGGACTGGGGCAACGTGGGTAATCTTTCCCTGCAGCAACTTAGCTATGCGGCCAATGATGTGCGCTA
The DNA here is from genome assembly GCA_035285005.1 of Prochlorothrix sp. GTDB lineage: Bacteria > Cyanobacteriota > Cyanobacteriia > Prochlorotrichales > Prochlorotrichaceae > Prochlorothrix. Next base: position 550 of record JAYKIB010000160.1, read on the forward strand.
TTTAATTCCAGTCCAGGCGAAGCTGAAGGAAATGCTACAACGGGAAGGGCGTTGGGAACTGGCTCAATCTTGTTTTGAGTGTCTACCCACGTTTGTTGAGCTGGATTTACTGCAATACCCCAATATTTTCGATTACTAACTTAGATTTCCTTTCTTTTTCCACAATATCCACAGCTTTCTCCCCAACCTGTCGATCACTGCGATCGATTACGGGGTACTTCGATGAATTGTGGGAGGCGGCGCAGCCGCCTCCCAGAACCCTGATTCTGACGTAGGTCACTGGGCAAAAATTGGAATTTTTCGAGGTGCCCGACGTCCACATTCCTATGCCTAGGGCACCTAGGTGCCTGCAAACGGTGAAGGGGACGATTAATTGGGTTGCGCGGCTTCGCCGCGTAACCCAATTCCCCCAATGAGTCGAGGTGCCCCCTAAGAGGAGGTTTGAAAACCTAAGGGAATCCCCCCTACCCCCTTGAAAGGGGAGGGGATAGCCTTTAATTCCCCCTTCAAAAGGGGGACCGAGGGGGATTCGGCAAGGGCCTACGGCCCTTGGCCGCAGTGTCCAAACCTCCTCTTAGCCCTCAACAGTCGCTACCATCGATATCTTGATCCGCCTCCGATAGCACTTCCAAAAACGTCAGCGGTCGCGCCATGGTTGCCGAAAATCCCAACAACCCCCGATCGCGATACTCATAGCACAGCGCCCCTGTGGGACCAAACACAAACGTCCCCCCCCGCTGCGTCACCCGACTTCCCTCTGGCACATAGGTGGACCAATGGCCCAGTGCCTCCACCATATTTCGTAAACGCAAGGTTGCCAGCTCAAAGGGCCGTTGGAAGCCCTTGCCCCCAGCAAAGCGGAAAAATTCACCCTGAATAGGCGGTAAAGGCTTCGCCTCCACCGTTTCCCCATCCCCAATCAGTTGGGGGGCCTGGCGATCGCCCAGATAGCCCCGAAACACCTCCCGCAAGGTACCGGGACTGCCCACCCCCGCACACATCAACAGTAAATTGGCCATGGCTCGCTGCCGTGGATTGAGCCCCGGAACCGACCACTGCAGCCCCGGATACAGCCCCAAAGCCCGGTGCAGATCCCCAAGGGGGTCCACCCATAAATCCGCTGCAGAAAAGCCCGTGTAGGCACAGAAACGCTGCCCCGCCGATCGATCGCCGATCGCCACCGCCCGCACTGAAACGCCCTGCTGCTCCAGGTGCTCCCGCTCCCGCTGGATCCACCAGGCATACTCCAAACTGTCAAAGTCCCCCAACTGGGGCCACACCAACAGCAGCCGATAGGGGGCAGACCAGGCATCCACCGGGGATCCCATGACCCCATCACTGACCCGCTGGCGTTGGGTCGATCGGCAAATTTCAAACGGGGTTGCCGGCGGGGTTGCCCGATCCTGGGACGTGAATGGCATGCTGAGACGTGAATAGCATTAATTACGAATTTGCACCGGCATGACCAAATAGGTCATTTTGGTTGCCCCCAGGGGCGTGAGCACCACCGGACTCGTGGCACTGTTGAGCTGCATCTGGATTTCCGGCGACACCATCGCCTTGAGGCCATCCATCAAATACTTAACATTAAAGGCAATTTCCAGGCTATCTCCGGAAATTTGCGCCTCCACCGCCTCCTGACCACTACCCACATCCTGGGCCTCCACCGAGAGCAGCACCTGCTGCTGGGCCGCGTCCAGTTGCAGCTTCACCACATTATTTTTCTGGTCTGCCAACACCGCAATGCGATCGAGGGCCGACTGCAGGGCCTTGCGATCGACGGTCATTTGGCGCTCAAACTGCTGGGGAATCAGCTGGCGATAGTTGGGATATTGACCATCCAGCGTGCGGCTGGTGAGGTACTGATCCCCCCACTGAAAGACCGTTTGGCCCTGGTCGAAGTAGAGCGCGATCGTGTCATCCTCCGTGGAAGAGGCTAGTAACCGCTCCAAATCCCGCAACGCACGGGCGGGCACCGTCACCTCAAACTCGCCACTACCGCTGGGTTCTTCCGCCGCCGCATTATCCGTTTGAACCACCGCTAGCCGGTGTCCATCCGTGGACGCAAACTCCAGCCCATCCCGCCGCACCGTCAGATGTACCCCCGTGAGCACCTGCTTGGTCTCGTCGCCACTGGTGGCAAACAGCGTCCCCCGCAATCCCTCTGCCAATGCTGGACCCGGCAGTTGAATTGCCTCACCGGACTCCACTAGGGGCAATTCTGGATATTCCTCTGCCCCCATGCCCCGCACCTGGTAATGCCCGGAGCTGGACACCAGACTCACCTGGGCTTCCTGCTCGTCTTTCTCCAGGGTGATGTGGGTTTGGGAGGGCAGTTTAGTGACGATGTCGTTGAGCAGACGGGCCGGCAGGGTAATGGCACCGCTGGCCTCCACCTGGGCCGGAAAGGAGGTTTGGATCCCGAGACTGAGATCAAAGGCGGTGAGACTCACGCGCTGAGTCCCGGCGTCGGCGGTCAGAAGCACATTGGCAAGAATCGGGTGCCCAGTGGGTCGCGACGGCACCGCACGGCTCACGAGGGACAGGTTAAAGCTGAGATCGGTTTGAGTACAACCCAGTTTCATGGCAGGGGGAGGAGGGATCGGGCGAGGGGGTCTCAACGCTGGCCAACGCAAGCTGGCCTAGGCAGGAAAAAGTTTTCAGGCGGGAGGATTGCGCAGGGGGAAATTTTTCCGGGGGAAATTTCAGGTCGGGCAGCGTGGGCTGGAGCGTGGGTCGGGCGGACTAAAGGCTTCGGGCTTTGGGCTGGGAATCCGGACAGGGCGAAGTTTGGGGCGAGCAGCTTTGGGCAAGCAGTTGAAATAAGTTTGGGCCAGCTGGAATCAAAATCGCTCATTGGGTCGGCTTGAGAATCTTAGCACTCTGACCCCGCTTGTCAAGGCAAAACAACCCCGAATTAACCCCGAAATTACTCCCAAAGTTTCCCCGGATTCTGACCTGCTTTTCCAGCTGCCCCCTCCAGGCTCAAACTCATCTCGCTTCTCGCTTCGGTTGCGGTCTCGTATTCCCCAGTTTCCACAGGTGCCTGTGGAATACGTTAGGGCGATCGGCCTGGGAACAGCCAACCGATCGATCGCCAACCCTCGCCAACCCTAATCCCCTAACCTGGACCGAGACTTTAGTAGTACATAAAAACTAACAATATCTCTGTTAGCTATATTTTTATTTCTTATCTTTTGTTGCTATAAAGCTGCTTTTAAATTATCCCCAGTAGAATTGAGCTGTGACGTTGATGTTCAATTAAAATTAGATCAAATGTTCTATTGTGGGGCCTGAGTTCCTTAGGAGGGTTGGGGGATGTAGGGTCAGTTGAAGCAATCAATCAATTCTGACCTGCGGTACGAATCGGCCTGGTGGGTAGGGTCGATCGGGACTCACTACACCAGCTTAAATTTGCTCCCTGGAAGGCTGGTTCTGGAGCTCACGGATTCTAGTTCTGAACAGCTCAAAATTTTTCGAGCAAGTCGTTCATCTATCTATTACTAATATTTTTAAAATTTTAAAATCTTATAGTAGTAATAGGGCCTGTGGAAACTGTGGAAAAGTTTTTAAACTCCTTACTCTGTAAGGGTTTCAGACGTTAGAGCCTGTGGAAAACTTGTGGAAAACTTTAGGGGGGGTTGTGGAAAAACCCCCCTCTTTTTTCCACAGAGTATTTATACTTAGTGTATTTTTCCACAGGAGGGGTCTAGTTTTCCACAGAGTTTTCCACAGGTTTTCCACAGAAAATGGCGAGTTTTCCACAGGCTTATTGACTCTATTCTCAATAGTTGATCGGGGATCGGGCGGGTTAAATGGGATCGATCGGTGGACGATCGGGGGCTCAATTTCCTCTAGATCGGGGAAGCGAGATGGATGCCACTGGGGGGGATTTAAGCGGTCCCAGGGGAGAGCAAAATGGGGGTTGGGTGGGGGCAGAGATCAGGGCCGATCGGGTCCGATCGATCCGGCGGTGAACTGCAACTTTGACCTTGATTTTGTCAAAGTTGGGATCCCCAGATTGCTTTGAGCTGGCTTGACTTCATCCAAAATATAGAACGTTTGATCTAAAAAATAGGGCTATCGGGTTGCCTCAAGATAGGTATATTTTTGTAAACTTGACTTGACAAATACCAGAAATCTAAATCCAGATTTGGATTTAAGGGCACTTCGATGCTTGAGGCTGGCAATCGATGGTGTTGAACTCTGATTGGGTGCCGGCGACAGAGGGGGGATAAAGGAACGAGTATTGAGGCGAGTTGACGGACAAAAAATACGGCATTGGGCGCGGTTTTCGTGCCCCTACCAGAGGTTTGGGATCCCAGGGGTCAGGTTTCCTGACCCGCTCTCTATGCCTGGATTTGCCCTACCTTTGTCAGTCAATCAGGGATTTAGGTTTTTTGTTGAACCCAAAAGATTCTGCTGGGATAAAACTGGACAGCTTGAATCTGGACATCTTAAGGGCACCTCGATTAATTGTGGCAGGCGGCTTCGCCACCTGCCACAACCCTGATTTTGCCGTGGGTACTGCGGTGAAAATCTGTATTAATCGAGGTGCCCCACAGAGTTTCCTCAATATACAATCGTCTAATGGGCACCTCGATTAATCAAAGTTTTCGACCAGTGACCCACGCAAGAATCAGGGTTTGGGTTGGGCGGCTTCGCCGCCCAACCCAATTAATCGAGGTGCCCTAAGCTAGGGTACCTCGAAAAATTAGAATTTCCGCCGGGTAACCCACTCAAGAATCAGGGTTGTGGTGGGCGGCGGAACCCGCCCCCCCCAATAAAAGACGTAACCCTTAGGTTCCAAGGTAATTACCAAAGT
>JAYKIB010000161.1:0-25985 GCA_035285005.1 Prochlorothrix sp.
CCTGAAGGTATACCGAGACCTATCTGGGGAGGGATCTACCACTGGGCAGAAATTCCTAGCCTCACCATGGCCCAACAAACCCATTTATGGCCCGATCACACCGGATCAAGATATCCCTCCAGCAGCAAGTCCTCCCCGATCGATCGCCACTGCACGGCCCGCAACGGTAACGCTCGATCCATCTGCGTAATTCCCAGATCACCCACGGGCCCCGGGGCAAGCCGCCCCCCCACTAACTTGGGAGCCACAAACGCCCACACCTTTTGCACGGCCCCCGCCGCGATCGCCGCCGCCCCCAACGTCCCACCACATTCCCACAACACCGCCAACAATCCCCGACGCTGCAGCTCGTCCATCACCGCCTCGGGAGTCACATCCCCCAGTTCCACCACCTCAACCCCTCGATCGCGCAGCCACCCTTGCAACTCAACATTTGCACCCACCTCCGTAAACACCAGGGTCGGTGCCATCGTCACATCCCACACATGGACCACCGCCGGCAAATCCAGCGATCGACTCATCACAACCCGCAGCGGCTGGTGGACCGTGACACCATGGGTCGTCAGCCGGGGATTGTCCCGACGCACCGTATTCCCCCCCACAATCACCGCATCACAGGTCGATCGGAGATGATGGACCATCGCCCGTGCTGGCGGAGCCGTCACCCAGGCACTATGGCCCGTGGTACTGGCAATTTTGCCGTCCAAAGTCATGGCATATTTCAAAATCCCCCAGGGCCGACCCTGGGTTACCCGATGGATAAACGCCTCGTTCAAGCGCCGACACGCCTCTTCTTCCACCCCCACCACCACCTCAATTCCCTGCTGGCGCAGCCGCTCAATCCCGGTCCCCGACACCCGAGGATCCGGATCTACCATCCCCACCACCACCTTGGCTACCCCTGCCCCAATGAGCGCTTCCGTACAGGGGGGCGTGCGACCATGGTGATTGCAGGGTTCTAAACTCACGTACACCGTTGCACCTCGGGCTCGATCGCCCGCCGCATTCAACGCAAAAACCTCCGCATGGGGCTGACCGGCACCCGGATGGAACCCTTCCCCGACAATTTCACTCCCCTGCACCACCACCGATCCCACCATCGGATTTGGAGCCGTCTGGCCCGCAGCCCGCCGAGCCAGTTCCAAACAACGCCCCATAAACCCAACAGCGGCAGCATCGGAAGCCAAACCATCGGAAACCACACTGTCAGAGGCCGAGGCATCGGAGGCAAAGGGACGAGGCGAGGAACTGGGATCCATAGGACGAGGATTTGAAGGACTGGGATCCAAGAAACTATAGCAACAGACCGGTTGGCTCGGCAGGATACCAGACATTCCCCGCTGCGCAGGACGCACTGCCTAGACAGGTTCCAGGCCACTTACCCCAATCTTCCCAATACGTCTAGAACTCCGATGCGTCTTATGCCCGGATGCGTCTTGTGCAGAAAATTGCCTCGCCTTCGGCGGGGCAACTCCCCTCTTTTACGGAACGCAAACAGCCTTAGGGTATCTCGATTAATGGGGTTGGGCGGCTTCGTCGCCCAACCCAAATTCTGATTTTTGCGGGGGCCATCGCCCAAAATTTGGATTAATCGAGGCACCCATGACAAACAATAGAACACCTCGATTCACCGTGGTGGGCGGCAAAGCTGCCCACCACGGCCCTGATGCTGACGTGGGTCATAGGACGAAAATTTGGACTAATCGAGATGCCCAATGCTGTAGTGAGTGGGCTGTACGCGGATCTAAGCGGATCTAAGGGGATGTTTGGAAACTGCGGCTAAGGGCCGTAGGCCCTTGCCGAATCCCCCTCAATTTCCCTTTTGAAGGGGGAAAAAGAGGCCATCCCCCTTGTCAAGGGGGGTCAGGGAAAACTTTCTTAGGTTTCCAAACATCCTCTAAGGCAAATACTTCTGAACAACAACCCAACCTGTCCAGGACACCAGAGCCAAAGCCAGTCCTAACCCCGCATTCAGAGACAGATGTAGGGATCGGGCCCAGGGCCGATCGGGACTAATACGACTGGCGGACCAAGCCGAAGCCAAGGTGAGAACCACCACGGTAAGACCCATGGGCAAATGGGGAGAATGGCCCAGGTTCCCAAAGTGGCCCAGGGTGCCAACAATGCCAATAGAGAGTAGGGTCAGCACCAGCAACACAAGCGCAATTCCCAGAACAAGATGGATCGATCGCAGGCCGGTCCAGTTCTCTAAAAAGTCTGTCAGGGCGGCAGAGAGAACACGGTTTTGCCTGAAATTTAGCTCTGGCTCTGGCTTTGATTTTGAATCTGACTCTGGCTCGGGACTTGGGTCTGAGTCTGAATCTAGAGGTGCCGTTGCACGGGGGGTTCGGTGTGAGGCGGCCAAAACCACTGGAGAGGCTTCCAGGCTAGGGATTGGCGCTAGATCCGAGACTAAATCTGGATCAGTGCTGGTCTCTGGATCCGCATCCGCCGATCGCTTGGGACCATCTGAAGAACCCACAACAGACTCCAGATCTTGGGCATGACTGGGCGCAGGCTCCGGGTCTAAAGCCGTGTCTGGGTCGGGAGATGGGATGGCAGTCTGCTGTGTCTGTCGCGATCGTTGCCAACGCAGCCCAACTCCAGCCAGCAACAATAGGAAATATAGGGTGACCGTTAGCCCCATGGACCATGCTGCAATCCGCCACAGCCAAATAAAAGAGGGTAGATTCACAGCAACAACCTCATGGCATTAGGACGGATAAAAACGGTCATGGCAGGGGTGGGCCAGCTTGTTACACCGGCCTGTTTGTTGAAATAAGCGAAGGCTAAGGGCTGTCATCGTTTAACCCTAAAATGCCCTCAGCGTCAGGGATACAGCCCCTAGCTCCTACCACTGGAGCGGGCGTGTAACTCTGAATATCGCAAGAGTTCTCCAGTGACTTGATGACGCGCCCTAGGGCACGGTAAACGAACAAGTCACGCCGAGCCGCACACAAGACCCCTCAGCACCGCACTCCAGAACACGCCACCACCACCCAATTGCGAATCTTAGCTGCTGAGGGCAACTTTCCCCAGGGCCACCGCACTAGTTTTAGGCTGCGATGAGTTCCCCTGGGCCTTCGCCCAGGTGTAATAATCCTGGCAAAGCTGCCGTTCCAGCCGGTGCCGCATGGTCGTCAGGATACTTTTAAGCAGAGCATTTCCCGTAGACTGCACCAAAGTCCGTGACATAAAGACCAAGGACGGCGGCAAATCCACCTGTACCAGCAGGTCAGCCCGTCCTCGTAACTGGGTTGTATTCCCCGTACGGTGAGGTGCCAAATAGCCCGTCAGTTCCAAATTAAAGGCCGAATTGAACGCCTCTAGTCCCCTCAGCTCCGTTGCCACCGACCGCAAACAGAGCGTATGGTCTGGGTCGGTCCACACTTCCAGATCAACCGTGGGCTGAATCTTCAGCATCAGAAACTTCAACGGGCTGAGTTTAAACCGAAAGAGAGACGGGCTCAGCTGCTCCACTCGGCTTGGCTCGATCAACGCATGGATCAGGCGCTGGGGCTGACGCAGATAATGCTCAACCGGGAGAACTTCATCATGGATCGACAGAGCTACGGTTTGGAGAGCTGTGAACTGTGTTCTCATATTGAGGATTTGTAAAAGTGCCTTTGCAAGGTTTTTGCGGCATCCTCCGAAAAACTCCCAGGCAACACCCGGGACGAGTGGAGGGACATAAAATAGAGCATTGTAAAGAGCCGATCGCGATCGATCGCGATGCGGCAGCCAAGACAAGCGCCCAGTTGCAAGCAGCGGAATCGAGACATCTCCCCCCTCGCGGTAGGAGATCCCTGGACGGGCAGGTCTGCTGCCCTAGCCGAGACTCGTCAAAACTTGAGGGACCGTAACGAGCAGAGTCGCCATACGGTTGGGGTCCAGCCCGGTGGGGCCGATCTCGAACAGGGACAGTCCCCTGGGTTCAGCCGAAAATTCTGAAAATTTAGTTACAAAGCTTTGTAAATTAAGCGGCAATTTCAGGAAAGCCCTCACGCAAACCCTGTAACCCTGGCTTCAGAAGCTGCAAATTTAAGAAGTTGTGTAACAACCGTGTTTAGGATTATGACAGGGTGAGCTTTGGCTACTCTTTATATTAACTTTATTTAACGATTCTGTCAGACAGGGCAGCCGCCATCGTGATGTGGCGGCTGACCCGGCTCTAATCACCAGTCGGAGCGTGAACCAAACCCAGCTCGCACCTAGGAGTTCAGCTCCCCGGTCACCACGGTCAACTGTTGCGACTGCTGACCTCGGTAAACCTTCAGCCGTAGGGTCGCCCCCACTTGACTTTTCTCCACGGTTTGCTGCAGTTGCCCCGCATTCGTAATCGCTTGGCCGTTAATTTCGGTAATCACATCTCCCCGGCGCAGCCCCGATCGTTCCGCTGGCGTATCCGGCATCACCCGAATCACTAAAACGCCATTGAGTTCCGGCAACTGGAACGGCGAATTGGGATCCTCATTGCTATTGCGGGCCGATTCCGGATCGAGGGTGATCATCTGAATGCCGATGTAGGGATGGGCCACTTTCCCCGTCGCCAGGAGCTGACCTTCAATCTCCTTAGCCTTATTGATTGGAATCGCAAACCCAATCCCATTGGCATCGGCTCGAATCGCCGTATTAATCCCAATGACCGCGCCCCGCGCATCCACCAAGGGGCCACCAGAATTACCGGGATTGATCGCCGCATCGGTTTGGATAAAGTCCAGGCGCTTATCAGGAATCCCCACTTCGGAACTCGGCCGCCCCAGGGTACTAACGATCCCCAAAGTCACCGTATTATCGAGGCCCAGGGGATTGCCCACGGCGATCGCCCAGTCCCCCACTTCCACACGATCGGAGTTACCCAGCTGGGCCACGGGAAGACTAGCCCCCTGGGGGTCAATTTTGACCACCGCCAGATCCGTCACCGCATCAACCCCTCGGACTTCCCCGTTGTACTCTTGGCCGTTCTTGAGGGTCACCGTAACCCGATCGGCCTGATCGACCACGTGGGCATTGGTCAAGACCACACCATCACGATCGACAATAAAGCCGGAGCCTTGGCCTCGCTGAAGCTGTTCGCGGGGCATCCGAGGCATAAAGTCATCCCCCCCAAAAAAGCGGCGGAAGAAGGGATCATCAAAGAAGGGATCATAGTTCCGAGTGACGGTTCGCTCGGTGTCGATGCGCACCACAGCCGGACCAATTTGCTTGACCGCTTCCGCCACAAAGCTACTGGGCACTCCAGGCGCAGCAGCCAGCAGGGTTTCCTGACCCGCTCCCATCCCATCGGGGGTCCGGTTCAAGGCCGTGACGGTTCCCGCCTGGGTGGGCAGAGCATGAACAAGGCTCATGGTGGCAATCACACCGAAGAGCAGGGCACAGCCGTGGCTCACCAGTTGGCGCACAGACCAAGGCCGAAACAGTGGGCGGTTTGAACGAGAAGGTCTCATAGACTCAACTACACCAGTAAGACAACCAGTAATAGGCACCTCGACCCACGGGGTGAGACGGTTGAGCCACCTCACCTAACCCCGATTCTTACGTCGGGCACAGGACAAAAATTGGCATGGCCGAGGTGCCCTAACCTCTGAAACAACGGGGCGATCGCGCTACACAGAGCGCACATACCCCAGAACCGAAACACCCGTCTAGGGCAACAGACCAGGATCCCGAGGCAGGAAACCCCTCCTATGCAGGGGGCCCAGCGTCCCGGCTGATCGCTTGGAATTGGGCAATTAACCCGGCGATCGCCATAGACAGTAGTGTAATCATTCCGTCCCAGTCATGGCGGTACGGTCTAGGTTCGTAATCCCGAAGACGCAGCCCCCATCCACAAGTGCCCGTCCTACACCCACCCAAGCTCATCAGTCGAGGCACCCAGTCAAGGCATCCAACTGGCCCCAAACCATCCAACTGGCCCCAAACATAAAAAAGCTGCATAACGGTCTGGACCAGTTACGCAGCGCTCAAAGCATTTTTGAAAGTGAGAAATTGACCCAAAACTGACCGGAGAATAAACCCAGTAAAGGGCACCTCGATTAATGCAGATTTTCACCGCAGTACCCACGGCAAAATCAGGCTTGTGACGCGCGGCGAAGCCGCACGTCACAATTAATCGAGTGCCCCAGAGAATAAAACCAGTGAAGGGCACCTCAATTGATCCAAATTTTGGGGAGATGGCCCACACAAAAGAAAGAATCTGGAGTGGGCAGCTTTGCTGCCCACTCCAATGCATCGAGGTACCCTCAGGTCTTGGGTCCTGTTAAGGGGTTTTAATAAACCGTTTAAGCTCCCTGCTTATTAGTTTGAATGTACAGGATGACCAGAAAAAGGCTGGGAACAAGTACAAACAGCAGGCTAGAGACAAATCCTAGTTCGTTAACTTCCATTTAATCTAACCCTTATCACGAGGTCTTGATTTTCATCTCTAGGTTACCACCTGATCCGCCACGCCGATCCCCGGCCCAGAAAACTCATGGACGATTTTGGGCCGATCGCCTGCCCTGCGATCGGCCCTAGGATGGCCCTTGCGAAGAACCTTGATGGATGAATTAGGCGGCTGGCAGAGTTGGGCGGCTTTGCCGCCCAACTCCCACTCTGATCCTTGCGTGGTCTCCCCAATATTGGGATTAATCGCGAAATTGGGATTAATCGCGGTGTCCTGGAGTCAAAACCCGTGGAGTCAGGCTAGGGTTTAGGCCGTACCGTCACCGGCCCATTGACCAAAGCTTGGCAAGCCAAGCGGTAGTTTTCCGGTTTACGCCGCAGCTTACGGTCCTCCACAGCAGTGCGAGGCGAGAGATTTTTCGCCCCCTCCACCACTTCAATCTTGCAGGTACCACATTGGCCATAGCCCCCACAGTTCATCAGTTTGTCCATGAACCGGTAGAGATCTACCCCGGCCTCGATCGCCTTGAAGCGCAGGTTATCCCCTGCAGCGACCTTAATTTCTTGGGCGGCTTCACCCTCTTCACCGACAAATTTAACAACAGGCATGACAAGTCCTTACCTAACCGACACTGAATCGAGGGAAACCCTCACAGGAGAATCCTCATAAGAAATCCCGCAAGCAGTAGTGACAACAGCGCTGGCAACTGCCCAGTGACTCATGATAGATCCGGGAACTAGCCCTCCCTACGCAGGGAAGTCGGTCCTCCGGGTATCCCGCCACATCCTCTGCCCGTTGCCATCCACTGTGCGCTCCCACCAAGACATCCCAGGGGCAGCCAGACCCGACCCCGCCTTGGCCACATTTACCATGGCATCACTGTGACCGTGCCATGGCCTTACAGAATCTTGCAGATGTACTGGGTACAGGGAGTTGCTCCGCCGAGGGTGGAGCAACTCGCCTGCATTGACCAGGACTGTTGCGGACCCATCTGTAAGTCACCGCTGTAAGTCACCGCGACTGGTAGGCCGTGTCTGCAAATCCCCCGATCGAACTTCTGATCATCGCAATCGTGATCACAAATTTCGTTGTCCTCAAACCCATCCCAGAAGCGGATCCCAGAAGGGGGCCTCCATAACGGTGCCTCAATTACTGTGGAGAGATTAGCTTCGCCGTCCACCCCAAACCCTCATGCCTGCTGGGACTATTTGCCAAACAGTCAGATTAATCAAGGTGTCCGGAAGCGGAGCAATCTTTCAGGGCCCTTTCAGAGCCACTGAATCCTGTCTAGGATTAGTTACTAATTGTAACTTTTGACGGTTATTTTGTTAAATAAAGTTACGACCATTGGGGTCGATCGTAAATTTGTCAGGAGCCGCCCCCAGTCAAATCAGTCCCCCACCGTCCCCGGCTAGGTTACGTCGGTCCAAACTTCCTTGCATTTGGGATTCACACTGGTTACACTTCTTTATACATTTTCTTTTTAGAACTTTTTGATGGTCAAATTATCAGTAGCCCCCATAAATCCCAGTTGATTGCATCTTCGGACCGATCGCAGGGATCCACAAGGGGTGGTCTGATATCACATAGACTTGAAAGAAATGCATCCCTGCTGAAAATCTGCTGAGACTGCACCCAGTCCAGTGAGGTTCGGTATGGCCTTGCAAAAAGTCATAATATTCGAGGAGGAGCGTAGTCGATGGGACTACCCTGGTATCGCGTACACACAGTCATCATCAATGACCCAGGGCGGCTGCTTGCTGTACACCTAATGCACACGGCCCTCGTGCTGGGCTGGGCTGGCTCGATGGCACTGTATGAGTTGGCCGTTTTTGATCCCAGTGATCCGGTTTTCAACCCCATGTGGCGGCAAGGCATGTTCGTGCTGCCCTTCATGACCCGCTTGGGTGTGACCCACTCTTGGTCGGGTTGGACCGTGACCGGAGAACCCTGGGTGAATCAACCCGGATTTTTGAATGCTCACTTTAACTTCTGGAGCTACGAAGGCGTTGCGCTGATGCACATCGTCCTTTCTGGTCTCTTTTTCCTAGCTGCTGTGTGGCACTGGGTTTACTGGGATTTAGACCTCTTTGAGGATCCCAAAACGGGTGAGCCCGCCCTCGACCTGCCCAAGATCTTTGGCGGTCACCTTTTCCTGTTGGGCTTCCTCTGCTTCAACTTCGGCACCTTCCACCTCACCGGAATCTTTGGCCCCGGTATGTGGGTGTCTGATGCCTACGGTCTCACTGGTCACATTGAGCACATTGCCCCTGATTGGGGTCCGTCGGGCTTCAACCCCTTCAACCCCGGTGGCGTTGTGGCACACCACATTGCAGCCGGTATCACCCTGATGATCGGGGGTGTCTTCCACCTCACCGCTCGTCCCCCTGAGCGTCTCTACACTGCGCTGCGGATGGGTAACGTGGAAACGGCCCTCGCCAGCGCAATTGCCGCGGTGTTCGGGGCTGCCTTCGTGGTTGCCGGAACCATGTGGTACGGCCATGCCACCACCCCGATCGAACTCTTTGGCCCCACCCGCTATCAGTGGGATCAGGGCTACTTCACCCAAGAAATTCAGCGTCGCGTTGATGCCCAACTGGCAGAAGGTGCGTCCCTGTCTGAAGCTTGGAACTCCATTCCCGAGAAGCTGGCCTTCTATGACTACGTGGGTAACAGCCCTGCCAAGGGTGGTCTCTTCCGCGTGGGTGCTATGAACAGCGGTGACGGAATCGCTGAAGAATGGTTGGGGCACGCCGTCTTCACCGATGGCGCCGGTCGCGAACTGAGCGTTCGTCGTCTGCCCAACTTCTTTGAGAACTTCCCCGTGATTCTGACCGATGCCAATGGCGTTGTTCGGGCTGACATTCCCTTCCGTCGTTCTGAGTCCCAGTACAGCTTTGAGCAGACGGGCGTGACCGTGTCTTTCTACGGTGGTGCCCTCGATGGCCAAACCTTCACCAATCCTGCGGAAGTGAAGAAGTTTGCCCGTCGTGCTCAACTGGGTGAAGTCTTTGAATTTGACACCGAGACCCTCGGGTCTGATGGGGTGTTCCGCACCAGTACCCGTGGTTGGTTCACCTTCGGCCATGCTTGTTTCGCACTGCTCTTCTTCTTCGGCCACATCTGGCACGGTGCTCGCACCCTGTTCCGGGATGTGTTTGCTGGGATCGATGCGGACCTGGGCGAGCAAGTTGAGTTTGGTGCGTTCCAGAAACTGGGTGACGCAACCACTCGTAAGGCCTAATCTCATCGCAGATTAGCCGGTTCAAATCAGTCGGTGACACCGAAGTCTAACTTCAGCTGTTACTGAGCGAACCAAAAGAGGGGGGCAAGTTTGCCCCCCTCTTTATTATTGGGAAATCTTTTAGGGCACCTCCCCTGCGGGACACCCCGATGAATTGGGTGCATTTTACTGTTGGGCACCTCGATTAATACGGATTTTCACCGGAATACCCACGGCAGAATCAAGGTTGGGTTGCGCGGCTTCGCCGCGCAACCCAATGAATCGAGGTGCCCTACGTATCATCCCGGTCCAATCACCATGCTGCCCCTTGAGATTTCTAGCTTGGATGAACAAGTGAATCCCTTCACTGATACACTGTTTACTAAAGTTGCGTGTACTAAAACCCTGACATGGAAAGCACAATCTATATCTTAGTGGTGGCGGGTGCCCTCACCACGATTTTCTTCGCGATCGCCTTCCGTGAGCCCCCCCGTATTGGTAAATAACCAATTCCTCACGGTCTCTTTGCTTTAAAATTCTTCCACATTTTGTGATAGTAACTGCCTTGGAACCAGACCCACCGGGGACTTGAGTGGAGCGGTGGCTATCCTACCTTTCCACTCAAGAGCTGGTCCACCCAAAGGCTCGTTACCCGACTTTCCCCAGGACTAGGGACCCAAAGACCGACACACACCAGTGTTCACAGCAGGATGAGACTCCCTAGGGTCAGACTCGGTCCGAATTGCCGGGAGTTCTTGATCATGCCATTGCCCCTGGTGATAGCGACTCACAAAAGGTCGTACTGTTAGCTGTAGCGAGTCACCGGGCGCCACATCAATTCGTAAAAAAGAATACTGTTCACACAGTCGATCGCCTTGGCCCGTTTTGCCAACATACAGATGCGATCGGGCTGACTCTCGTTGAGTTAAGTCCTCGGATTGGCCCAAGCTTTCCGGAATCCAGTCGGCCTGGATTGTTGGCCATTCCGGCAATCTATCCCCTTCCCGGCGCTGGCGACGAGTGCTGCATCCACTGCCACCACAAACCCACCAGTGGAGATGCGCATCCCCATGCCCGGTGTCCCCCGTTTGTAAATACTCTAAGCAGTGGGCATGACCCGCTAAAACTAGATCCACCACCGGATGACGCTCAGCTTGGCTGCGATCGGAGATTTCTGCCAATACCGCATCGAATACCCAGCGCAGGCTCTGGCGCATCGCATAGGTTTCGGAATTTTTCCACTTCGTTGCCTCGGTCACATAGGGTGGGTGATGGAAGAAAAGAATACGACCCCGCACCTGGGAGTCTTGCCAGGACTGAATGAGTCGATCGCGCAGCCACTGGCGTTGCTCTCGATCGGGTAGACCATCCTCCGCAGAAGGGGACCACTGATTCAGGGTGGTTGAGTCGAGGGCAAAAAAGTCGATTCCCCCCACCGTAAAGCTGTAGTAGCGATTGGGGACGCGGGTAAAGTGACCGGGACGATAGGACAAACAGCGGCCCGTGGCGGTTTGAGCCGTGTAATGCTGCTGGAGGTGTTGCAGCAGGGCTTCGGGCGTGTCCCAGTCCTGAAGGTAGTCCATAAAGGCGCGGGCGTAGGCCTCCCCCTGGTTAGATCCGCGCCAGCCAATATTCTTGCGCACCGATAATCCCAAGGCCCGAAACAGGGAATAGAGCCCCTGGACAGCAATGCCCACGGGCAGCGGCATATGGCAATAGTCATGGTTACCGGGGGTCGGGAAGATCGGATGGCGAAAGACCATGCGATCGTAGGCGATCGCGGCGGGCTGCGCGCCGCCCACTAACCATTCGCGATAGGGTTCAATAAAATTTTGGGGGTAAAAGTCCTTGGAGCCCAAGGTGTAGACCACATCCCCGGTGTGGAGGGTGAAGCAGCAGTCCGGCAGATGGGGCACCATTCGTTGGGCAATGTGACGCTGGGGGTGGGCCGTGTCCTGGGGGCCCCACCCCGTATCCCCCATGACCAAAAAGCTAAATCCTGCCCGGGGCGCAGCCCAGGCCGACGAGTCCGCTTCCACCACGAGGCGCGTCTGATCCAAGTCCTGGGAGCGAAGCCAGGGATGCTGCCAACGCACCCGCTCTTTCATCTTGGCAATTTTGAGATCGAGGGGAGGATCGGTAAAAGGGCGCATGGTAACGGGTGAAGCAGGAACAGACCTGGGGTTCAGAGAACAAGGGGGCCCTGGATGACCAGGGTGAGCAAGTCCCAAGGGTCTCCCCGTCCATCCGGGTGCATCCCGTTTTGGAAGCCCTCATCCTAATCCCTCTCCCTTGGTGGGAGAGGGACTTTTCCCCTTCTCCCAGCTTGGGAGAAGGGGCTAGGGGATGAGGGCCAGACTCGCCAAAGTGAAATACACCCGTCCATCCAGGCTTCCATTGTAACGGTTTGTAAATCAATCCCTGTGCCCAACCCTCATCAAAATGAGTTCGACAGCTTCAAGGAACCAGAAAACAGGTTGAGCCATCTGCCCAGGACAGAAGCACAACAGACCCTGGTTGATTGACCAAAAGTTCTGCATTGGGCGCGGTTCTCGCGCCCCTACCAGACCCTTGGGATCCCAGAGGGTAGGTTTCCTGACCCGTCCTCTGTGCCTGGATTTAGCTCACTGTTATCGGTCAATTCGCAACAGACCTGGAGCTGCCTAACCCTAAGCATGGCTGGGGGGAACACCCTGGGGGGTTAGTGGCTTATTCCTAGCACCCGCGCAGACCCTCCTCGGGTCGGGGACAGGTGAGCAATTGCTGGTCCAAACTTGGGGGGGCGTAGCCGAGAGAACGCGCCAACGTAATGTCGAGGGATGTGTCCGCAGGACGGGGCGTATGGAGTCCCAGGATCGATCGGGAACAAGGCCGTAGCAATGTCGGATCATAGCCGCGCCAGTGGGCTACCCGCAGCCCCAACTCGTAGCGGGAAATGCGATCGACCCCAGCCAAATGCACGAGCCCCCGCTGTCCTGCGATCCCCCAGCCCACCGCCTGCACTAACCCCTGGGCGGCGGTCCACCCGCTGAGGGGAGTGCGGTACTCATCCGTGAAGAGATTGACCGATTGGCCTTGGCGTAGCGATCGGTCCAGGGTTTCCATAAAGTTGGAGGCGGGCCACTCTCCGGTTCCAAAAAGTAGGGGCAGGCGCAGGATTAAGACGGGAGTTGCCAGCGCTAGCAAAGCAGCTTCAGCGGCGGCTTTTTGCTGGCCATAGCGCATGAGAGGGCACACAGGGTCACTTTCGCGGTAGGAGGCATGGTTACCGTCGAAGACGAGTCCCGTGGAGGTGAAAAGAAAGAGAATCGATCGATCGCCGCAAAGCTCCGCCAGGGCTAGGGGAACGTGACGATTGAGTCGATCGCTACCCTCCGGATCTCGATCGCAGCGTCCGGTGTTGGCCTCCGCCGCCAGGTGTAGGACGGCCTGGGGGCGGATCCCGTCCAGTAAGGGGGCAAAATGGGCCGTATCGGTGAGGTCACAGGGGTGCCACTGGACAGCAGCGATCGACGGGGGCTGACGGTGGCAATAGAGGCCATGGACGGTGTAACGTCCTCGGGCCAGGTGACAGACATAGCGGCCCAGGAAGCCGCTGGCTCCAGTGACCAGCAGGGGAGGGGCTAAATCGGGGGATTCCCTCAAACTGGCGGGCTCGATCGCCATTTCCACAGTCCTCCCCAAAACAAATTTGTACAAATATGGGCCACCACCGCCACCAGCAAGTGCCCACTCCACACCACCGACAGGGCCAAAATCAAACCCACCACCATAGCCCAAACCCCATAGGGCCATTGTTGCCAACTGCTGAGGTGGAGCGCCCCAAAACACAGATTTGACACCACCAGGGTGAGCCAACCAAAGCCAAAGGCTGACAACACCATCCCCCGAAACAGCAGTTCTTCACTCAGTCCCGGCAATACTCCCAACCAAATCAGATCCACCCACAGCAGCGGCTGCACAATCAGGTCCAGGTACACCTGGGTACTGTTGCGGTACTGGGGCCACAGCAAATAGAGCAGCCCACTGGCTAGGGTAATACCGCCCCCCAGGACAATGCCGAGACCCACATCGCTCCAACTCCAGTGGATGCGTAGGGGCGTGACTTGGCCGAAAATTTGCCAAATTTTGGCGATCGTGAACAGGAGAATGGCGGTGACTCCGATCGCCACCAGGATTTGCATGCGATCGAGGGGTTCCGGCAACGGATCTGGAAGGTCAGCGTTCATGGGGTTTGGCCCAGGGGTGTGCAGGGGTGGGGAGGGATAGCGCGGGAGGTCTGACAGCAGAGGCTATCGAAGGGATCGGGAACCGGGAGTGCCCTGCCGTCGGCGGAGCGACTCCGGTCTTGGCAGGCTTCAAATATCCTCTGAGTCCCCTTAGAGGATATTTATAAACCTAAGGGCACCTCGATTAATCCGAATTTTTGGGAGACCGCCCACGCAAGAAGTAGGGTTTGGGTTGGGCGGCTTCGCCGCCCAACCCAAATTAATCGAGGTGCCCCTAAGAGAATCCCCCCTAAACCCCCCTTTGCAAGGGGGGGCAGCCTCTTCTTCCCCCTTCAAAAGGGGGACTGAGGAGGATTCTGCCAGGGCCTACGGCCAAGGGCCGTAGTTTCCAAACATCCGCTTAAAAGCGGTTAGTCCCGTTAAAAATAGTTCTGCTAAAAATAGCCCCGCTATTATAGCGACCCAATGCGGCCCGATCGCCCCCCAATATTCGCCTGAATCCGCCGCCAATCTGCCTCGAATCTATCTCAATTTTGTCAGAACCCCCTCCAAGCCGATACGCTATGCAACGGACAGCTATGGCAGGCACCTGTCCCACGACACTCTGCAGGCGTGTCCTCTACGCGATCGCACGCCACGCCCGCGATCGCACACCACGCGACTGATTCCCCAACTGCCCCAACCGCTCACCCTTGTACGCCTCTCCCCACCATGAACTCGTCCCTTCTCTGGAAAACCGTTCGTCCCACCGGTACCCCCCAAGGCCAAGTGGTTCTACTCCACGGCTGGGGGGCAAACTGCGAGGACTTACTGGGCATTGTGCCCCCCCTCGACTTACCCCATTTGGTGTTTTGTAGTCCCGATGCGCCCATGCCCCACCCCCACGCCCCCATGGGCCGGATGTGGTACGACCTGGAAAGTCCGCAATGGACCGGACTCAGCCAGAGTCGATCGCAATTACTCCACTGGCTCACCCAGCTTGAACAGTCCACCCAAGTGCCCCTACACAAAACGGTGCTGGTGGGCTTTTCCCAGGGGGCTGCCATGACTTTGGATGTGGGCCTGCGGTTGCCGGTGGCGGGGCTGGTGATGTTGAGCGGTTATTTGCATCCAGAGCTTGTGCTCGATCGACCCGCTCCCCCCCCACCGGTGCTGGTGATTCACGGCAGTTTTGATGCGGTGGTCCCGATCGCCGCTGCCCAGGATACCCAGGATTTTCTTCAGGAGATTACAACCTACACCTACCGGGAGTTGGCCATGGGCCATGAAATAAATCTGGAGGCGATCGCGGCTGTGCGGCAGTTTATCGCGACTTTGCTCCCGCTCTCCCAGACGATCGATCCCGAAAGTTAACTTTTTGCCCTTGCCAGCAAGCTTGAGTACAAATACCGTAGAAACACATCAGCCTTCGCTTTGCCCATCGCAACGGAACCAATCCTGTATGCCCCGTGCCACCGTTTCCCAAGTCTCTGGCCCACTCCAATTGAAAATGCTGGCCCGTGACACGGGTGTTGCCATTATTATCCAAGTCATCGGCTTGGTTTTAATTTATCTCACCCGCGTTTATCTGGCCCGCTGGATGGGAGAAACCGAGTACGGCATCTATGAATATGTGATCTCCTGGTCTCTCCTTTTGGCCACCTTTTCTGGTTTGGGGTTCCCTCGGGCGGTGTTGCGGTTCGTAGCCCAGTATCGGGTCAAGGAAAAATGGGCACTGTTACTGGGTATTGTCCGCACCAGTTGGTTACTGACCTTAGGGGTGAGCTTGATCTTTTCCCTGGTGGGCACGGGAGTGGTCACACTAGTCGATCGCGCCCACCCCTTTGTCTATGCCAAGCCGTTGCTGGTGGGGATTTGGTTGGTGCCCTTGCAGGCCCTGATGAATCTGCAGCGGGAGATGTCGCGGGCCTTTGATGACATTACCCTTGCCCTAACTCCCCTGTTGGTGATTTGGCCGGCCCTAGTCTTGGGGGGTGGGATTTGGTGGCTCGATCGCCACAAGAGTCTGACAAGCTTGCCCATGGTCACCCTGGCGACATTGCTGTTATTGGGGGTTTTGATTTTCCAGGTAATTCTGATGGCCCAAAAAATTCGACGGGATATTGGGCCGCAGTTTTTAGCAACGGCGGTGTCCGTACCGACCTTCTCGGATGTAAGTCTGGGGTTGGGGCTGGGCAGTGATGGGACGATCACCCTGGGGTCTACTGGGGGGGTAACCCAGCCGGAGCAGCCGAAAACACCTAAACCTCGGTTGGAGTACGCCTATAAGGAATGGCTGTCGGTGTCGGTGGTGCTGCTGCTACAAAATGCGTTTGGGATTTTATTGCAGCAAACCGATATTGTGATGGTGGGTTCCCTGCTGGGGCCGGAGGATGCAGGGCTATACGGGGCAGCGGTGAAAACATCCCTGTGGGTGGGATTTGTGCTGCAAACGGTCAATATTGTGGCAGCTCCGGCCTTTGCGACGCTCTACGCCCAGAAGGATATGCAGGGCTTGCAACGGCTGGTGGGAACGGTGACGATCTGGATTTTCTGGCCCTCGTTGGCGATCGCCATTGGTCTGATGTCCTTCGCACCGGAGGTGATGTCCTGGTTTGGACCGCAGTTTGTGGCGGGGGCGCTGGAACTGAAGATTCTGGTGGTGGGGCAGGTGGTGAGTGCCCTGTGTGGCTCGGTGGCCTATTTAATGTCGATGACGGGACACCAGAATCGATCGGTGGTGGTGTTCGGCAGTGCAGCGGTGCTGAATATTGTGCTTAATGCGGTGCTGATTCCCTGGGTGGGAGCCATGGGAGCGGCGATCGCCACGGGCTTTACGATGGTGGTCTGGAATGTTTGGCTCAGTGTGCTGGTGGTCAAGTATGTGAAGATCCAGCCGTCGGTATTTTATTTTCTGTTCCAGGGTAAGGAAACCCTGAAGGCGCCTGAGACTGGGACGGAAGCAGCGCAAACTGGGTCTGAGACTGGATCCGGAGCCAATGCTGAAGGGGAATCGGGAGTGACTGCTGAATCTGGACCCGAGGCGGGGGCTGACGCTGATCCGGCAACATCTACTGAGGGGGAGCCCGATGTTTCCTCGGATCAATCCTAGGGCACCTCAATTAGTCCAAATCTTGGAGAGACAGCCCACGCAAGAATTAGGGTCTGGTTGGACGGCTTCGCCGCGCAACCCAAACCTGAGTCTGCCCTGGGTACTGCGGTGAAAATCTGTATGAGTCGAGGTGTCCTAGCAACGATCCAACCAACAGGAGACAGACCGATGGGAATTTTTGTGTTTGGCAGTCTCAATCTGGATCTGGTGGTCCAAGCGCCCCACTTGCCACGCTCAGGTGAAACCTTGACGGGAACAGAATTCCAAACACTGCCGGGGGGCAAGGGTGCAAATCAGGCAGTGGCGGCGGCTCGCCTCGGAATAACAGGAGCAGCACAGACGGGGACTGGCAATGGCGTGGAGTTGGTGGGGTGTGTGGGGGCGGATGCCTGGGGGCAACAACTGCGGGAGAACTTGACGATCGCGGGAGTTGGCACCGGGGGGGTGTCGATCGAGCCGGCGGAGACGACGGGGTTGGCTTTGATTACGGTGGCCACCGCAGCGGATCCCCAGGGTCGGCACCGGGCGGGGGAGAATCACATTGTTCTGGTGCCAGGGGCGAATGCTCGGGTGGGCGATCGGGAAGTGCAATACCTGGACCGGGCTCTTTGTGAAATACCTGGACCCCATTGGGTGTTGTTGCAACTGGAGGTGCCGATCGAAAGCTTGGGTCGGGCGGCGGCAGTGGCCCAGGCACGGGGGGCGACGGTAATTTTGGATCCGGCTCCAGTTCCGGCTGCTGCTGCGGGTTCCCGTGCGCCTTCGGGGAGGTTGGCGGAGCTTTATCCAGGGGTGGATGTGCTGACACCGAACTGGGGGGAGGCGGAGCGGTTGTTGGGTCGATCGATCGATGCGGATGCGTCTGTGGAGGTGTTTCTTGATGCGGCTCGTACTCTCCAGGATCAAACCCAGGTGGGGACGGTAATTTTGACCCTAGGCGATCGGGGGTTGGTTGCGGTTCAGGCCGATCGTCACTGGGTTCGTCCGGCGTTCCCGGTGACGGTCCAGGACACAACGGCGGCGGGGGATGCGTTTAATGGGGGCTTGGTGGTTGCGTTGAGTGAGGGACGGTCTTGGGAGGTGGCGTTGGATTGGGGCAGGGCGGCGGGGGCTTTGGCGACGACGCGGCTAGGTGCCCAGTCTGCGTTACCCGATCGGGCGACGTTGCTCCGTTTTCTCCGTGGGGTGTCAAGCTAGAATCGAGATCAGGTCTTCTGCTGGGGTTGAGATCCCAGGTTTCCCTGGCAGAGTTTGTTTAGGGTACCTCGATTAATTGTGGGGGGCGGCAAAGCCGCCCCCCACAACCCTGACTCTTGCGTAGGCCACTGGGCAAAATTGGAATTTTTCGAGGTGCCCTTGAGATTAGTACCCAGTTTGCGTTGAGCAATCCTGTAAACAGGACGATCGCCACGGGCAATAGACCCACTACACCGCCCCCCAGCAGATTCTCACCCTCAGCACCCTCCCCCTTAGCATCAAGATTGCTGACCTCTACGATCGCGTTCAGCTCGAAACCCCACCCGACACGACCCCTGAAACTACGCCCTCAAGTCCCTAAACCCGTGAATAGCCTACCCCTATCCCGCCATATCCAAGGATACCTGCACTGGTGTCGCCGCCTGCCCAAAATCTCCCTCTCTCTCCTCGCCATTACCTACACCGTCTTTGGTTGGTACTGGTCCCTCGCGATCGTTATCCCCGAAGAACGCGCCCTCTGGCAACTGGCCTGGTGGCCCCTCCTCCTCACCGGTGCCCTCTTCCTCGCCGCCATCATGACCGGCCCCCTCACCATCCTGCGATCCTTCGCCCTCTGGTGGCTCGCCTCCGACGTGCGCTCCTTCATTACCACCATGGTCGCCTCCTTCTTTGCCGTCCTCCTCCTCGGGCAGATGACCCTCGTCACCAACGTACTGATTTTACTCAGCGCCATGGGCCTTGCCCGCCTCGACCTCCAAACCCACGAATTTCACGAATGGACCGCATTTTGGATTCTCAGCTCGATCGCCCTCAGTGGTCTGGGCCTGGGGGGGCTAAGTTCGGGATTTTGGCTTCGGATTCTCAGCCCCGCTGCGTAATCCCAGTTTTAGTAAGGCACCTCGACTAATTGCGGCAGGCGGCTTCGTCGCCTGCCGCACCCCTGATTCTGCCGTGGGCACTATGGTCGAAATCCGAATTTTTCGAGGTGCCCAGTAGTTTCAGTTTTAGTAATCCTAGTTTTAGTAATCCTAGTTTTAGCAGCCCCCGCTTGATCCCGACCCCCTCCGGGCTAATCCTTCGCGATCGGCCAGAGGGGAAAAGTTTGGCTAGGAGTGAGGGTCACCCCCGTGACATTGGGTTGGGCGAAGGCGTAGTCCTGCTCCTGCCAGAGGGGAATAAAAGGCAGATCCTGGGCGGCGATCGACTGAATTTCCGCAAAAATAGCCGCTCGTGCAGTCGGATCTGTCTCCTGGCGCTCCTGCTGAATCAGGCGATTCACCGCTTCATTCCAGTACCCCGAACCTTGGGTTTGGGCTCCCCCCTGGGTGCAGCCCGTCACCACTGACCCAATTTCACAGCCCAAAAAAGGCTGAATATAGTTATCTGCATCCAAAAAGTCCGGGAACCACGTCAGCAGAAAGCTAGGATAAATCCCTTTGCCAATATTGCTGAAGCCCGTCGCCGCATCCACGGACTGCACCTCAATTTGGAGCAACCCCTCCAGGTTTTGGGCGATCGACTGCTTCAGCACCTCCGCCGCCAGCCGACGCGGGGGAGAACTGGTGGGATACCACACCTGGACCACCGCAGGATTTTCCGCCGAAAAACCCGCCTCTCGGAGCAGGGTCTGGGCCTGGGCTTGGCGCTGGGCCGGGGTTTCTCCGGCAGGGGGCTGGAAGGTGGGGCTAGAGCCGAACACCTGGGGCGGCACCAAACTGTAGAGGGGCTGGCCCAACCCCTGCAAGGCCCGATCGGCCAATAGATCCCGATCGATGGTCAGGGCCAACGCCTGTCGTACAGCGGGCTGGTCCAGAGGGGGCTGCTGGTGATTCAGGACCATGTAGGCCACCGCAACCCCCTGGGCGGCGATCGCCTGGGCTTGTCCTACCGCCGCATCCGCCTGAAGCGCTTGAATTTGCTGGGCATCCAGACTCAGATAGGCCACATCCACCTGTTCTGTCCGAAAGCTATTGAAAAGATTGGCAGAGTTATCCTTATAAATTTGGATATCAATCCCACTATTGGCGGGAGCCTCGCCCCAGTAGTCCGGGAACAGATCCAGACGAATCCGATCGTCGCTATATTCTGCCAACTGGTAAGGACCGCTACCCACCAGCATATCCGGCTGAAAATTGCCCGCTTCACCAAAATTCTCACCATAGGCTGTGGGAGACAGGGCACAGAGTCCCTGGAAAGCCAAAAGCGCATGGAAAGCAGCAAAGGGCTGCTCCAGTTGGATCGTGATCTCATAGTCCCCCGTGGCCGTCACCGACTCCACCACATCCCGGAGCAAAAAGGCTGGTTTACCCCCCTGGGTCATGAAGCGTTCCAGGGAAAAAGCCATGGCTGCGGCATCAAAGGCCGTCCCATCATGGAAAACCACATCATCCCGCAGGGGAATTCGATAGGTGAGGCCATCAGCACTAATCTCAGGATCCGTGGTGGCTAGTTGGGGCAGAATTTCGGTGCTGTCGAGGTCGTAACTGTAGAGCCGATCGCAAAGATTAAAAATCACATTGAGGCTGGACATCTCGTAGGCATCCGCCGGATCCAAGGTCCGAGGCCGCAAAGTAGTTCCCAGGACAATGCGGGCCGGGGAGGTGCCTGCACCGGTGCCGCTGGCCCCCGAGGGGGACACCGTGGGATCGGGTTCCCCGGTCCCACCGCAACTCCCAACCAAGCCCAGCCCGATCGCCGTCACCAGCCCTCGCCGGATCCGAGCCGCTCCATGCCCCGTAACCCGTCTGGAAACTGCGCCCCCCGCTGCCCGGGGCAGCCCTGCCTGACCCTGCCCAAGACCGAGCCACGACCCGATCCCAATTCGGGAGAATTGCGTCAGAGGCGAGAGGCCATCGCGGCCTGCGCGATCGAGTGTTGGCTGTGCCGGTTGTTGAGGGACCGGTTGTTGAGGGACCGGTTTTTTGGAGACCGACTGTTTTGGCGCAGACTGTTTTGGCATAGCTGGTTTTGGCATAGCAAGAACCCATAAACGACCAAAATATGGAGGATCACCTCGATTAATTGTTACAGGCGGCAAAGCTGCCCGTAACAACCTTGGTTTTGCCCTAGGCCATGCAGTAGAAATCTGCATTTGTCGAGGTGCCCCAAGGGAGCACAACACGATCGGGAGAGAATGGGATACCTCGATTAATTGTGGTGGGCGGCTTCGCCGCCCACCACAACCCTAATTCTTGCGTGGGTCAACCCGGCGGAAATTCTAATTTTTCGAGGTGTCCAACTGGGAGTTGTGCTGCTCTGTTGGAATCTCCTGGGGAGGATGGCTGCCTTGGGGGGATCCGCAGGAAAACACCGTGGTGCCAGCGGTAGTCCACCAAAGGTCAGGATCTCGGTACGACAGCACCAGGAATCTGGCCACTACGATCCTGACGTGTGAAGCACTCCCGTGCCAAAAAGCCCCCGCTGCGCGGGGGCTTTCTGATCTAGATCGGTCCTCGGCCACGGGCTAGCCGTGGCATGCGTGGGCTATCGCACTGGGCGAGCTGCCCGCGGGGCAGTCCAAGGCTGAGCCGCTTCACCGATCGACTTATACCGCAGTCAAGACCTTTGCCTCGTCTTCCTTAGAGATCAGGCGACCTTCATCCTCAAAGCCAGAAATCTGGTCAAAATTGAGGTAACGGTAGAGATCCGCTGCGTAGGGATTAATTTTCTCCGCCGCGATCGACAGGTACTCTTCCTTGGAGGGAATCCGTCCCAGCAGGGCACAGACTGCCGCCAGTTCTGCCGAACCGAGGTAGACCTGGGCCCCTTTCCCCATGCGATTGTTAAAGTTCCGGGTTGAGGTGGAGAAAACCGTGGTGTTATCAGCAACACGGGCCTGATTCCCCATGCAGAGAGAACATCCCGGCATTTCCAAACGGGCACCGGCGGCGGCAAAGATACTGTAGTAGCCTTCCTTGCGTAGCATTTGCTCATCCATACGGGTGGGCGGGCAGACCCAAAGGCGACCCTGGGCTTGACCCGCCCCTTCCATCATCTTGGCAGCGGCACGATAGTGGCCGATATTGGTCATACAGGAGCCAATAAAAACCTCCTGCACCGGATCTCCGCTACATTCCGAGAGGGTTTTGATATTATCGGGGTCATTGGGCGCTGCCAGGAGTGGTTCCGTGATTTCGCTGAGGTTAATCTCGATCACTTCCGCATACTCCGCATCGGGATCGGCACTCATCAAACTGGGGTTGGCCAACCACTCCTCCATCTGCTTGATGCGACGGGCCAGGGTACGGGCATCGCTATAACCCCGTGCGATCATATTCTTCATCAGAGCCACGTTGGAGCGCAGATACTCCGCGACCGTCTCCTCACTGAGCTTAATGGTGCAGCCTGCACAGGAGCGTTCCGCCGAGGCATCGGTCAATTCAAAGGCTTGCTCCAATTTCAGGTCCGGGAGCCCTTCCATTTCCAGAATCCGACCCGAAAAGACGTTTTTCTTATTCTGCTTCTCGACGGTGAGCAGTCCCTTTTGGATCGCCACATAGGGGATAGCATTGACGATATCCCGCAGGGTGATGCCCGGTTGCAGTTCCCCGGTGAAGCGCACAAGCACGGACTCCGGCATATCCAGGGGCATGGCGCCGATCGCCGCCGCAAAGGCCACCAAACCAGACCCTGCCGGGAAGGAAATCCCCAGGGGGAAGCGGGTGTGGGAGTCACCGCCGGTGCCGACGGTATCGGGCAGGAGCATCCGGTTGAGCCAGGAGTGAATAATGCCGTCTCCGGGCTGGAGAGCCACCCCACCACGCTTAGCGAAGAAATCCGGCAGATCCTGGTGGGTTTTCACATCTACGGGCTTGGGATAGGCCGCCGTATGGCAGAAGCTCTGCATGACCAGATCGGCACTGAAGCCCAAACAGGCCAGCTCCTTCATCTCATCGCGGGTCATGGGGCCGGTGGTGTCCTGGGAGCCCACGGTGGTCATGAGGGGCTCGCAGGAGGTGCCGGGACGGACTCCGGGCAAACCGCAGGCTTTCCCGACCATTTTCTGGGCGAGGGTATAACCTTTGCCGGTGTCGGCGGGGGCTTGGGGCCGCGTGAAAACATCACTGGCGGGCAGACCGAGAGCAATCCGCGTTTTATCCGTCAGGGCGCGACCAATCATCAGGGGAATGCGGCCCCCGGCCCGGACTTCATCGACGATCGTTTCCGGCTTGAGCTTAAAGTTGGCAATCACATCCCCGGCTTCGTTGGTGACTTCGCCCTTGTGGGGATGAATCGTGATCACATCACCAGTATTCATCTGGGACACATCACACTCGATCGGCAGTGCCCCCGAGTCCTCCGCTGTATTGAAGAAAATCGGTGCAATCTTGCCCCCGAGGATGTAACCCCCAGTGCGTTTGTTGGGAACGCAGGGAATATCGTCGCCAATATGCCACAGCACCGAGTTAATGGCGGATTTCCGCGAAGAGCCGGTTCCCACCACATCTCCCACGTAGGCGAGGGGATGGCCCTTGGTTTTGAGGGTCGCGATCGTCCCCAGGGGATCGTCCATCCGGCTTTCCAGCATCACCTGGGCATGGAGGGGAATATCGGGGCGAGTGGTGGCGTGGGGAGCTGGGGAGAGGTCATCGGTGTTGGTTTCGCCGGACACTTTGAAGACGGTGACAGTAATGCTGTCCGGCAGGGTGGGCTTGGTGGTAAACCACTCGGCGGCGGCCCAGGAGTCGATCACCTGTTTGGCGTAGGAGTTGCTCTGGGACATCTCCAGTACATCATTAAAGGCATCGTAAACCAGGAGCGTCTGCTTGAGGCCGTCGGCAGCAATTTGGGCGATCGTGGCATCGCTAGACTTCAGTAGTTCCACGAGGGACTGGACATTGTAGCCCCCCAGCATTGTCCCCAATAATTCAGTGGCGGCTTGGGGTGTAATCAGGGGGCTGGTGGCTTCCCCCTGGGCGATCGCGGTTAAAAAAGAAGCCTTGACATAGGAAGCGAGATCGACACCCGGTGGCACACGATCGCGCAACAGTTCTAACAAAAATTCTTCTTCCCCAGCGGGCGGAGTCTTGAGCAGTTCACACAACGCAGCGGTTTGCTCCGCATCCAGCGGCAGAGGGGGGACGTTGAGGGCAGCACGATCGGCCACATGGGCGCGGTAGGTCTCTAGCATAGGAAATCCAACCGGTGATAGCGGTAACAATTTGTTTCGGTTTCCTATGCTACCGCGATCGGTTAGCCCTGTGGGTCAAGGTTTCCTGGGGATTTACGGTTAGGGGAGGAGGGCAGCTGTGGGGCTAGGGCTAGAGCTGATGCTGGAACCAGGGTTAATACGGACGTTTGGGGAGGCATTAACGTGGGGATGGGGATCAGGCAGACCGGGCGACTGGGAACTGGAGGGGGGCGGGCTGGCCTGAGTGTTACCACGGGCCTGGGTATCACCACGGATCTGGGTATCACTGTGGGTCCGGGAGTGAGACCGCTGACATCGGTTACGCCCCTGGGCTTTGGCTTGGTAGAGCGCTAAATCCGCACGTTTCACACAATCATCTGCCCGGTCCTCATGGTCACAGAACTCGGCCACACCCAAACTGAGGGTGACAGTGATGTCCTGGTTAGCGTAATAACGCTCAACGGTAGTCCACAGTTTTTCCGCCAGGATCAAGGCTTCCGCCTCGGTCACACCGGGCGCCAAGACCAGAAATTCCTCCCCCCCCCAACGACAAACAAAATCCGTTTGACGCACCGCACTCAACAGCAGCTGGGCCACTTCCTGCAAAATTCGATCGCCGGCGGGATGGCCATGGGTATCGTTAATCTTCTTAAAATGGTCTAGGTCACAGAGAATCAGAGAGAGGGGAGTGCGGTAGCGCTGAAATCGGTCAATTTCGTGGCTGAGTATCTCTTCAAGTCCTCGACGGTTAAGAACCTGGGTCAGCGCATCCCGACTGGCAGCGTGGTTGAGCTGGGTCACTTCGTCCTGCAGTTGCTGAATTGATTGGTGCTGGGCCTGACGGATTGCCTGGGACTTTTTGAGCTGGATGCGGACAGTGGCGAGGACATCCTCCAGGGTGTAGGGCTTGGTGATGTAGTCATTCGCCCCCAGATGCATTCCCTGGCGAATATTGATGGGAGAGGCTTTGGCGGTAATGAAGACCAGGGGGATGATCGCAGTTTCGGGATGCTGAGCCAGATGCTCCAGGACCTGATACCCATCCATTTCGGGCATCATGATGTCGCATAACACCAGATCCGGCAGATGCTCTTGCGCTAACTGAACCCCCTGCACCCCGTCATAGGCTTTAAGAACCTGTAAACCCTCTAGACTGAGAATATCCTCCAGGGTTTCGACGAAGACAGGCGTATCATCGATGATGAGAACTGTTGCGGGGGCTGTGGTCATAGCATAAAGGCATGAAACGACAGAGGACAGGTGAGACGAGAGCTATACAGCCTCTTATTAATATATCTGCCACGGGGAGACTCCCCGTGGCAGATGGAGGAATCCTTATCTTGTACCGGACTGTTGTGAACAATACGGCATCTTGTTATACGCTGAGGGGATGGTTGAAAACTTGGGCCCAGTGCTGTAAGCCCTTGCGGAATTCCCCTAAGTCATCCTTGCTGAAGAGGACAGAAGAGGCTGCCTTCCCCTGATCAATCAAGGAGGATAGGGGGGGTTGTCTGAGGTTTCCAAATATCCGCTGAGCAGGATTAGGGTTGGGCATTAACTCTGTAAGAATTTCTCACAATCGCTCAAAATGGCGCGATTAGCTCCAAAAGTAATGAGGGATTCAGCTTCCGTGGCACTACACCACCGGTACTGGGCCACTTCAGCTTCTTGAAGCACGATCGGGGGAGGATTGCCATCCGCTGTCGATTGAACGTGGGCAAGAAAATAGG
>JAYKIB010000162.1:0-3916 GCA_035285005.1 Prochlorothrix sp.
GAAGCCTATCAAGCCAGTGGTGGATCGGCGAATACCTCAGTAGACCAATGATCTGGCTATTTTCTCCCACTGGCCTATGCAGTGCCTCCCATTTGGCTATTTCGTCGAAAGTGGGATGCTCCCAACTCAAGACCGATCGTCTCTATGCCTTTTTGTTTGAACCTGGCTTTTCCACAGCAGCTCAGGTGACAGAACTTTCGGGGCGGGGCGTGGGCTTAGATGTGGTAAAGTCGCAGATTGAAGGCTTGAAGGGCAATGTCAGTGTGATCAGTGCGGCCCAAAAGGGAACCACCTTTACCTTGCGTCTTCCTTTGACCTTGACCATTACAAAGCTGCTGATCATTCAGGCTGATCAGCAGCCCTTAGCCCTTCCGTCCGACAGCCTAGAAGAGATTATCATTCCAAAACCCGAACAATATAAGCAAACCGGCCATAATCTCTTCCTTCATTGGCGTAATCAACTGATCCCCTCCTATAACCTTCAACACCTGATCCAGTATTCCCGTCCCGTCTCTGGAACAGTAACCTTACCTCGTCTGGCTGCCCTCCAAGCCCCCCCCGACTGGTTACTGCCGCTGCTGATTGTTCGGCGTGGAGCCTATAGTTTTGCGGTTCAGGTCGATCGCATTCTCACAGAGCAAGAACTCGTCGTCAAACCGTTCAATCCCGCCATTGCTCCGCCTCCTTATCTCTATGGTTGCACGGTTTTGGGGGATGGTCGCCTTGTTCCTGTGATGGATGCCAGTTTATTGGTGGATTACTGCCATAACAGCCCCATTTTAGGCTCGAATTCCAGCATAATGGGGAATTCGCTTGCAGGGCAACACGTGGGCCAACTACCAAACCCAATGCCAGGTCCGGATTGGAACCAGTCTTCTGACTCCAAATCGGACCCAACCTCACCGTCATGTTCACCATCAGGCTCGCTGTTAGCTCTCCCCCAGCCTTCCCTTCCCCAATCTGCTGTTAGTACCTCCTTTCCAGCTATCCCTCACCCTTCTTCCCCATCTACTGCTGATATACCGCTGACTATTCTCGTAGTGGATGATTCTGCGGCCTTGAGGCGGACTTTGGCCTTAACTCTACAGAAAGCGGGCTATCATGTTCTCCAGGCCCGTGATGGGTTGGAAGCCTTAGAGCAGCTACAAAAACATCAGGGGGTTGCCTTAGTTATTTGTGATGTGGAGATGCCCAATATGAATGGGTTTGAATTTCTCAGTCAGCGCCGTAAGCAGACGAATTTAGCCGAGATTCCTGTCTTTATGCTGACTTCTCGAAGTAACCAGAAGCATCGTCTGCTAGCCCAAACTCTAGGTGCAACCTCCTATTTCACAAAGCCTTATCTGGAGCAGGAACTGCTCCAGGCGCTCACTCAACTTTTCCAGTCCTGTTAGGGGGAGTGAAGTTAAACTAAGCCGGACAGTCACCCATCTAACTCGTCTTCAAAACCGTGCGTGAGAGTTTTCCCTCACACGGCTCCTCAGTGCAGTACCCACGGCAGAACTAGGGTTATGGCGTGCGGCGAAGCCGCACAACCCAATTAACCGAGGTGCCCTAGTCTTATCTCCTCGTTGTGTTTATGTCTTGTCTCGAACCCCTGGCTGCCTTTGGCGTGACCATGGTCCCGCTGCGACCCGATCGATCCGCTGCGGCTGAGTCGGCCCTCGAACCTGAGTTGGGGTCTGAAATCACTGCCGCGTCTGACAGCGACTCTGACAGCGACTCTGGCAGCGACGCTTCCTACTCCTACTCCTACAGTGGCATCTGCCCCACCACGGGGCAGCAGTTATGTCTACCCCGATCGGCCCTGGCTGAAGCCGTTGCTCGGGGGTTAATGGAGAGATTGGGGGCCGGGGAGTGGGTCATCGATGGGGAAGGAAAAATGTATGGGGTTTTAGTGGTGGAAACGCCCACGGGAGAGATGGGCGCTTTAAAGGCATTCTCGGGACTTCTCCAGGGGCAACCGATCCAGCCCGGTTGGGTGCCTCCAATCCCGGGACGGGCAGCAGTGGCGAGGGCTGAGGCCGAAACCTTGGCTCAGCTAACGCAAATTCGTGACGAATTGGCTCAAATTGCTGTAGATCCGGTCTGGGAAGCTGTGCAAGCCCTGGAGCAGGATTACCGCGATCGTCGCCAAACGCTCCAGCGGCACCACAGGCAGACTAAAGCCGATCGCCGGCATACTCGCCAACGGCTCCAGGCTACTCTCTCGGGGGCTGAACGGGATCTGGCCCTTGCTGCCCTCGATCGCCAGAGTCAGCAGGAGGGAATCCAACGACGTAAGCTGAAACAGGAGCAAGATGCGGCCCTCGCTCTGTTAAAAGCGAGAACCCAGGCTTTGGCCAATCGGCGTTTGGCTCTCCGTCGCGATCGTAAACGCCTGTCGCGCCAGCTCCAGACCCAAATGCACGCCACCTATACCCTCACCAACTTTGCCGGTTACTCCCGGTCTCTGATCGAGATCGTCCAGGGTCAGGGGATGCCGACGGGCACGGGGGACTGTTGTGCGCCGAAACTGCTGCATTTCGCGGCAAGGCAGGGACTGAAGCCCCTGGGGTTAGCGGAGTTTTGGTGGGGAGCCGGGGGGAACGATCGGCGATCGGGACAGTTCTATGGTGCATGTGCCGAGCGATGTCAGCCGATTATGGGCTTTTTACTGTCAGGATTACAGGGGACAGGGGGATTCCCTGACTACCCAGGGACTGGTGGGCAGTTTGCGGTTATTCAGCAGGCAGTGACGGGGCAGGTGGAACCTTTGGATGCTCCTGCTCAGGTCCAAGGTCGATCGCGTGGGGTTACGCCCATGCCTTTGAGTCAAGGCATTTCCAGTTCTGAGCAAAACAGTGACTGGGGAACGATCGAGGTTGAAGGAGAGTATATAGAAGGGGATAAAGAAGATAGGGTAAGAAAATCAGGGATATATCGTAAAATAATTGGGAGATCTGGTTTAGAAAGTTGCTATCCAGAGAATTTCTATGCCCTCAAGATTCTCTATGTAGATCAGTGGCTCGTGGTGGTGGATAAACCGGCGGGATTACTGTCGGTTCCGGGTCGGCGGCAGTGGGATAGTGTGCTAAGTCGGTTGCGAGTTCAGCAGGCAGCCCTGTTACAGGCGGGCTATGGGCGGATAGATGATGCCCAGGTAAATGATGGGCCGGCAAATTATGGGCAGGCCAATGATGCCCAGTCCGATGATCCTCACACAGGCTATCTCCAGGCTGTACACCGTCTTGACCAGGATACATCGGGTATTCTTGTGATTGCTCGGGATTCTGGTACCCACCGTCAGCTGAGCCAGCAGTTTCACGATCGACAGGTGGAAAAAATTTATATTGCCGGGGTTGCTGGGGTAGTGCAACGGGGCTCAGGGACGATCGATCTGCCGCTCTGGGGTGATCCGCACAGACGACCTCGCCAGTTTGTTGATTTCCAGTATGGAAAGCCGAGTTTAACGGATTTTTGTTTGAAAACAACCCAATCTTATCAGTCACAGCGCTTTAGCTGGCTAGAACTGCGGCCCCAGACGGGTCGTACTCACCAGTTGCGGGTCCATCTTGCGGATCCTCGGGGGCTGGGTACTCCGATTCTTGGCGATCGGCTGTATTGCGATCGATTGTATTGCGATCGCTCCCAGACTCCTAATTCTGATAATCCCGAGTTTTGGCCCCAGAACTTGGTTCAACCCTGGGGCGATCGGCTTCATCTTCACGCGCACCGTCTGGTTTTGACCCATCCCCAAACCGGTGCAACCCTAACACTCCAGTCACCGCTCCCGCGATCGATCGACGAAAAAGTCGAGGATAAAACCTGAGCACAGGCTGATTTCTGATTGACTGAAAAAAGTGGGTCAAATTCAGGCCCAGAGGGCGGGTCAGCTTTTCTGATCCCTACGATCCCAAAGGTTGAGTCGGGGCGC
>JAYKIB010000163.1:0-8136 GCA_035285005.1 Prochlorothrix sp.
AGGGCCGTAGGGTGTATCCCACTTTCGCAGATTCACCCTCATCCCCCGGCCCCCTATGCCCTCCGGGCAGGCGAAGCCAACGACTGCGCTCAGGACATCGCCCGTTCGACTGCGCTCAGGACATCGCCCGTTCGACTGCGCTCAGGACATCGCCCGTTCGACTACGCTCAGGACATCGCTTCTCCCAAGCTGGGAGAAGGGGAAAAGTCCCTCTCCCAACAAGGGAGAGGGATTAGGGTGAGGGCTTCTAAAACGGGATGCACCCATTAATTGTGGTGTTCGTTATGTGAGTGGTTGCCTTGCCTGAGTGGTTGCCTTGCCTGAGTGGTTGTATTAAACGGCTGGCCGATGCCTTGGCACGGTATATTTGCACAGACTAGAATGCGTTGAGCTTGACGGTACTGAAGAGAATCGATCGCGTCAGCGGTACCTAGCCCGAGTTGTCAAACATCCTCTGATCCGTGCCGTCCCACTCCTCGATCTGTGTCGATTCGATCTGTGTCGGTTCGATCTGTGTCGATCCAGGTACAACTGGATCTTGCCTTGCCCCCCCTTAACGACCTCTGCCCCCATGGCCGCTTCGACTATCGCCGCGATCGCCACTGCCATCGTGCCCCAGCAGGGTAGCGTCGGCATTGTCCGCCTTTCTGGACCAGAAGCCTTCCCCATTGCCCGCATCCTCTTCCAGGTTCCCGGTACCCAACCCTGGGACAGTCACCGCATTCTCTACGGCTTTATCCAGGATCCAACCAGTCAGGAAAACATCGATGAAGCCCTACTTCTGCTGATGCAGGCTCCCCGCTCCTACACCCGCGAGGATGTGGTGGAATTTCACTGCCACGGCGGGGTGATGGTGGTTCAACGGGTCTTGCAGCTTTGTTTGGAGCAAGGCGCAACCCTAGCCCAGCCGGGGGAGTTTACCCTGCGGGCTTTCCTCAATGGCCGCTTAGATTTGACCCAGGCGGAAAGCATCGCAGATCTGGTGGGGGCCCAGTCTCCCCAGGCAGCCCAAACGGCCCTCGCTGGAGTCCAGGGCAAGCTAGCCCAGCCCATTCGCCAACTACGGAGCGAATGCCTTGATATTTTGGCCGAAATTGAAGCCTACATCGATTTTGAGGATGATCTTCCTCCCCTAGATGAGAATGCGGTCCAAACCCGTTTAGGGGCGGTTTTGGCCCAGGTCCAAGCAATCCTCGCCACTGCCGATCGGGGTCAACTGTTGCGCACGGGGTTGAAGGTGGCGATCGTGGGTCAGCCCAATGTGGGGAAGTCTAGCTTACTCAATGCCTGGAGCCAAAGCGATCGGGCTATTGTGACCGATCTGCCCGGTACAACGCGGGATGTGGTGGAATCTCAGCTTGTGGTGGGTGGGATTCCGATTCAAGTGGTAGATACGGCGGGAATTCGGGAGACGGAAGACCAGGTGGAGCAACTGGGGGTAGCTCGATCGCGACAGGCGGCTCAACAGGCGGACCTTGTCCTGTTTACCGTAGATGCTAGCCAGGGCTGGACTTCTGACGATCAGGCGATTTACCAAGAGGTTCAGGATCGTTCTCTGATTCTGGTGTGCAATAAAATTGATTTAATTCCTAATTTTAACCTTCAAGACTTTAATTTTCGTCATTTTGGTGGTTTCCAGAGTCTTGGTGACTCCCATGGCCATGATAATCCCCATCATATGGGCAATTCCCAGACTTCTGCGCCCCGTCCAGGGTCTGGCTCTTCCGATTTCGCCTCTTCCGATTTCACCTCTTCCGACTTCGCCTCTTCTAATTCCGCCTATCCCCAAGATTGGGCCGCAACGGTTGCCCTGTCTGCTAGCCTGCCCGAGGGGATCGATCGCCTCGAAGCTGCCATCCTTGCCACGGTTCACCAGGGTCAAGTCCAGGCCATTAACCTCGACTTTGCCATCAACCAACGCCAAGCCGCTGCTCTCACCCGCGCTCGCCAAAGCCTCGAACAGGTCCAGGACACACTCCGCCAAGGTTTACCCCTAGACCTCTGGACGATCGATCTCCGGGGTGCAATCCAAGCCCTGGGTGAGATTACTGGCGAAAACCTAACGGAATCCATGCTCGATCGAATTTTCAGCCGTTTTTGCATTGGAAAATAAGCTGGAGTCTCCGCAATCTCCCCAATCTCCGTGTGTTAGCCACTCTTGCAGCTGGGCTGTTGCCCCCTGTTGCCATAATTTTTGGGACGCCTGCATCAGATGTTGAGAGGGGTCTGATATGGTAAAACAGTGCCGATCAATGCCGATCGACACCGGGGAGCCTTGCCCCAGAGCCAGACCCACTCCCTTCACGATAGATCTTCAGATCCTCGCATTAGATTCGGGCACCTCGATTCATTTAAATTTCCGTCCTGTGACCCATACAAAACTCAGGGTTGTGGCGGGCGGCAAAGCCGCCCGCCACCCTTAATCGAGGTCCCCTTTTCGCATTTGATCCCTTCGCATTCGATCAAGGAATCGCCCCATGTCTACCGCAACCCTGCCCGCAGACACCCCCTTTAGCACCGCTGAAATTGCCAGTGAAGGCATCAAGCCCGATGAGTATCTGATGATTATGGAACGGCTAGGGCGGCATCCCAACCGGGCCGAGCTAGGGATGTTTGGGGTGATGTGGTCCGAGCACTGCTGCTATAAAAACTCGCGGCCCCTGCTACAGCATTTCCCGACCGAAGGCGATCGGATCCTGGTCGGTCCCGGAGAGAATGCCGGAGTTGTGGATTTGGGCGATGGGATGCATCTAGCCTTCAAAATCGAGTCCCACAACCACCCTTCGGCAGTGGAGCCCTTCCAAGGAGCAGCCACGGGGGTGGGCGGCATTTTACGTGATATTTTCACCATGGGTGCCCGCCCGATCGCCATTCTCAATGCCCTCCGCTTCGGCGACATTACCCAACCCCGCACGCGTCGTATTTTTGAGGGGGTTGTGGCTGGAATCTCCCACTACGGCAACTGCATTGGAGTGCCCACCGTGGGCGGTGAGGTTTATTTTGATCCAGCCTACAGCGGTAACCCCTTGGTCAATGCCATGGCCCTGGGGCTGATGGAAACGCCGGAAATCGTTAAGGCTGGCGCAGCTGGGGTCGGAAATCCGGTTTTATACGTGGGATCCACCACGGGACGAGATGGGATGGGGGGCGCAAGCTTTGCCAGTGCTGAGCTCACCGATGAGTCCATGGACGATCGGCCTGCGGTTCAGGTGGGGGATCCATTTCTGGAAAAGTCCCTGGTGGAAGCCTGTTTGGAAGCCTTTAAGACAGGAGCCGTGGTGGCGGCCCAGGATATGGGGGCAGCGGGGTTAACCTGTTCCACGTCGGAAATGGCGGCGAAGGGCGGCGTTGGCGTGGATTTAGACCTAGACCTAATCCCCGTGCGAGAGACGGGAATGGTGCCCTATGAGTATCTGTTGTCGGAATCCCAAGAAAGAATGCTCTTTGTGGCCGCAAAGGGACGGGAACAGGAGTTAATTGATATTTTTAAGCGCTGGGAACTCCAGGCCGTGGTGGCCGGAGAAGTCATTGCGGAGCCGATCGTGCGGATTCGTTTCCAGGGCGAGATTGCGGCGGAAATCCCAGCGACGGCCCTGGCGGACAACACCCCCCTCTATCACCGCGAACTCCCTGCTGAACCGCCCGCCTACGCCCAAACCGCATGGCAGTGGACCCCGGATCACCTCCCCCCCTGTACGGTCGCCGGGATCGGAGACCAAAGCTGGGGTCAAGTACTCCTGACCCTACTCGATAGTCCCAGCATTGCCTCAAAACGATGGGTTTACCAGCAGTATGACCATCAGGTCCAAAATAATACGGTTATTTTCCCCGGTGGGTCTGATGCGGCAGTGGTACGGCTCCGACCCCAGGGATCGACGGATCAGTTACCCGGTTGGAAGGGTGTGGCCGCAACCACCGACTGCAATGCCCGTTATGTCTATTTGCATCCCTACGAAGGGGCCAAAATGGCGGTGGCGGAAGCAGCCCGTAACCTCAGCTGTGTGGGAGCGGAACCTCTGGCTGTGACCGATAACTTAAACTTTGGTAGTCCCGAGAAACCGGTGGGCTACTGGCAGTTGGCGGAAGCCTGCCGTGGCTTGGCGGAAGCCTGCAGGGAATTTAGCACGCCAGTCACCGGCGGCAATGTCTCCCTCTATAACGAGACCCTGGACAGTGAGGGCAATCCCCAGCCAATTTATCCGACACCGGTGGTGGGTATGGTTGGTCTTGTGGAGGATATTCGCCACAGTTGCGGTCAGGGTTGGAAAAATACGGGGGATATCATCTACTTACTGGGCTTACCGTTGGAAACTCAATCTAAACAGGTCAGTCTGGGAGGTAGTGAGTACCTTGCCGTGGTCCATGACACCGTAGCGGGACTGCCGCCGATCGTGGATTTTAACTTGGAACGGCAGGTGCAGGCGGCCTGTCGCCAGGGTATTCGCCAGGGCTGGATTCGATCGGCCCACGACGCAGCGGAGGGGGGCATGGCCGTGGCCTTGGCGGAGTCCTGCATTAGCGGCAACCTTGGTGCAACGCTGTCGGTGTCGGTGAGTCCCGATCGCTGGGATTTACTGCTCTTTGGGGAGGGTGGCGCCCGGATCCTAGTTTCAGTGGCCCCAGAGCACCAAGCGGAGTGGGAAGCCTATTTAACGCAAAATCTGGCGGATTCCTGGCAACGACTGGGCACGGTGACCGAGGGATCGTCGGGTCTCACGATTACAGCCGCCGCGACAGCCCCCGTCACCCCGATTCTCCAGGCCGATCTGGAGACCATGGTGGAGCAGTGGTCAGGGGCGATCGATCGACGTTTAGCCCTTTAAGGGGCCTTTAAAGGGAAAAGTCCCCCGCGCAGCGGGGGACTCCTGGCCTAATGATGGTTTGACCCCGGTTTTGGGCTAGCCCAAGGTCCAGTACAACCACAGTCAAGCCGATTCCAGCGGTGGATCCCCAGGAATCAGGAGGCCCATTCGGTGTGGAACGTGCCGTCCTTATCCAGACGTTGGTAGGTGTGGGCACCGAAATAATCCCGTTGGGCTTGGGTCAGGTTTTGGGGGAGTCGATCGCGGCGATAGCTGTCAAAATAATCCAACGAAGCACTGAAGGCCGGAACCGCTAGACCCAGCTGAGCCGCCGTAGCCACCACCTCCCGCCATGCGGACTGACGATCGAGAATCGTCTGCTTAAACTCGGGAGCCAGGAGCAAGTTCGGCAGGTCAGGGTTCTCATCGTAGGCTTTCTTGATCTTATTGAGGAAACCCGCCCGGATAATGCAGCCTCCCTTCCAGATGCGGGCAGTTTCACCCAAATCCACACCATAGTTAAACTCCTTACCGGCTGCCGCAATCAACGCCATTCCCTGGGCATAGGAGCAAATCTTGGAGCAATACAGCGCATCCCGCACCTGGTTGATGAATGTGGCTGTATCCCCACTGTAGGTTGCCGTGGGACCGGTAATTTGCTGGGCTGCCGCAACCCGCTCCTCCTTCAAGCCCGACATAATCCGAGCATTCACCGCCGCCGTAATGGTTGGAACCGAAATCCCCAACTCCAGCGCACTAATCACTGTCCAGCGTCCAGTCCCCTTTTGGCCGGCTGCATCACGAATCAGCTCCACCAGCGGCCCCCCCGTATCCGGGTCCATTTTTTTGAAGATATCCGCTGTAATTTCAATCAAGAAGGAGTTTAACTCTTCCGTTTGATTCCACTCCGTAAAGACCTGATGCAACTGGTTGTGGTCCAGTCCGGCCCCGGTTTGGAGCAAGTCGTAGGCTTCGGCAATCAACTGCATGTCGCCGTACTCAATACCGTTGTGGACCATTTTGACGTAGTGGCCAGAGCCACCGGAGCCAATATAGGTCACACAGGGACCATCATCCACCTGAGCCGCAATTTTGGTCACGATCGGCTCAATTTCCCGATAGGCCGCTTCCGTGCCACCGGGCATCAAGCTGGGTCCGTTCAGGGCTCCCTCTTCGCCCCCGCTCACCCCCATGCCAATAAAACGCAGTCCCCGGCTTTCCAAATCCTGGACGCGGCGTTCCGTGTCGGTGTAAAGGGAGTTACCCCCGTCGATAATCATGTCTCCTTCATCAAGGAGGGGCTTCAGCTGCTCAATTACCGCATCTACGGGCCCTCCCGCCTTGACCATCACTAAAATTCGCCGGGGACGCTCCAAAGACTGGACAAATTCCTCGATCGAGTGGGCACCAAAGAAGTTCTTGCCCTGGGCTCGTCCATTAATGAACGCATCCACTTTTTCCGTAGAGCGGTTAAAGACGGACACCGCGAAACCGTTACGCTCAACATTGAGGGCTAAGTTCTCCCCCATCACTGCCAATCCAATGAGGCCAAAGTTTTGCTTTGCCATAGATTCCTCGGGTATCTTCCTTCAATATCAGTACAATCCCATATTCAAATGGGCACCTCGAAAAATTCCACTGTCTACCACGGTGTCTACGGCACAATCAGGGTTGATGTGGGCGGCTCCGCCGCCCACATCAATTAATCGAGGTGCCCAAATGCTGGACACCTCGATTAATACAGATTTTCACTGCAATACCCACGGTAGAATCAGGGCTGTGGTGCGCGGCTTCGCCGCGCAACCCAATTAATCGAGGTTCCCTGCTAGAATTCCAAGGCAAAGGGCCAGCGATCGGTCTGTGGGAAGCCAGGACGATGGATGTTGTATCAACATCCAGCTAACCCCCGCCACTGAATACGGGGGGATGAATTCTTCTGTTATGCCCTAGGGTAGCCCGATCGCCCTGAAATCCCTAGAAAGAAGATCTTAAAGATTTCAATGAAAGGGCACCTCAAAAAATCAAAGTTCTTGCCCAGTAACCCACGTCAGAATCGGGGTTGGGTTGTGCGGCTTCGCCGCGCAACCCAATTAATCGAGGTGCCCGTAAGAATGAGGGTTACGGCGAGCTTTGACTCCGCTCAGCCCGCCATAATGAGTCGAAGTGCCCTAAAGATTTAAAAAAGATTTCAAGTTGATTTCAAGCTGTTGAACCTATGGTGCCGCTATCCTCTGCTCTCGTTGTGACGATCGTCTATGGCCTCCTCAGTGCCCTGGGCGGAATTTACGGGTATATCAAGGCTAAGAGTCAGGTTTCCTTAATTTCGGGACTGGTGAGTGGTGCATTGCTCTTCGCCAGCGGTGTCCTCCAGTTTCTGGGGTTTGGCTGGGGACGGTGGCTAGCTTTGGCCCTGACGATCGTGCTGGTGATTACCTTTGGAGTCCGGCTCCAGAAAACCGGCAAGTGGATGCCCGCGGGAGTCATGGTGGCCCTGGGCGTGGCGACGAGCATTATTTTGGTGGCTGGTTAGTGACAGGGCGATGGGGTAGGCAGGCCCTGTCTACCTGGGCCTATCCTTTCCCTTGGGATCTCTTTGCGGAGGCACGGGCACCTCGACTCATTCAAACTCTCGTTCTTTAACCCATGCGAGCATTCAGGGTTGGGTGGGGGGCTGACGGTTTTGGAGTTAAGCCGATCGTAACGGTGATTTTGACCTTGACAGCTTCGCCGTCTATCCTTACTCTAGGTGTTACCACTGTCAGGCTAAGGCACCATGGAGCCATCTCAAAAATCTGATTTTTTGGGATATTGCCTGCGAAAAAATCAGGGTTGTGTTGGCTGTGCGACCAACCAATCCAATGAGTCGATGTATTCCCTTAGAGGGCACCTCGATTAATGAGGCTGTGCGGTGCAACCGCACAACCTAAACCCTAATTCTGGTGTGGGCTGTCTCCCAAAAATTTGGATTAATCGAAAGTGCCCTAGGGGGCACCCCGATTAATTGCGGGGGGCGGCGAAGCCGCCCCCCGCAACCCTGATTCTGCCGTAGGCACTATGGTGAAAATTTGAATTAATCGAAGTACCCTAGGGTCTCAGTACCGGACAAAAAAGTGATCAGAATGGCCCTAAACCCTTACAGGGTAGGCATTTGAGTCTGATCGTCTGAAACCCTTGTATGGTAGGCGTTTCCAAAGTTTTGTCCGGTACAGAGCCCTAGGGTTACTAAAATTAGAATCAATAGGATAGATTGATAGCCTTAGATAACAATATTAAGAATACATCGGTTAATTGATGGAGACAAATCCACTGACTCCACCAAAAATCTTGATTATTG
>JAYKIB010000164.1:0-13469 GCA_035285005.1 Prochlorothrix sp.
GCGATGTCCTGAGCGCAGTCGAACGGGCGATGTCCTGAGCGCAGTCGTTGGCTTCGCCTGCCCGGAGGGCATAGGGGGCCGGGGGATGAGGGTGAATCTGCGAAAGTGGGATACACCCTACGGCCCTTGGTCGCAGTTTCCAAACATCCTCTAATAGCCGCTATCTTCCGTTTTCAAGAGGTTTTAATCATGAGCACCGTTTTAGAAATCTTAGACCCCCAGTTCGAGGCTGAAGCCCTCCAAACCGACCAAACCGTACTGCTCTATTTCTGGGCCCCCTGGTGTGGTCCCTGTCGCTTGGTTGCCCCCTCCGTCCAATCGATCGCCGGAGCCTATGGCGATCGACTCAAGGTGCTGAAAATGGAAGTGGATGCCAACCCGGAAACGGTGCAGAAATACAAAGTCGAAGGCGTTCCAGCCCTGGTCCTGCTGCGCAATGGAGAAGAAATTGCCCGCCATGAAGGGGCTATCCCCAAAGCCAAAATCGAAGCCTTTCTCAGCCCCCACTTGGCCGAATAATCCCCACCGCGATCGTCGTTTTCATGCAGTTTGCCCACCGCCTCCAACATCTTCAAGGGAACCTCTTCGCCGCCATGGACGAGGCCAAGGCCCAGGCCAACGGTCGCGGACTCTCGATCCTGGACCTGTCCGTGGGGTCCTCGGATCTGTCCCCACCGCCCGCCGTCCTAGCGGCGATCGCCGAAGCCACAACCGACCCAGCTACCCATGGCTACCTCCTGCATCGGAATACCCTACCCTTCCGGCAGGCTGCCGCCACCTGGTATGAGCAGAAATTTGGTCTGCCCGTGGATCCCAACACCGAAGTGTTGCTGCTGATTGGCTCCCAGGAGGGAACCGCCCACCTGCCCCTGGCGCTGCTTAATCCG
The DNA here is from genome assembly GCA_035285005.1 of Prochlorothrix sp. Taxonomy (GTDB): domain Bacteria; phylum Cyanobacteriota; class Cyanobacteriia; order Prochlorotrichales; family Prochlorotrichaceae; genus Prochlorothrix. Next base: position 888 of record JAYKIB010000164.1, read on the forward strand.
GGGGATGTGGCCCTCCTGTGCGACCCCTGCTATCCCTCCCACCGGGGCGGCATTCATCTAGCCGGGGGCGAGATTTACGGGATGCCCCTCACCGCCGATCGCGACTTTCTGCCGGACCTGGGGGCCATTCCCTCGGAGACCCTCACCCGTGCTCGGTGCCTGGTCCTCAGCTACCCCCACAATCCCACCGCGGCCCTGGCGCCCCTAGCGTTTTTTGAGGAAGCGGTGGCCTTTTGCCAGCGTCACAATCTGGTGCTGGTCCATGACTTTCCCTACCCGGACTTTAATTTTGGGCCGGAACCGGTACCCTCCGTGTTCCAAGCCGATCGCGACAAAACCTGCTCGATCGAGTTCTTTTCCCTGTCCAAGTCCTATCACATGGGGGGCTTTCGGGTGGGCTATGCGATCGGCAACCGGCATTTGATCGCAGCCCTAGCCCAGGTCAAAAGCGCGATCGACTTTAACCAGTATCTGGGAATTTTGCGGGGGGCGATCGTGGCCCTGACCGGGGATCAGAGCAGTGTGGCGGCAATGCGAGACGTGTTTCGGCAGCGGCGGGACTTAGCGATCGATCGACTGGCGAAAATGGGCTGGACGGTGCCAACTCCCGGCGCAACGCCCTATATTTGGGCACCCCTACCCGCAGCGTGGCCCCAGGGTTCGATGGAGTTCTGCCGCCAGTTGGTGTTGGAAACCGGGGTGGCACTGGCACCAGGCATCGGCTTTGGGGCGGCGGGGGAAGGCTATGTGCGGTTCGCCCTGGTCCGGGACGAGGCACAGTTGATAACAGCGATCGATCGGGTTGGTGAGTTCCTGCGATCGAATTAAAAGCTGAACGGGTTAGCTTAGAGGATATTTGGAAACTTTGGCCAAGGGCCTACGGCCCTTGCAGAATCCCCCTCAGTCCCCCTGTTGAAGGGGGAAGAAGAAGCCGTCCCCCCCTGATAAAGGGGGGATAGAGGGGGGATTTTCTTATAGCATCTCCCTACACCCGGTACAGTTCAAAACCGAGCAACGAGGGCTTGGGTGAGGCTGGATGGACCCCGCCTGCGGCAGCGCAGATCTTGATCACCGGCACCTCGCACAGCTCATCACCACGATATCCATTGCGATAACTCCCTATCCTGAGCGCCATGCAACCCACAACCCTCTCCCCCCTCGACTATCCGCGTCAGCGCTGGTTTTGGCTCGTGGCCCTTGCCGCCATGGTTGCCGCCGTATACCTCGGCCTCTTGGATCGCATCAACGACACCTCCCATCTGGGCATGAGTGGCCTCTTCTTCTTAGGCGCAGCCTCCTTAATTTGGGACGATCGCCACAAACTCACCTTAGAAACCGATCGACTCTCCACCCTCATCGGCGGGGGCCTAGTCCTCCTCACCTTGCTGTACAGCCACTATCTGCTCGGCCTCGACAGCAACCAGTTCTCAGCTGAAATTGCCACCAAAGAGTTCTTTATCTGCCGCATTACACCCCTGGTTTCCCTCTTCGGCGTGACCCTAATGGCCTCGGGCTTGCAGAATTTGCGGCAATTCTGGCGACCCCTGGCGATCGTTGCGGCCATGGGAGTCCCCAGCGTTTTCTTTATTAATATTTCCGATATTTCCCCGATTACCGCCCGCTTTTCCCACTTTCTGATGCTCTACGGTGGCATTGATGCGGTCCTGCGAGACAACATTTATATCTATCTCAACCTCGGCCCCAACGCCCAGGGTGCAGTCAAGGTCTATGAGGCTTGCTCCGGCATTGAAGCCATGAACTACCTATTTGGGCTTTCCTTGACCTGTTTAATTATGTTTCCCCTTCGATCGCGCAAGTTAATGGCCATCACACCGATTATTGCCCTGGGGATGGGGTTTATCATCAACAGTTTCCGGGTGGTACTAATGGCGATTCTGACCGCGATCCAAAACGATACGGCCTTTGACTACTGGCATGACGGCAAAGGCTCCCTCACCTTTGGAATGGTGGCGGTTCTGTCCCTTGGAGGCTTCTATATGCTGATGATGGAGTGGGATCGCTATCAATTTAAACAAAATAAGGCGAAGCCGGGAGAATTCAGCGATCGATCGCCGCAGTTCCAGCCCCTCTCCGATGACTATCTGATTCCGCCGGATTTAGATGTTTCAGTCCAGGACTTGGAGCTGGATCCGGACCTAGATCTGCTACCCCCATCGGGAGAAACTCCGTCGTTACGCAGTCCGGATGTCTGAACGGATTCAGACCCCCGATCGCAGGGCTGAAACCCTCCCAACGTCCTAGCCCCCCGAATAGTACTGGCCTAGAATATAGGCATCTCGATTAATCACGTGTAATCACGTGATCAGGGTGGGCAGCGAAACCGCCCACCCTACCCTTAATTCTGCCGTGGGCACTGCGGTGAAAATCTTAATTTTTCGAGGTGCCCTCTCAACAGATCTATGTCATCCGAGGAGCCGAGCCATGGCAAGTACTCCCGAAGAAGTTTGGCAATTACTAGGAGAATTGGTCCAGTCCCAAAAAGAAACCGATCGCAAGATCCAAGCACTCACCCAATCCGCTGAGCAACGCAACCGCGAAGCCGAGCAACGCAACCGCGAAGCCGAGCAACGCAGCAGAGAAGTCGATCGCCAACTAAAAGAGCTAGGCAAGCAAATTGGAGGATTAGGTGCCAAATTTGGCAGTTTTACCGAGGGCATGGCCTATCCTTCCATGTCCCGGATCCTGCAGGAGCAATTTGGCATGGAGTGCGTAGGCCCACGGGTCCGGCGGAAGAAAAATGGACAAGAGATGGAAATTGATGTCTTAGCCTATGCCAACGGCGATCGACAGGCTGTATATGTGGTCGAGGTCAAAAGCCATCCCCGGGAAGAGTCGGTTGAGCAAATGCGGCGCCTATTGCAGCGATTCCCCGAATTTTTCCCCGAACATAGTGATAAAGAACTCTACGGCATCCTGGCCGCAGTGGATCTGTCCGAAACCGTGCGAGAGAAGGTCTTAGCCGAAGGGTTATATGTGGCGCGGATTGAGGATGAGGTGTTTGCCCTCGATGTGCCCGAGGGATTTCAGGCGCGCTCCTGGTCCTAGGGTAGACAACCCCTGAACCCAATCTAACCATCGGCCCGATCGGCCAATTCTAGCCAACGCAGGGTTCCCTTCTCAATTTGAGTCGTTAACTCCGCCAACTGCTCCGTCAGCATCTGTAATTCTGTGAAATCACTCGGGGGATGATTGTAGATGCGATCCTCCAGGGCGGCCTTCTCCGCTTCCCAGGTGGGGATTTGGCTCTCCAGGGACTCATACTCCCGATTTTCCTTGTAGGACAGCTTTTTTGTCTGGGTCTTTTGGGATTTAGCCGATCGATCGCCCTTAGCTGGGGCGGATGACTCCCGCGAGCTAGCCCCAGGCTTTTGCAGATTAGCGGCGGCTTTTGCCCCATCCGATGGATCATTCTGGGTTGACTTTTGTTTTTCCTGCTGATAATCCAGATAAAGGGAGTAATTACCGGGATATTGGCGCAACTGTCCCCCATCCTCGAAGGCAAAAAGTGTATTGATGGTGCGATCGAGAAAGTAGCGATCGTGGGAAACCACAATCACACAGCCATTGAAATCCTCCAAATATTCCTCCAACACCCCCAGGGTTTGCACATCCAGATCGTTGGTGGGTTCGTCCAGAATCAGCACATTGGGCGCTTTCATGAGCACCTCCAGCAGGAAAAGCCGCCGCTTTTCACCCCCAGAAAGCTTATGGATGGGAGCATACTGCTGGCTGGGGGGAAAGAGGAAGCGTTCTAGCATTTGGGAAGCCGTAATCACGGATCCATCGGCAGTGGTGACCAGTTCCGCCACATCCTTAAGGTAGTCAATTACTCGCCGATCGCCATGGTTCGCGAGGTTATCCGAATGTTGGTCAAAGTAACCAATGTAGATCGTACTGCCCCGCTCAACGGTGCCGGAATCCGGCTCAATACGACCCGTAATGAGATCCATAAGAGTAGACTTACCCACCCCATTGGGACCAATGATGCCAATGCGATCCTCCGGCGTGAACAGATGGGTAAAGTCCCGAATCAGGGTTCGATCGCCATATCCCTTGCTGACGTTTTCTAACTCCACCACCTTCTTACCAATTCGCCGTCCCGCGGTCGCGATCTCCACCTTGCCCTGGGCTTGACGAAATTCTCGGTTTTGCATTTCGGCAATACGATCGATCCGGGCCTTTTGCTTGGTGCTGCGGGCCTTAGGTCCCCGCTTCAGCCACTCTAACTCCCGCCGCAAAACCCCCGCATGTTTGCGCTGGCTACTAGCCTCAGAATCCTCCTGCTCTGCCTTTTTCGTCAAATAGTAGCTGTAGTTGCCCTCATAGCTCAGGAGTTGCCCCCGATCGACCTCTAGAATACGGTTGGTGACCTGATCCAAGAAATAACGATCGTGGGTAATCAGCAGTAGTGCGCCCCGAAAGCGTCGTAGGTAGTCCTGGAGCCACTCCACCGACAGGGCATCCAAATGGTTCGTCGGCTCATCCATCAGCAGTGCATCGGGCTCCGACAGCAGCGCCGCCGCGATCGCGATCCGCTTGCGATACCCCCCGGACAGGGTGCCCACCTTGGCCTCAAAATCCTGAATCCCCAACTGCCCCAACACCACCTTGGCTTGGGTCTCCACATCCCAGGCCCCCGCCGCTTCGATCTCCTGGGAAACCCGCGACAATCGGGCCATGAGGTTGTCCGGGTCGCCCTTGGCAGCCCCTTGGCTAAGCTGGTGAGATAACTGCTCATACTCCTGGATCAGGGCCATCTGGGGGCCACAGTCGGCAAAAACCTGCTCCAGTACTGTTCGATCGGGATCCATGTCCGGCTGTTGGGGCAGGTAGACAATTTTAGCCCCGCCATTAACCCAGCGATCGCCCCCATCCATCGGCTCTAGCCCTGCAATCATCTTCAGCAGGGTGGACTTGCCGGAACCGTTGGTGCCAATGATGCCCACCTTGTCCCCCTCCTCTAGGGTGAGGTTGGCATCGGTGAAGATTTCCTTAATGCCAAAGTCTTTGCGGAGCGATCGAAGGGTGAGAAGGGTCATGGAGTCTACCGAAAACCTGCAATGGCCCATTGTATGCATATGGCAGCCGCCAAATAACGCGGGCAGTAGGGCAACTTCCGTTTTGAACAGGACCGTTTTGCACAGAACCGTTTTGTACGGAACCGTTTTGCACGGGACTATCACGAACAGTGCTTTAACAACCTTAAGGTTATGGCAGACCGCGCAGCCACCCGCCACAATTGATCCAGGCGCTCTTGATCCCGATGCTCCTGATCCAGGTGCCCCATTGGAATGTTTCGATCACTGAGTCAGGACCCAGGTGTCTCCCCGCTGATTAACTGACAACAGTGGGTCAAAGCCATGCACAGAGGACGGGTCAGATTTCCTGACCCCTACAATGTCAAACGACGTCTAGTGGGTACCTCGATGCATTGTGGCGTGCGGCTTCACCGCACGCCACAACCGGGTACCTCGATGCATTGGGTTGAGCGGCTCCGCCGCCCAACCCAACCCTGATTCTTACGTGGATCAGAGGACGAAAACTTGGATTTTTCGAGGTGCCCGAGTAGGGGCGCGGTTTTCGTACCCAATGCAGAATTTTTGTCCGTCAACCAGGTCTCCCTGTCTGCCCTGTCCAGCCCCGCTGCGATCCGGGAGAAAGCAAGGCCCCATCTATCATTCCCGGTTCGCTAGTAACTATGAAGTATTTCCTGCGCCGCTGTCGGCTCAAGCCGATGTTGATTATCCCCTTTGTTGGCCAAATGGTGGGACTGGTGGGGATAGTGGGATGGCTATCGTTCCAGGCCAGCCATCGGGCCGTGGAAACCCTGGGGATCCACCTCATGGGAGATGTGAGCGCACGAATCAATCAGTACCTCGATCGCTTTATCGACAGCGCAATGTTGCCCTACCAACTGGCGCTCACCGCCGTCCAACGCCAAGACTTTGATGCCGACCTCAGCCAGGACAACCCCCAGCGGGATCAACTTCTATTGCAATGGCTGAGCCTAAACCAGCAAGTGACCTGGATTTCCATCGGTTCGGCAGTCAACGGTGATTATCACGGGGTTTATCGCAATACGGGGCAGGAGCTGCAGGTTGTAACAGCCAATCAACGGACTGGGCGAGACGTGTGGTACTACGCCACCGACGGACAGCGGCGGAGGGATGAGGATCCGGTCTTGCGGGAAGCTGGCCCCTATGATTCGCGATCGAGACCCTGGTATCAGATCGCAGCGCAGAGCCGCCGTCCCGTCTGGAGTGCACCCTATGCGGGCTACACCCCCAACACCACCTTTGTGTCTTTTAGTGCGCCCCTAGCCCCCCTATCCAACTCCGCGCCCAACGCCGTGGCCAAGTCCCCGCTCCCCATCATCATGGCCGTTGATATTAACCTGAGCCACTTTCGGACCTATCTCCAACAACTAATCCAGGACTTGCAGGGCACCGTCGTCATCCTAGACGAGACCGGCAACCTCGTTGCCGCCTCCTCAGAAGAACCCAGTTTCAGCATCCAAGCTGACCAATCCACCGAACCCGTCCCGCTGCCCCAGAGCCAAAGTCCCCTACTCCAAAGCGTAGGCACCCGGATTCGGGATCAAGCTTTGTTGAACACCCCGGACGTAGCTCCGTTCCTGTGGGCCCACTCCTTCGATCGCCAAAAATACTGGGTGAGCCTCCAGCCCTACCACCCTAACGGGAGTGGCGATGCAAGCCACCTCACCCTAGACGCTACGGCTCCCCAACCCTTTGACTGGTTTATTCTCATTCTGATCCCAGAATCCACCTTTATGGCAGAGATTCACGCCAATACCCGCCTGACGATCGGCCTCTGCCTCCTGGCCTTGGGAACCTCGGTGCTAACGGGTGTGATCATGGCCCGTTGGATTGTGCGGCCCCTAGAACACCTGAGCCATGCGGCCCAGGACTTGGCCCAGGGGAATTTAGACCGCCGGGTTCAGACCAATCGCTGGGATGAGGTGGGGCGGCTGGAACAGGCCTTTAATCACATGGCCCAGCAATTGAAGGATGCCTTTGCCCAGATTGAGATCAAGGTGGAAGAACGAACGCGGGAACTGGCCGAGGCGAAGCGGGTACTGGAACGGGCCAACGGACAGCTCCAGACCCTGGCAACGGTGGATGGGTTAACCCAGATCCCCAACCGCCGCTGCTTTGACGAGACCCTTGGAAATCTGTGGTATGTGCACAAGGAGATCCAATCCCCCTTGAGCTTGATCCTGGTGGACATTGATTATTTCAAGCAATACAACGACTGCTACGGCCATCTTCAGGGCGATTGGGTTCTGCAAACCGTGGCCCAGTGCCTCACCCAGACCGTGCAAGACGATCAGGCACAAAACCCGTTGCCATACCAATCTCCACCGGTCAGCCAACCCTGTCCCCGCCCGCCCGGTGGTCTAGTCTCGCGCTATGGTGGGGAGGAATTTGCGATTCTCTTGCCCCAAACGTCAGAGTCGGTGGCCTTGAGTCTAGCCCAGCGGCTGTGTGATACGGTGGCCCAGCAGGCAATCGACCATTGCCAATCAAGTTTGGGCATTTTAACCATCAGTCTCGGGCTTTCAACCCTGGTTCCGCCCCGTATTCCCCACCCCACCCTGTCCCCCACCCGCTTGATCCACAGGGCCGATCAAGCGCTCTACCAGGCCAAACACCAGGGCCGCAACCAGGTGGTGGCCCTCCGTTTATCCGGGACGGATACCGTCATGTCCTAACGCATCCCTCTCCCTAGGGCATCTCGAAAAATTCAAGTTTCGACCACGGTGTCCACGGCACAGTCAGGGTTGTGGCCGGCCACAATTACCGGTCAGAATTACGGTCAGAATTAATCGAGGTGCCCACATCCTAAATCGCCTGGACTAAATACCCACAGCGGTGCTCCCCCTCCATCATCCAGTGAATCCGCTGCACTTGGCAGTCCTCAAGCGTGGCGTTAAACAACTCCAGCTCGTAGTCGCAAACATTGGGAAAAGACTCGGCCACGGACGAGATGGCACAGTGAAACTCCGTGAGCAGGTAGAGGTGACTACAGGTGCGATCGATCGGTAACTCCAACTGCTGGGCTTCCTCGGGACTGAGGGGATGCCATTCGGTCATGTAGCCTTCCGATCGCCGCAGAGCCACCAACTGGTTCAGCCGCTCCGCCACCGAAGCAGTCCCTAATTGGGAGCGATACTCGGCAGCCTTACGTTGCCACTGCTGCCGCAGAATTTCCTGCACCTGTTCCGGCGGAAAATTAGCCGCCAGGGTATCCAGCAAGCCCAGGGCAAACTGATCATAAGCTTCAGGAAAGTGCGATCGGCCCGTTTTACTGAGATGATAGACATGCTGCGGACGGCCCATGCCCACTTGGACCGTCTGGTGTTCCAAGAGTTGCTCGGTTTCCAAGTCCTTCAAATGCCGTCGCACGGCCTGGGGGCTAATGGTCAAAGCCTCCGCCAACTCCTGGGCTGTTGCTTCCCCTTGCCGAAGCAAGTAGCGCATAATATCTTCCTTGGTCGAAGGGTGATGAGTAGTGGACATGGTTTCTTCCGCGACGCTGAAAATCACCTCAGACAGGGAGCCGTATATTGTGCCCCAAGAGCAGCAAACGGGCTCTCCACACTGGGAGCAAGACCGGTGATCCGCCGATCGATCTCCCCAACTCCCCTCGGGACACACTGGGGGGTAGCTCGATGACTTGGATAGGGCGGCGCAGCCACCCCACCCAAACCCTAGTTCTGGCGTGGGTCACTGGGCAAAATCCTGGATTAATCGAGGTGCCCTGGGGACTTGATGCCTGACCTAGTACTCTGCGGCCTAAGTACAGCTACCCTGTATTGTTCAAGGATGGCACCCACTACTCTGTGGGGCGATCCCATGTTCAACGGGAGATGGGACTTAAGCCGTGCCTACTAGATGCTTGAACTAGATGCCTGACCTAAAGACTTCAATCTAGTCTTTAACCTAGATGTACCACCTCGAAAGGGGATGGGGGGCGGCAACGCTACCCAGGTCTCACCCCGAGCCTTTGCGCGCTTGCCGTCTTGTGGGGGCGATCGCACAAAACCGGGAGATGTTCGAGGTGTTCCAAAGTTAAGCCCTAAAGGTTAAGCCTTAAAATCTTAACCTCCAGAATCTTCACTTTGACAACAACATTGTTGCTAAAGTAGCCTATGATTGAGTTAAGCAACATCGGTGTTGTTTTGCCCAGTCTCTCAGATTATAGTCGTTCGTTCCACCTGCTAGCCCATGACTACATCTTCCGGCCCCACCCAAGCCACTGAAAAGAGCCTCGAAGCCATGCGCAAATTTGCAGAGACCTACGCCCAGCGCACTGGCACCTACTTTTGCGCGGACTTGGGGGTTACTGCGGTTGTCATTGAAGGGTTAGCCAAGCATAAGGATGACCTTGGCGCACCGCTGTGTCCCTGTCGCCACTATGAGGACAAGGAGGCGGAAGCGGCTGCGGCCTTCTGGAATTGTCCCTGTGTACCGATGCGGGAACGGAAGGAATGCCACTGCATGTTATTCCTGACCCCGGACAACGACTTTGCGGGAGAAGAGCAAAACATCACGATGGATCAAATTCGGGGAACGACCAACAGCTACGCCTAGCGCGGCCCCACCTCGGTAGCCCGGTCCCGGCGGGGCGTTGGTAGGGGTTGGGGCGCTGCAACCGGATCCCTAGCGGGTCTGGGTTGGATAGCCCTAACCCCTCAACTGACAAAACACTGACAAAACGAGGGCCAACCTCAGCATAGCGGGCGGATTAAGCCCCCTAACCCCACAATTCCGAGCCTCTCGTCCGGGCGCAGTATTCGCGTCCAGTCAGCGTCTTGGGTCAGTCCACGGGGCATCCCCCATTCCAGCATCGCGCTGTCATTCCCCCCCCTCCGGCTGCTTCCCCTTCTCGATACCGATCGCACACCCACTACTGGCTATGAGTCCAACTGTTCAAACCCTAGTTAACCAACCCTACAAGTACGGCTTTGTCACGGAGATTGAAACCGACAAAATCGCCAAGGGGTTAAGTGAAGATGTGGTTCGCCTCATTTCTGCCAAGAAAGGGGAGCCAGACTTTATGCTGGAATTTCGGCTCAAAGCCTACCGCCAGTGGCTGAAGATGGAAGAACCGGATTGGGCTGCGGTGGGCTACCCCCCGATCGACTACCAAGATATTGTTTACTACTCCGCTCCTAAGCAGAAGCCCAAAAAGCTCAACAGCCTGGATGAAGTGGATCCGGCCTTGCTGGAAACCTTCGAAAAACTGGGCATTCCCCTGTCGGAGCAAAAGCGCCTCAGTAACGTCGCTGTGGATGCGGTGTTTGACAGTGTTTCGATCGCAACGACCTTTCGGGAGCAACTGGCGGAACATGGGGTGATTTTCTGCTCCATTTCCGAGGCGGTGGAGGAATATCCCGAACTCGTCCAAAAATACCTAGGCAGCGTCGTCCCTGTGGGGGACAACTACTTTGCTGCCCTAAACTCAGCCGTCTTCAGTGATGGATCCTTTGTCTATATTCCCAAAGGGGTGAAGTGCCCCATGGAACTGTCCACCTATTTCCGCATCAATAGCGGCGATTCGGGTCAGTTTGAGCGGACTTTGATTGTGGCGGAGGAAGGCAGCCAGGTTAGCTATCTGGAGGGCTGTACTGCGCCGATGTTCGACACCAATCAGCTCCATGCGGCCGTGGTGGAACTGGTGGCCTTGGACAATGCGGATATTAAGTATTCCACGGTCCAAAACTGGTATGCCGGGGATGAGAATGGGAAAGGTGGCATTTACAACTTTGTCACCAAGCGCGGCCTCTGTAAGGGCGTGAATTCCAAAATTTCCTGGACCCAGGTGGAAACCGGGTCAGCCATCACCTGGAAGTATCCCAGTTGTGTGCTAGTGGGAGATCACTCCGTCGGTGAGTTCTACTCAGTGGCCCTAACCAATAACTGCCAGCAGGCCGATACAGGCACCAAAATGGTCCATATTGGCAAAAATACCCGCAGCACGATTATTTCCAAGGGGATCTCCGCCGGTCGTTCCAAAAATAGCTATCGCGGTCTGGTGAAAGTGGGACCGAAGGCCGAAGGGGCCCGCAACTACTCCCAGTGTGACTCCATGCTCGTGGGCGATCGGGCCCAGGCCAACACCTTCCCCTATATTCAGGTTCAGAACCCCGGTGCCAAGGTGGAACACGAAGCCTCCACCTCCAAGATCGGTGAAGATCAGCTTTTCTACTTTCAACAGCGGGGCATTTCTCCCGAAGATGCGGTCTCCATGATGATTAGTGGCTTCTGTAAGGATGTCTTTAATCAGTTGCCGATGGAGTTCGCGGTGGAAGCCGATCGACTGCTAAGCCTGAAACTGGAGGGAAGTGTGGGCTAAAACCCGCCCCAGACCACTCCGCCAGTCCCCTTCACTCGCCTTCCCGGACCTCTCCCCGTTTGCAGCGTTCCCCCTAGTCGTTCCATGCCCCAAGAACCCCAACTGGAAACCCTAAGCCTCACCGATCTCTACGATCGCTACGGCTTGGAACGGGTGAGTGCCACGGGCTTTTTTAGCGAATGGCAGGAAAATCTACCGGGAATCTCCGATACGGACAAGCTGTTGCTGGCCCGTATTCGCCAGTCCTACTTCAACCTCATGAATCATGTGCCCTGTATGGGCCGTCCGATTCAGACCGTTGTGGTGTCTCCCTTACTCTTTTTAGGCAACTTTTTTACCTCACCATTTAAGGTGCAGGAGGAAGCCGCCCAGACGATCGAGGTGGAGGATGATGGCATTGTTTTCAAGGGACAATTGGTGACGTTTAGCATCACCTCCCAGTTCAAGCTGATGCTGGTGGAGTCGGAGGAGTTGGCCCTATCCATGAGTGCGGGGCTAAGTCCAATGCTGAACTTTATGCTGCACCATCTTCACGGTACCCAACCCCTGTATGGTGTCGTGGTGGCTGCCAGTAATTTCATCTTTTTGAAGATGCAACGCCAAAGCCCAGACGCGGGAGATCAAATCCATTTTGCACTCTCGGATGCATTCTCAATTTGGGGGGCAGATGAGGAGTTTTATCGGGTGTTCCAAATTGTTAAACATTTTGGCTATTTACCGATCGTCACCTAGCGCTTCCCTTGGCAGCACCTGGCAGCGATCGAGATTCCCTGCATCGAGATTCAATACAGGGAGTCCAGGGGTTGCTTAACTGTTAAAAAACTGGCGCAAAACTGAGGCGAACCTGACACAAACCTGACACAAACAGGACAGACCTCGGCCCAGAGGAGGATACCAGGACTCTGGTCCCCCAGTCCCAAGCCCCTCGTCGGGGCGCAGCCTTCGTGCCCCACGTCTCCACTTGCCAGTCAACTCGGTCCAGGGGTCCGCAGGTACATTAGGTCCATTGCTTCTTGGGCACCTCGATTAACTTTGGCGGGTGCATCCCGTTTTGGAAGCCCTCACCCTAAATCCCTCTCCCAAAGAGGGAGAGGGACTTTTCCCCTTCTCCCGACTTGGGAGAAGCGGTGCCCTGAGCGCAGTCGAAGGGGGCTAGGGGATGAGGGCCAGACTCGCCAAAGT
>JAYKIB010000165.1:0-12811 GCA_035285005.1 Prochlorothrix sp.
TGAAGCCTATCAAGCCAGTGGTGGATCGGCGAATACCTCAGTAGACCAATGATCTGGCTATTTTCTCCCACTGGCCTATGCAGTGCCTCCCATTTGGCTATTTCGTCGAAAGTGGGATGCTCCCGAACGGCGGGGTTTCACCGTCCACCTTAACCCCTGCCCCTCACCTACCTCTGTGTTGGGATAGGGGGAGGCAGCAAACCCGCTCTGGGGCAGGGGTTGGGACATCTAGAAAAAAATTAAGAGTGATGCTTGACTTCGATCGCCCCCCTGCCCTACTATTACAAATGTCAGCAACGCGCCCCCATCGTCTAGAGGCCTAGGACACCTCCCTTTCACGGAGGCGACGGGGATTCGAATTCCCCTGGGGGTATTGCTGGAGTTCCCCATCGCGCCTAGCTTTTAGGGCGCGGTGGGGAACACTTTTTATGGGGGTGGCTGGGGTCGAGCCTTATGGGTAGGGGGGTGCCTCACTTGTCAGGATAGGAGCAGCCCGATTCCCGATACTGCCGTGCCCATATCCTTAGGTCTGGTGGACTCCCCTGGGTGCTACCTTTTGGGTAGTACCTTATTCCGATCGACCGGCTGCCTCGAGAATTCCGGTCACGCCTTGGGTAGTGACTCCCGCTGCGGCCGCCATGCCCACGAGTACTGTCTCTTTGACCCCAAACTTGGCCGCCCCAATCAAGCTACTTTTCGCCAGTCGCCGTTGCTCGACAGTCTTCTGGGTTTCTGCCCCGGCATACCATTCCTGTAACAGCTCAAGATAGGTATCAAATCCATCAAATAGGGTCTGAATGCCAGACCGAATTGTGTCAACCTGAAGATTCTCCGTATCTAGATCGATTAAGAGCCAAATACTCTGGTTCTCATCCAAAGCATACTTGCAAATATCCAGCTCGTAGTTGTAGCGCAGCAGGAGGCCCATGAGATTGGGATCCAAGTCTGGAATGTCCTCTGTCTCGGGCTCCGACTCCTCCACATCTTCTTCTAAATCCAGTAACCCGATCGAGAGGGTGATGAGACCTTCACGCCAAGTGCCCAGCACATCCACTTCATAGCCATCTTCCAATAACTCTCGCTCCGACAACGCATAGGTCATCCACAGCAAGTCCTCCTCCTCATCCAGTTCATAACTGATGCCCGCCTCATCCAGGAGGTCGATTAAGGTGGCGGCTTCGGGGGAATAGTTGGCCATGGCTAGACTTACGCTGATTAGATCACTTTTAAGATTAGATCACTCTAGGGCACCTCGATGAACCCAAATATGGAACCTCCCTATACTCCGCCTCGCGTTTGGACTTGGAATACGGACAACGGCGGCACTTGGGCCAGCATCAATCGCCCGATCGCCGGAGCTACCCACGATTGCCCGCTTCCTGTGGGGGATCATCCGCTGCAGCTTTACTCCCTGGCTACCCCCAATGGCCAGAAAGTGACAATTTTGTTGGAAGAACTCCTGGCCCTGGGCTTGGCGGGAGCAGAATATGATGCCCACCCGATTCGGATCCAAGCGGGGGATCAGTTTGGGAGCGGCTTTGTGGCGGTTAATCCCAACTCCAAAATCCCGGCCCTGGTCGATCGCAGCACCTCGCCGCCCACCCGCATTTTTGAGTCTGGTGCCATCTTGCTTTACCTTGCCGAAAAATTTGCTGCCTTTCTGCCCCCGGATCCGGCCCACCGGGCTGAGTGTCTCTCCTGGCTTTTCTGGCAGGTGGGATCTGCGCCCTACGTGGGGGGTGGCTTTGGCCACTTTTATCGCTATGCTCCGACTAAAATTCAATACTGCATCGATCGCTTCACCATGGAAACCAAGCGTCAGTTGGATGTGCTCGATCGCCAGTTGGCGGCCCATACCTACCTCTGCGGGGAAACCTACACGATCGCAGATATGGCGGCGTGGCCCTGGTACGGTGGCTTGGTTCTGAACCAGATGTACGACGCGGCGGAATTCTTAGCGGTGGATACCTACGGCCATGTGGTGCGTTGGGCTGAGGAGATTGCGGAACGGCCTGCGGTGCAACGGGGATGTCGGGTTAATCAGATTGGATGAGTTGAGGCGCAAAAAAAATAGGAGAGCCACTGAGTGACTCCCCCAATCATCAGGGTGCATCTACGCTTCCCATGATACATAACCGGGTGAGGGGTGTCACCTCCCCTGACAAATATTTTTAATAATGTAGGCAAATTTTCAGAATGGCCACCCCGATTAATCCTAATTTTTGCCCGGTGACCCCCGCCAGAATTAGGGTTGGGTTGGGCGGCGGCGCCCGCCACAAGGAATCGAGGTACCCGAATGATATACGGCCCTGTCCAGTGGGTTAAAGACAAAAAAAAGGAGAGCCACTGATAGCGACTCCCCCCGATCATCAGGGTGCATCTACATGTCCTAGTATAGCGTGCGGGATGAGGGGTGTCACCCCCCAGGGGGAATATTTTTTATTGCTACAATTTTCCGGATGGCGATCGAGAACGATTGATAAGAGTCTGATCCGAAACCGGGCCTGTGACGGGGATGCCACTCGGTTGAGCTTGGGACTAGGTACCCCTCCACCGCATCGATCCCTAATGGGGGGCAAGGTGTGTGGTGGAGGGGTGTCAGCCTGTCTAGACTATGTTGGTGTTGCCGTTGGGATTTAGCGGAACATGATGCTAACGGAGCTTTCCTCATGGATACGCCAGATGGCCTCGCCCAGGAGGTTCGCCACCGAGAGCACCACCAGCTGTTCAAACTGGTTCTCGGGGGGAATGGGAATGGTATTCGTGACAATCACCTCTTTAAAGGGACCGCGTGACAGCCGTTCCACTGCGGGGGGCGAAAATACGGCATGGGTCGCGCAGGCATAGACCTCTTTGGCCCCCTCTTCGCGCAGGAGGCGACCGCCCTCACAGATGGTTCCGGCGGTGTCGATCATGTCGTCCACCAGGATGGCAGTTTTCCCTTGGACATCCCCGATCACGTTGAGCACCTCAGCCACGTTGTGGGCTTGGCGACGTTTATCGATGATGGCGAGGGGCGCATCATCGAGCTTTTTAGCAAAGGCCCGGGCCCGGGCAACTCCGCCCACGTCGGGGGAGACCACCACAACATCCGACAGATCCTTGCTGCGGAGATAGTCCAAAATCACAGGGGATGCGTAGACGTGATCCAAGGGGATGTCGAAGTAGCCTTGGATTTGGGCAGAGTGTAGATCCATGGCCAGGATGCGGTTTGCCCCAGACTTGGTGACGAGGTTGGCCACGAGTTTGGCGGTGATGGACTCCCGGCCAGCGGTTTTGCGATCGGCGCGGGCATAGCCATAGTAGGGGAGCACTGCGGTGATCTGCCGCGCAGAGGCACGGCGGCAGGCATCCACCATCAGCAGGAGTTCCATCAAATGATCATTGACGGGATAACAAGTGGGCTGGATGAGGTAGACATCACAGCCTCGGATCGATTCCTGAATCTGGACATAAAGCTCACCATCCGCAAACCGCTTGCGAACCATGGGGCCTAGATCAATGCCCAGGTAGCGGCCCACCTCTTCTGCTAAAGAGGTATGGGCGGATCCCGCAAAGAGACGTAACCGTTGATTATCGGCAACAGACGGTAACGTGGGCGGAAATGGTAAGGTTGCAGAGCGAATCACAGCAAACCCCTCGGCGCATGTTCACGGCAATATTATCATTTTGAAAAATGATTTCCTAGTGAATCGGGGGGCGTTCTGGGCGCTGTAGTTTTCCGTCTTGGCTCCCTGCTCTTTTGTGATCTTCGGGGGACACCTCCAATCCGCCCAATTGTTGTTCTGTGACTCCCGCAAGAGCTAGGGTCATGCAGGCACTTAGGAGCCAGCATTGACGAGGCTTTTGGTTTCTTCGGTGGGGGTTTCGGGGGAGTCGGGGTTGGTGGGGGAGACGTCGGCAGGAGCTGCATCGGTGCTAGCGGTGGGCGCAACAGCGGTGGGAGTGGAGTCAGTGCTAGGGGTAGGGGATGGCTCCGCAGGGGATTCTGCAGCGATTCCCGTGGGGGCTGCTGTCGGGGGTTCCGAGGTGGCTTCGTCCTGGGCCGGTGGGAGGAGTGCAGCGATCGGGGGTTCGGGTTCGAGCAGGGATGTGAAGGCCTCTTCCTTGATGAGGACAAAGAGACTGCCTTCGCCCCCCCGTCCAATGCGGACCTCCTCATCCAGGTACGTGATCTCGAGGCTGGGGACCACTTCAGGAGGATTGTTAACGTCGACGGTGCGAATAGGGTCAAAGAAGGGGGTCGGGATGCCCAGCATCTTCGTAATGGAGAAGAAGCGGGTTTGGAAATCTACATCAATGCGACGGTTACGCATTTTCCGCCCTAGGTTGGGGGTGGGTTCAAAGACGGCGGTCACGCGTACAAAGCCGGATAACAGCTGCCACTGGTGGCGAACGTTGGCTTTATTCTCGAAGGATAGGGTCTCAACATCCACAATTTGGGACACTTGACCGGTGCGGAGACCCAGGGGAAGGGTGGCGAGGCGGGAAATTTCCTGGGCATCGGAGTAGATGAGAATCCAGGTGCCGTTGAGGAGTTCGCTGCCCTGGCGAAGGGGAGCGGGATAGGGGGTTTGCTCTTCGAGCTGGGTAATGAGGGTTTCGAGGTCGGCCTGACGCTCTTCACCCAGGTCGAGGTGGGTGAGGGGGGCGTTATCCAGTTTGGGGAAGGTGGTGCGCAGGTCGATGAGTCGATCGAGGAGGGCTTTTTTAGCTTGAAGGCGGGCTTCTAGGACTTCGGCTTTGCGTTGGCCAAAGTTGAGCCATTTGGGGAGCCAAGGCAGGGTCAGGGTGGGCATAGATAGGACTAGGCTAACGTTGGATATCAAGATTGAGTGGATCACTCCAGAATCCGAATTGTGCGTGATTCTAGGGGTGCTGTGGGAATGGCTTGGCTGTCCTGGGGCACCGTGTTGATCCACTGAAACGAAACATTAAAATTTGGCGAAGTCGCCTTTCCTAAGATACGCTTCCTCGGCACTTTAAAAGAACCCCCTCCTGGAACCCGGCCCGGAACCGCTCAGCACCGTCCCTGGGCTGGATGAGAGGTGGCAAACCGTGGCGATCGCCTAGTTTTGGGGATTGGATTGACTGGCGAGGGCGGTTCCCTTGGGCGCGAAAACTATCCCCCCAGAAGAAGCTTGGGATCAGGGATTTGGGCTTGATGGGTTAGGCTGAGGGTCCGAGTTCCCTGGGCCGTTTTGGGTTGGGTTTTGCGATCGCCTGCTGCATGGGGCACGGAGACCGCGCCCCGCTGAGGGGTCTGAGAGTAGAGATTTGGGACGGCTATAGCAACTGCGCGGTTGCCCGATCCCCCACCGCTGGCCAGGGATGCGCTAGGCTGACGTTAGCTTTAATTTTTTCCCCTCAAGGCCCGCCTATGAAAACACCGAGCCATGCCGTCATCAATTTGGCCCTCCTGATGCCCCATTCGGCCGCAACTGCGGCGATCGCGCTGGGGTCAGTGCTGCCAGATGTGCCCATTTTTGTGATGTACGTGTGGGCGAAGGGCGTGCGGCGGCAGGACGATCGGAAAATTTGGAGTGAAATTTACTATTCCTCGTTCTGGTATGGCTGGACGGCATTGGTGCACTCAATTCCCCTAGCCCTGGGGATTGCCGCATTGGGAAGCTTGGGGCTCGGAGACTGGGCGATCGCCCTGGGATTGAGCATGGCGCTCCATGACCTCCTAGATTTACCCGTGCATCACGATGATGCCCACTGTCACTTCTTGCCCTTCAGTGCTTATCGCTTTATTAGTCCCTTTTCCTACTGGGATCCGCGTCACTATGGGCGACAGGTGGCCTGGGTTGAGGCGTTGCTGGTGTTGGGGGCAACGGTGGGAGTGTGGCCCTGGCTGACGAGTGTGGGGGTGCGGGGAGTGTTGCTGCTCGTGAATGCGCTTTACTGGATTGGCCCGTCCTACGCAGCGCTGGCGCGGTTATGGGTGGGTTGTCCCGTTCCAGAGTCTAATCCCGTGGAACAAGAGTGATTGGGGCTGGATTGGGGACTTCAATGCATGGGCTTGGGCTGCGATGCCCTACCGATGGATCGTCGCCCCGACGCTCCACCAGTAGCAGTACAATGCACCTACGGGGCACCTCGATTAATACAGATTTTCACCGCAATACCCACGGCAGAATTCGGGTTGGGTTGCGCGGCGCAGCCGTGCGCTGCAGTTGATCGAGGTGCCCTAGGGAAACTGGGACTATTCGAGGTGCCCCCAATTGTTAGCGTTTGAGTTTTTGCCGTTGGTGCTCCTATGCTGTCAGAAATACCGTCAGATTCGTTAATGTCAGCCGTTGCCTTGGATAAACCGCTGGGTTTAGTGATTCAAGGGTCCTTGAGTAAGGGGTTAGAGGTGCGGCTCCATGCGGATGTTTCTGTGGAAGAAATGCGGGTGGGCAAGTTTTTAGTGGTGCAAGGGCGACGATCGCGGTTCTTTTGTCTGTTAACGGATGTGACCCTGGGGGCAGCGAGTGCCCGAATTCTGGCAAACCCGCCGGAAGCCAGCAATGATTTCTTGCAAGAGGTGCTGGCGGGCAATAACATCTACGGCACGATCGATTTAGCACCGATGCTGATGTTTACACCCAAGACGGAGGAGAACCCGGGGCGTGAGTCCGGCGGTGCCTTGGCCAAAGGCGATCGATCGTCCAAGGGACGGCGAAAGTCTAGACGTGGTGAAGTGAGTGGAGAATCAGGGCCTGATTCCAGGGAGGCCGCTGGTGATCAGTTGACCTTGGCCTCTTTTGAGGCACAAAGTAGCGAATCCTTGGAATTATTACCGGTGAAGACCATTCCTAGCCACTTTAGCCAGGTGTATGAAGCACGGGAACGGGACTTTCGCATGGTGTTTGGCTGGGAAGATGATCCCCATCGTCGTAATTTTTCCATTGGTCGCCCGATCGACATGGATGTACCCATTTGCCTGGATCTCGATCGCTTTGTGGAGCGCAGTAATGGCATTTTTGGCAAGTCGGGAACCGGTAAGTCATTCTTGACGCGCCTGGTCTTAGCGGGGACGATCCGCAAACAGGCCGCAGTAAATTTGATTTTTGATATGCACTCGGAGTATGGCTGGGAAGCGACTCGTGAAGGGCGACAACTGAGTACGGTTAAGGGGTTGCGCCAACTTTTCCCCGGTGAAGTCCAGATTTACACCCTAGATCCGGAGTCAACCCGACGGCGAGGAGTGCGGGATGCCCAGGAACTTTACATTGGCTATGACCAAATCGATGTGGAGGACTTGATGTTGGTGCGGGACGAGCTGAACCTGTCCGAGGCAAGTTTGGAGAATGCGATTATTTTACGCAATGAATTCGGAAAATCCTGGATTAATCGGCTATTAACCATGAGTAATGGGGAAATCCAGGAGTTTTGTGAGGTTAAGATGGGGAGCAAGGCTTCGATTATGGCCTTGCAACGGAAGCTGACTCGGTTAGATGACCTCAAATACATCCGAAACACCTGCCCAAAGAACTATATCGGCCAAATTCTTCAAGCTTTGGATGCTGGCAAGCATATTGTCATTGAGTTTGGCTCCCAGTCGAATATGCTGTCCTATATGCTGGCCACGAATACGATTTCCCGCCGGATTCACCAAGCCTATGTCCGCAAGGCGGAAGTCTTTTTACAAACGAAAAATCCGAGCGATCGACCCCGCCAGCTGATGATTACGATCGAGGAGGCGCACCGGTTTCTGGACTCCAATACGGTGAAGCAAACAATTTTTGGGACGATTGCGCGGGAGATGCGGAAATACTTTGTGACGCTTTTGGTGGTGGATCAGCGACCTTCGGGGATTGATCCGGAAGTCATGTCCCAAATTGGTAGCCGAATCACGGCATTACTCAATGATGAGAAGGATATTGAGGCCATCTTTACGGGAGTGTCGGGTGGGCAAAACCTACGATCGGTGTTGTCGAAGTTAGACTCGAAGCAGCAGGCACTCTTGCTGGGCCATGCGGTACCGATGCCAGTGGTGGTGCAAACGCGGGCCTACGATGAAAAGTTTTATGCGGATTTGGGCGTGACGGATTGGGAGTCCCTGCCAACGGAGGTGGTTTTGGAGGCTGCCTTGGCAGCCAAGGCGGATTTGGGCTTCTAGGGGCTGCGAGCATTTAATCCTAGACTTCCCTCACGGTCCTCAGCGTCAGGGAACCCGCCCCTAGCTCCTACCCCTGGGGCGGGCGTGTCACTCTGGTGGTGCAAGGTTTTATGGGGCACTTCGCTGAATTGGGTTGGATCGCTTCGCCGCCCCACCTAGCCCTGATTCTGGCGTGGGTCACGGGATGAGAACTTGGATTTTTCGAGGTGCCCGATGGTTAATCGATGACATGTCTAGGACAGGGCGAGCAGGGCGTAACCCAGTACAGGGGGAGGAAGGGCGATCGATCGGCCTGCTTCAGGCTTGTGCTTCGGCGGGGTGCGGCTTGGGTTGGGCTGGAATCGCTTGGGTTTGGAACTGTTGGATCCACGTGGTGCTGAGGTGGCGCAGGTGCTCCCGTTCGTCGGCGGTGAGACCCTGGGGATCGAAGCGGTAACGGTAGTGTAGGGCTAGGATTGGCTGGAGACTGGCAAGGTGGGACGGGAGTTGGGTCTCTTCTGTGGGTAAAGCCTGTAAACGAAGGAGCCACTGGCCCAGGGTCTCCCAGGGCTTGCGATCGAGTCCTTCCTGGGTCAGGGCCGCTTCGATCGCGTACAGTTCCGAATCTAAACCCGGACGGCGATCGATCGGGGGGGCTATCGGTGCTTGATTGGCCGTGACCCGTTGCACCTGTTTTTGGAAATCCAACTGACGGAAGAGAATAATCACCAAGGGAATCATCAAGACCCACCAGTAATCTCGCAGCCGTGCCCCCGTGATCTCCTGCCAAAGTTGGCTACCTCGGAAGCCTGCAAAAGCAAACCAGTCCCCTAAAAAGGCCCAGGGCGGAGCCAGTCGGTTTTCTGCCTGAATCCACTCCCCCGGCGTGGGATCGATGACTTGCCAGCGATTGTTAAGATAGGCCAGGGTCCACGCATGGGCATGGCGGGCGCGTACCAGGTACTGTTGCTCCAGATTGCTGTACTCATGGACTGAAAAGCCGATGGCATAGCGAGCGGGAATGCCCGCTTCCCGGAGCAGTAGTGTGGCCGCAGTGGCAAAGTATTCACAGTGTCCGGCCTTGGTTTCGGTTAAAAACGTGCTTAAAGGACTTTCATCGGGGTTTGCATTGAGCCAGTCGAGGGAATATTGGTAGTTATTTTGAAAATACTGGGTCACGAGTTCAGGAATCTGGCTGGGATCCTGTTGGCTTAAGTTCAGGGTTTGGGCGATCGGGGCCAGGGCCGATCGTTCCGTGGCAGGCACCTCGAGGTCAGCTTCGATCGGTGGTGCATCAAAGGTGGTACTAGGCTCGAAGGCCACGCCATAGGTGAGTCCCCCCGCAGTCCCCTCCACGCGCACGGTGCCGAAGGGACTGCGCTCGGCAACTTTGACGGCTAAGGGGTGGAGCAGGGTTGCGCCATGGGGGAGTTTAAGCAGTCCCCTGCCCTGGGTTAAGGTACTGGTAATGGTAAGCCAGTTTGGGGTTTCGGCAAGGGTTGGGGCGGCTGAGGGGGCGATAACCCAGGGATTACTATTTTGATCTCTGATTTTATTGTGATCTTGCCCGTTATCCTGAGGGTTATTTTGATGACCGAGGGACTGCTGGGGGATTGGGGTGAAGTCGGAACTAAAGGCGACCCACGTGGGAGACTGGTAGCGATTATAGGTGGCTTCCCGTAGAAGCTTGGGAACCCGCTCTTTTGGGTCAGCATCGACGCGAAATGCGATGGAGTTAGATAGTTTAAGGCTACCCAGCTCTCCGATCGCCGTATCTCGTTGGTAGGGATCGGCATCCTGGCGGTAGTAGTCACTGAGCCAATTGGTGACCTGTCGCTCAATGGCGAGGTGGGTCTCATGGAGCAATAGTTGACCGCCAAAGCCCAAGCTCGCCGCTAACAGCATGAGGATGCACCAGCGTAGGCTTCCCACCCGTCGCGATCGACCGGACCACAGCACCCCTATGGTCAGACCTACCATTCCAAAGAAAAAACCGAAACCGGGCTGATTTCCAGCACTAGCGGCTAAGATACAGAGACCAAAGTAGAGATAACGTAAATCAACTAAAAATGGGGGTTTAGATTGAATTTCTGGAGCAGGAGGGCTGGGAGATGGAATGTTGGTGGGAGGGGGAGACTGGGGAGGAGTGGCAGAAGGGCGAGGGGGAGTGCGGGGAAGGGCGGAATCGGTGACGAGGAAGGGGAAAAGGGCTAGGGCGGGAATCTGCTGACGATTAGAGTAAAGTTGGGTTGTGAGGAGGAGAAGCCAAAAAATTGGTTGGAAACGGATGAAGAGGTAAAAAGAGGTGAGATTCCGAGCAGTGACAAGGAAGTAAACGGCAATGATGAGGAGCAACATGAAGCAAAAGTTAAACATGTTGCCAAAGTCATCGTCACCAAAATCCCAGCGAGCAGGCCACCAGCGGGCCGCTTCAACGGCGATCGCGAAGGGAATGGCTAAAAACCAGAGGCCAGCTTGCCAGCCCCAAAACAGGAGGGTGAGACCTAAAACTAGTGGTGGCATGGGTTGCTCGAATCACGGGAATGGGGCAAGGAATAGGGGGAGAGTGGAAGGAGTTTTGGGGGGTTTTGACGAAATCCGGCGGTGCTTCGGTAGGTTTTGGTGAGGATTTGGCAGTTTAGGGCGAGATATGTCTGACTGTAATATCCTAGAGGCTCATGAGGGTCTCAGCGACCTGATCCAGGGGAACGACACGAAATTGAGTCGTAGCCGCTGTGATTACCCGGCGATCGAAGTCCGCTTCAGTTTGCCCCGGTTCCCCTAGGACAAGGACTAATGTGGGAACGCGCAGGGCCTCCAGTTGTTGCACCAGTTCCTGGCGATCGTTTCCCCACTCCAGAAAAATGCAAATGCAGCCGCTGAGGAGCTCCGCGCGTTCCACCACCAGGGGCTTGAGGGACTCAAAGGACTGGTGGGGACAGGCTTGGACTGAAGCAAGGATTTCGAGCATATGGTCGAGGTGACCCACACCGCGCCCTGCGGTGAAGCAGTAAGCCTCTAGTCCCACAAACATGAGGTCAAGGAGGGATTCCTGGGTTTGGAAGTTACTGGCACAGGAGGCTGCAATGGCGATCGCCTCCTCTAGTTTCTCACTATAGGCTTCCCGCTGGAACGTGTCCAAAATCAAGGCATGGCGCACGAAAAACTCATCTTGATCTTCCCGCACAATGGGTTTATCCACCTTCGCCCAGCTTTTCCAGTGAATCTTGCGCAAGGGGTCTCCGGGACGATAATCGCGCAGGGACATGAACTCATCGGACTCCCCCACGGAGGAGGCCAGGGCGACCCCACCGGATTGGTAGCGTCGGCCCCCACTCAGCTGGAGCAGGGGGAGGGGGTAGCGATGGGGCAAAATCCAGAGGGATTGGGCCAGGGGGAGACGTTGGCAAGCGTGGAAGAGGCCAAAGGGGTCAGGACGGAGAATAAAGGCTTCCGCCAGATGGACTGCGCCGCGACTGTGGGGGTGGAGCGGTAGGATGACCTCAAGGTTGCTGCGGGGAGGAATGGGGGGAATGGGGACCGTGGCGGTGGTGGCACGGAGGTTGCGGCGAATCAGCCAGAGCCAACGGTAGTAGCCGAGGGACCGATCGAAGCGGTTCCGCTTCTCCTCTCCTGGTTCTGGTGTATTACGCAGTTCTCGATAGGTGGGACGGGGATCGGCTAGATTATCGATAATTTTCAAGCCCCGTTGCCAACGATCGGTCTGATTCTCGATGGTCATGCGGTATTGCAGGGGAACCCCGGCGGTGCCAAAACGGGGAAGGGTGCGGTGGAGGCGAAATCGATCGGAGAACCGGAAGCTGTGGACAAGACTGATGGCCGCGATCGCTCCGGCAAAGGTGAACACCTGATAGGCCAGGGATGTGCTGCTGTCGGCTTGAAGAATTCCCGTGATGGCTAAACTGACGGTAAAAGCAGCACCAACTGGTGTAAAACGACGACTACGCCAGCGATCGACGCTGTAAATCAAGCGAAAGGCTTGATAGCGTAAAGGATTCATGGGCACTTACTCCTCGGGGATATCACGGGCTCAATCCAGTTTGCCCTGGGTCTCGAAGTAGGCAATCACCTGGGGTAGTGTCAAGTCTGAAATTTGGGTCTGGGCCTGCTGGGCAGCAGCTTGGAGAGGTTTGAGGGAAGAATAAAGGAGTTTTGACCAGAATTCTTGGAACTGCGGGTCAATCTCCATGGATTGGGCCTCGATTAAGTTATTGGCTTGGGTGTTATGGCTCAGCCAGGACTGGATTTGGGCCGGGGTGAGCTCGGTGAGGGGAACGCCTTCGGCGGTGGCGACCTGAGCCAAGACCCGTAGACCGTAGAGGGCGACCCGGACGGAGAATTTGTCGCGGGAGGTGAGGAGGGCTGCATCGACCTGGTGAGATTCTTCGGGGGTGAGGAGGTGGGCAAAGGGATGGGGGTCGGACATGGGTTTGGCGTCGGGGTGGAGAGCTTGATGAGACCAGGATAGGGGACTGTTCCCCGCTCGGGCTATGGGTGCGGAGGCACCCGCTTATCCCTTTGTATTGTGCCGTAGATCCACGGAGTTATTCGGGTGCATCTCACTTTGGCGATGGGTAAATTTACTCAATGAAGTTTAGACAGAAAAGGGAGAGTATGAAGATATCGTTAGCTCAACTCATCACATGGACGCTCAACACAAGGCTGAACTTCAACACCATCTGGATGCAATTGCCGCTCTCC
>JAYKIB010000166.1:0-3218 GCA_035285005.1 Prochlorothrix sp.
AGCAGCTCCTGATGTCAGAGGGATGGGCAAGATGCTGTAATGGCAAGATACTGTCGGGCACCTCGATTAATTGATTGATTGTGGCCGGCGGCGAAGCCGCCGGCCACAACCCCGATTCTGCCGTGGGCACTGCGATCGAAATTTGAATTTTTCGAGGTGTCCTAGGGAATATCGGGTAAGAGGATGGGTGAAAACTTCAGCCAAGGGCTGCAGGCCCGTGCCGAATCTTCCTCGGTTCCCAGATATCCGCCTAGGGAATGTCGGGAACCCCTTGGGGGTGAACATAATCCCCGGATTTCCCGCCGGTTTTTTGGACCAACCGCACCGCCGTAATTTCCATAGCCTTATCCAGGGCTTTTGCCATGTCGTAGAGCGTCAGGGCCGCGATCGTCACAGCGGTGAGTGCTTCCATTTCAACGCCTGTTTCTGCTTTTGTGCGTACCCGTGCCTGGATGTCATAGCCCGGGAGGGTTGGATTTGGGGTTAGGGTTACCGTCACGGCACTGAGGGGCAGGGGGTGACAGAGGGGGATGAGAGTTGCAGTTTGTTTTGCCGCCATAATCCCCGCCAGACGGGCTGTACCCACCACGTCTCCCTTGGGACTATTTCCCGCCTCGATCGCTGTGAGGGTTTCCGGTAGCATTCTCACATGTCCTTGGGCGATCGCCTCCCGGACGGTGGCAGCCTTTGCGGACACATCCACCATCTGCGCGTCTCCGGCTGGGGTGAGGTGAGTGAGGGATCTCGGGGTGGGCGGAGAGGAGCGGTGGTTGGCTTGGGGGGTCGATCGTTGGCTTGGGGAGCCGGAAGAACTTTCTTGCATCGGGAACAGTTTGTGTGTATATTAGGAGACCGGTGAGCAAGCTAAGCTTAGCGCGTCTAGCAGCTCTTGAGAGCCAGATTTTACAGAATCTGATTCAAAATCGATTAGATACCGACCAGGGCATGTAGCTCAGTGGATTAGAGCACTTGACTACGGATCAAGGTGTCGGGGGTTCGAGTCCCTCCATGCCCGTTTAATCACAATTTCAGAGTATTGGTGACATGGGGTTGCCCCGCCGAAGGCAGGGCAACCCCATATATTTGCGGTACTGGCAGCAACGGTGCGGTAGCCCTTCACAACCGCCCGTTGTCTTGCGGTTATCACGTGCATAAGGTCTAAGGGGCACCTCGAAAAATTCAACTGTCCACTACGGTGTCTACGGCACAATCAGGGTTGTGGTCGGCGGCTTCGCCGCCGACCACAATTAATTGAGGTGCCCTAGGGTATGAGGTCTAAGGGGATGGTTGGAAACTTCGGCCAAGGGCCGTAGGCCCTGGCAGAATCCCCCCCAGTCCCCCTTTTGAAGGGGGAAGAAGAGGTCGTCTTCCCTTGTAAAGGGGGGGGCAGGCGGGATTTTCTTAGGTTTCCAAACATCCTCTCAGGATATGAAGTCCCAGTGCACGAGGTCTGAGGTCTAGGGATCAAGAGGTAACCAGCTCTAGTGGTCATATTCAGCCTCACCGCAGCCCTAGCTCCCATAACTGCCAGATTGCGAGGGATTGCAACTTAGGGGTGGTTCCATTAGTCGGCGGTCGATCGGGGCATGACATAGATGAAGCCCGACGCGATCGTCATCACCAAGGCGAGAAAAAATGCCCCCTGTGCGACCCGGGGAACCGGATCTGGCAGCGGAGCCAACAGCAATGCAATGGCAATGATTTGGGTGACCGTTTTGAGCTTGCCCCAAAGATTCGCCCCCGTAATTGTGGTTTGGTTGACCCGCCAGCCCGCGATCGCCAATTCTCGCCCCAAAATCACAAATACGCCCCAAGCTGGCACGAGTCCCTGGGCCACCAGCACCAGCAATGGAGCCATCACCAGGAGCTTATCCACCAAGGGATCGAGGAACTTCCCCAACTCCGTCACCTGGTTCAGCCTGCGGGCCAGATATCCATCCAACCAGTCCGTTGCCGCCACTCCCAGGAAAATCACCACTGCAATCCAGCGCTGGCGTGCCTCAAATGTGCCCAAACTCAGGAAAATGAGCGGTACTCCAGCTAGACGAATCAGGGTGATCCAGGTGGGTAAATTAATCGATGGCATAGTCTTGGGTTACTGGGTGGAGGGTAGGGGTGGCTCCGCCACCGGGGTTAATTCACAGAGCTAGACTGGCAGGGTTGCATGATCAAGGGGTCTCTCGATGGATTGGGTTGGGCGGCTTCCCAACCCAAAGCCCTAATCTTGGCATGGGCTGCCTCCCAACCTATGTAATGAATCGAGTTACCCCGATGTGGGCTTCACGTTTGCTATGGTAAACCAGGGCGATCGGGGTCACCTCCAAGGCTTTCGGACCGCGCTACCACAACAGGAGAGGGCTCTACTGAGCGGAGTCGAAGCCCAACCCAAACCCCACCTCAAACCCTGAAATTTCGCGTGGGCCATCTCCCAAGACTTTGGATTGGTGAGATGCCCCCAGGTATACCGACATCGCAACTGAATTATCACCTTACTTAAGCCATGAGCCAATCTGCTAGCCTCACCCTACCCACCACCGTTGCTCCGGGCAATATGGCCGCCACAGAACTGCGTCCCTGGGGATCCTTCACTATTTTGGAAGAAAACCGAGGCTACAAAATTAAGCGTATTGAAGTGAAACCGGGCCATCGCCTCAGTTTGCAGATGCACCACCACCGCAGTGAGCACTGGATTGTGGTGTCCGGGACTGCGAAGGTGGTGTGTGGTGACGAGGAAATGCTGCTGTCCAGCAACCAGTCCACCTATGTCCCTCCCTGTACGGCCCACCGTCTTGAAAATCCCGGTGTGCTGCCGCTGATCCTCATCGAAGTGCAAAACGGCGAGTATTTGGGCGAGGATGATATTGTTCGCTTCCAGGATGACTATGCCCGGAGCGATGCCAAGTAGGCGAATCCCGCGACGAATTGGGTTCAGTCGTTTTGCTGTGCCCCCCATGTCGAGTTTGGTCGGCACGCCACCGATCGGGTTGGGGGTGTGTATCTTAACTTTGGCGAGTCTGGCCCTCATCCCCTAGCCCCCTATGCCCTCCGGGCAGGCGAAGCCAACGACTGCGCTCAGGATATCGCCCGTTCGACTGCGCTCAGGACATCGCTTCTTCCAAAGAGGGAGAAGGGGAATCAGATTAAAGTCCCTCTCCCAAAGAGGGAGAGGGATTTAGGGTGAGGGCTTCCACAACGGGATGGACCCGGTTGGGGGGTGT
>JAYKIB010000167.1:0-11234 GCA_035285005.1 Prochlorothrix sp.
CGGGTGGCATGCGATTCATTGTGGTGGGCGGCTTCGCCGCCCACCACAACCCTAGTTCTGGCGTGGGTCACCCGGCGAAAATTCTAATTTTCCGAGGTGCCCACGGGGAACTGAGGGGGGATTCTGCAAGGGCCTACAGCCCTTGGCCGAAGTTTCCAAACATCCTCTGAACACCTCGATTAATTGGGTTGCGCGGCGAAGCCGCGCAACCCAACCTTGATCTTGTCGTGGGTACTGCGGTGAGAATCTGTATTAATCGAGGTGCCCCTCTCAAACGATTCCAAGGGTTGCCCGTTCTCATCTACCCCTGAACTTCCATGCATACCTACGAATACGCCAAACTCATCACCCGCGCCCTCTTTTCTAGTTTAGGGGCCGGCCTTGTTTTCACCAGTGGTCCGGCAAACGTCGCCCACGCTACCCTGACCCCTGTCCCCCTGGTCCCAGAAGCTTGGGACATTCAGGTTGATGCCTTAGGAGAAAGTACCTTTGGCACCCACAAGGGCGCTGAGAGCCTGTGTCTCCGGGGTGCTTTGGCGCTGCTCAGGGATATCAACCTCAGTGAAGGGACAATCGCCTACGATGTGAGCTTCAAAAACCAGCGCGGCTTTGTGGGGGCTGTGTTCCACGCGGAGGATGCCCTCACTCACGAGCGCTTTTTCATGCGTCCCCAGCAGTCGGGCACGATCGACTCCATACAATACACACCGGTTTTTGGAGGCTTCCAGACCTGGAAACTCTACTATGGCGAAGGATTCAATGGGGCCTATGACTTTGACTTTGAGGGCTGGAACTCGGTCAAATTAGAGATTGCCGATGGCAAAATGGCCGTCTATGTGGGGGATATGGAAACGCCACTTTATGAAGTCCCCGAACTCAAACACAACCGAGATGCGGGGCAACTGGGGTTATTTGCCCTCAATCCCCAGCGGGTTGAGGGATGCTTTAGTAATGTCCGCTATAGCCTAGAGAAACCCGATCTGTCCTTTATTGCGTCCCTCCAACCGAGTACCGATCCCGACCTGATTACCCGCTGGCAGGTGTCTGAACCTGTTAATCAGGCGCAATTTGAAAATCTAACGAATTTAGGGGAGGTTGACCTAGAGGAACTCAACTGGCAGACGCTAGACACAGATTTCAGCGGGGTTCTTAATATTACGCGCTACTTCCCCCTCCAGCCCCAGGCCAATGCAGTGGTGGTCCGCCTCAATATTCCGGCGGAGGAAGCTCGTCTTCAAGCCTTTGACTTTGGCTACAGTGACTATGCGAGCGTCTACCACAATGGCCAACTTCTCTACAGTGGCAATAACAGCTTCCAGTCCCGCAATGAACTATACATTGGCACGATCGGCTTCTATGAAAGCCTCTACTTGCCCTTGGAGCCGGGGGATAACCAGGTGGTGATTGTATTGTCCACCAGTGCGAGAGGAACCGCTGGGTGGGGCCTGATGGGTCGCTTCGCTCCCTAAGAGCCAGGATAGGGCCGCGATCGCTTCCCAAGGCTGGGAACCGGGGAGGATTCCCCCCCAATTCACGCCTCAGCGGCCCCAATCTAGAAACAACTCACCCTCCAGCCCCATCCCAGACCCCAGGGTAGCTGTCCCCTTAGCCAAATTTGGCGGTAATGCGGGCCATGGCTTCCTCCACATTGGCGCGACTGTTAAAGGCGGAAATGCGGAAATAGCCTTCCCCAGCGGCCCCAAATCCAGAACCGGGCGTCCCCACCACGTTACAGGTGTGGAGCAACTTATCAAAGAAATCCCAGCTCGACAGACCTTCTGGAGTCTTCACCCACACATAGGGCGCATTCACACCCCCATAGGTCGTAATGCCCACGCTATTCAGTTTCTCCCGAATAATCGTCGCATTTTCCAGGTAAAAGCTGATTAGCGTTTTGATTTGGGCCTGACCTTCCGCAGAGTACACCGCCTCCGCACCCCGCTGAACAATGTAGGAAACGCCGTTGAACTTGGTGGACTGGCGACGGTTCCACAGGGGCCAAATCTCCGTGAGAGTCCCGTCGCTGGTGCTGCCCTTCAAGGACTTGGGAACCACCGTCAGGGCGCAGCGAGTGCCGGTAAAGCCCGCATTCTTTGAGAAAGACCGGAATTCGATTGCACACTCCCGGGCACCTTCGATTTCATAGATGGAGTGGGGAATCTCAGGATCGGTGATAAAGGCTTCGTAGGCCGCATCGAAGAGAATCAAAGCGCCCTGCTCGCGGGCGTAGTTGACCCAGGTTTGCAGGGTTTCGCGGCTAGCCACGGCTCCCGTCGGGTTATTGGGGAAGCAGAGGTAGATCAAATCCACGGGCTGCTCCGGCAGGGGTGCGATAAAGTCATTTTCCGCCGACATGGGCAGATAGACCAAGCCGCCATACTTGCCGCTGTCATCTCCCGGTCCCGTGTGACCGGCCATCACATTGGTGTCCACATAGACGGGATAGACGGGATCCGTCACGGCGATCGTGTTGTCAGCGCCAAGAATATCCAAAATATTGCCGGTATCGCACTTCGAGCCGTCCGAGACAAAGATTTCCGACGCATCCACCTCACAGCCCCGGCTTTGGAAGTCCTGGGCGGCGATTTTCTCCCGGAGCCACCCATACCCCTGCTCAGGACCGTAACCCTTAAAGCGATCGCGATCGCCCAAATCTTCCACCGCTTGGATCATGGCGGTGCGGCACGCCTCGGGCAGCGGCTCCGTGACGTCACCGATACCCAGCTTAATGATGGGCGCATCGGGGTTGGCCTGGGCGAAGGCATTAACCCGACGGGCAATTTCCGGGAACAGATACCCGGCTTTGAGTTTGAGGTAGTTGTCGTTAATGCGAACCATGGGAATTGGGATCGAAAAAATGGGCTAGATCAAGAACGGGGACAAATCGGGCCGATCGCCCCAGCCTTTCAGCCTACCAGGAAGCGGCGGTCTTGGTAGGCTGAGGTTTGACCCAGTGTGACTAGGAGCAACCAAGCCCAGTGTGACTAGATGCAACCAAGCCCAGTGTGACTAGGGGCGACGGAGACACCACTGACCGATCGCGGCTCCCACGGCCTCGGCCAGGGTACTGACCAGGCGATAAAAGCCCAGGGTCACTAAAATCCCCGCCGGAGCGAGCACCAATCCCTGGGCACTTTGGCCCTGGAGCAATGCCAACGCCGTGGCCTCAAACACCCCCAATCCCCCCGGCGCACCGGGAATCACCACCCCCGCCAACCAGGCCCCGCTAAAGCTACCCAACACCCGCCACCCCCAGGACCAGTCCGCCCCCGTCAGCGCCACTAAAATCACCCCAAAACCCAGACCCCGCAGGCCAAGAAAGATAAACTCCCCCACCAGGGGTTTCCAGAGATAGCTCCGCAGGCCAGTGGGTTGAGACGGAAGGCTGGGCTCGGAGTTGATGTGCCGGTGTTCGGTGTGCCGGTGTTCGGTATGCTGCGGTTCGGCGGGGATGGGGCGAGAGACCGAAGGCGAAACGGCAGGGTAGGCGGAATCGGGCACTGAAGGCGGGGCTGGATCCCCTGGGTCAAGGGCGGGGGAAACTGGGGGGGGGGTGTGGGATCGATCGTCCCAAGTCCGGGTCAAGGGGCGTGAACTGGCGGGGTGGGGGGGTGCAGTGGCAAGGGCGAGGGCGGGGGCCGGTGTTTCTGCACCGTGGTGAGGAGCAGCCGTCTCAGCCGTCTCAGCGGTCGATCGACGAAACCGACGCTGCCACTGTTTGAGCTTGTCCCGGTTCATGCGCGTCAGTACAGGATTGAGAAAGCGCGGATGAATCCCGGTTAAGACCACGGTCAAGGCGATCGCCAAAATCAGTCCCTGTTCACGCCCGGCCCCCCCCAGCCCCAGGGCCAAAACCAATGCCGCCGTTAACATCAGTAGCGTTTCCAGGACGACACTCGTAATCCCAGCCGCCAGGGGAATCTGTTGCTGCTGGGTTTGGCTAATGCGACCGTAGAAGTGCCAGATATTACCCGGTAAATACTTGGCTAGGTTGGTGGTGAGATAGGTGCCCATGGCCCACCAGGGCGATCGAGGATGGTGTAAATCCGCCAAAATCCACCCCCACACCCATCCCGCCCAACAATGGGCCACCAGGGTAATGCCCAGGGCCAGCCCCAGGGCAGTCACCTGGGATCCCGTCAGAGACACGGCCGCCACCTCTTGCCAGTGGTCCCGGAGGCTATGGCTGAGGAAGGCTAAGGTTAGACCCAGAATCCCCCAGCGAAGGATGGGCTTACTGTATTTGAGGGCGTGTTGGACCCGGGAGGTTTGAAAAAGGCGGGTGAGGGGCAAGGGCATGGGGGAATGGGAAAATAAGGGGATAGACCAAGTCAGGGACACCTCGGTTGATTCTGGCGTGGATCACAGCACAGAATTTGGATTTTTTGAGGTGCCCCCAGGACAATGCAGGGGGAAATGACCCAAGGGGGAACGGTGCCCAACGCCAAAATTTGGTTAATCGGGGGAACGAGCGACAGTCGGATCCTGGCCCAAGCCCTAGTCGAGGCCCAGATCCCAACCCAGGTGACGATCACCACGGCTGCGGGTCGATCGCTCTACCCCACCGAGGCCGGTTTGGGGGTGACGATCGGGAGGCTTGAACCGGCCCAAATGCCTCATTTTATCAAAGCTGAGTCGATCGCTCTGGTTCTGGATGCCTCCCATCCCTTTGCCACGGTGGTCTCCCACGGGGCGATCGCCGCAGCCCAGACCTGTGGAATCCCCTATTTACGCTATGAACGGGCCACTTTATCGGAACAAATGGCTTCGGACTCGTCCCTAGTCCATCGGATTCCCCATTGCCCCACAACGATTGCTGACCTCCCCCTCACCGATCACCGGGCGCTCCTGGTGTTGGGCTATCGTCCCTTGCCGGAGTTTCGCCCCTGGCACGATCGATCGACCCTCTTTGCTCGAATTCTTCCCTCGGAAATTGCTCTGAAAACAGCCTTAGAGTCTGGATTCCAGCCCGATCGACTCATTGCCCTCCGTCCGCCGGTCAGTCTTGCACTAGAGATGGCTCTCTGGCAACAGTGGCAGATTTCTGTGGTGATTGCGAAGGAGTCTGGTCAGGCCGGGGGCGAAGATGTGAAGCGGCAGGTGGCGGCGCAGTTGGGGGTGCCGCTGTGGTTATTACAACGACCGACGGTGGTCTATCCTGCGGTGACGGGGGACGTGGCGGTGGCGATCGATCGGTGTCGATTAGAACTCTTGCAATATCCGAGCTGATTGACTGACAAACGTGGATCAAATCCAGACATAGGGGACGGGTCAGGAAACCTAACCCCTAGGATCCCTAAGCGCTGGTAGGGGTTAGGTTTTCGCGCCCAATGCAGAATTTTTTGTCAGTCAACCAGATATCCGAGTGACACGCCCACTCCCGCTGTAGGAACTCGGGGCTGTGTCCCTGACTCCGAGGACACTCTAGGGGGCAATGATGACAGCCCCGAGCACAGGGAAGATAGTAACAGAGCAGTCCGCTAGGATAAGATCAAACCCCCAGGCCGATCGCGATGGCAGCCGCCCCAGTGTGAACGATAGATTTGGGGCCTGAGTCCCCGCCCAACAGGATCGTTCCGGTCTCGCCTCGCCTTAACCCACCGCTGCGTCACCCTATGCCCCTTCGCCGACAACTGATCTGGATTATTGGCCTGATCTTCATCTTGGGCATGGCCCTGTGGCTGATTAATGCCCTGGGGAATCTCTACTGGTACATGTCCTACACCTCGCCCTTCTTGGCGGGATTGCTGCTGCTACTCTTCATTATTCTGCTGGGCTGCTGCATTGTCGCCTTTGCCTACTACGCCAATCTCACCCGATCCCCTCGCCCCAAAAAAGTCCCCCCCCAAATTCCCGCCGCCAAAGCGGAAGCCGCCGGAGAAAACCTAAAAGCGATTCAAAAGCAGGTCACCCAGATCCAGGATGAAGTGGCGCGACAGGCACTGTTGGCCCGATCGCGACAAATTGCCGCAGATCTGCGCCGAGGCGAGTGGCGCGTGGCCGTGTTCGGAACGGGATCGGCGGGCAAAACCTCCCTGGTCAACGCGATTTTTGGTGAGATGTTGGGGGATGTGGGAGCGACCATGGGTACGACCCAGGAGGGCGTAGTCTACCGCATGGGGATTCAGGGGCTGGAACGGGAGATTTTAATTACGGATACGCCGGGGATCCTGGAGGCCGGGGCTGAGGGGAGCGATCGAGCCACAATCGCCCGTCAACTGGCCGTAGAAGCAGACTTACTCCTATTTGTTGTGGATAACGACCTCCAGCGATCCCAGTTACTGCCCCTGCGGGCCTTGGCTAAAATTGGCAAGCGATCGATCCTGGTTTTCAATAAAATCGACCAGTACACCCTGGCGGATCAGGAGGCGATTCTCTTCCATTTGCAGGACCAGGTGGCGGGCATGATTCCCCCCGAAGATGTGGTTCCCGTCGCTGCCAACCCGCGATCGGTCCTGCTCCCCACGGGCGAACGCTACGACCCGGCCCCGGAGGTCATGCCCCTGTTGCAACGATTGGTGGCCGTGTTGCGACTGGAAGGGGAGGATTTGATTGCTGACAATATTTTGTTGCAGTCCCAGCGCCTGGGCGATGAGGCCCGCAGTTTGATTAATCGCCAACGCCAACAGCAGGCGGAACAGGTGGTCGATCGCTTCCAGTGGATCAGTGCCGGGGTGATTGCGGTGACTCCGCTACCGGTGGTAGATCTATTGGGAACTGCGGCGGTTAATGCCCAAATGGTGGTGGAAATTGGCAAAATCTACGGCTGTGATCTGGATATCGATCGGGGACGGGATCTGGCCCTATCCCTAGCCCGGACACTCACCAGTTTGGGATTGATTAAAGGATCTTTGCAACTGATGACCACCTTGAGCGCGACCTTGCAGTTGAATATTACGACGATCGCCGTCGGTCGCCTGATTCAGGGGGCCAGTGCTGCCTATTTAACTCGCATTGCAGGGCGTAGTTTTATTGAGTATTTTCGCCAAAATCAGGACTGGGGCGATGGCGGGATTGCAGAGGTGGTCCAGCACCAGTTTCAGCTTAATCGTAAGGATGAGTTCATTAGGGGATTTTTGCAGGAAACCGTCGCAAAGGTGGTTAAACCCCTCACAGATGGACAAAATCAGCAGGAAATACCCGGTTTTACTTCCCCTGATCCTAGATCCAACTAAAATTCTAGTCGGGCACCGCGATGAATTGGGTTGCGCGGCGAAGCCGCGCAACCCAACCCTAAGTCTGCCGTTCTGTGAGCGCTCCTCGGTGAGTCTGTGAGCACTCCTCGGTGAGGGCTACTCATAGCCCCAGGGAGTATCCCCCGGCAGCACCTGACGCTTGAGGCTAGCGAGTTCCTGTTCCACGCTGCCCAGGGTCTCCGGGCTTTCCAACTGGGTAAAGCGCTCCTCTAAGGAATCCCGGCTTAATTCCTGAAGGGCAGCGGTTTGGGCTTCCAGATCCTGAATTCGATCCTCCATTTGCTGAAAGGCCCCATCTGCCACGCCCTGGTTCAGCCGACCGAGCATTTCCGTCATCCGTTGGGTCGCCTCCGCCGATCGAGCCCGCACCACATACAGATCCTTCTTAACCCGCGCATCCGACAGCTTGAGGTCCAACATTTTCAAATCTCCCTTCAGTCGTTGAACCAACTGCCGCTGGGTTTCCCTCTGTTCTTCTAAGGCTTGCACGGTGGCTAAGAGGGACTGTCGCTGTAATAATGCTTCCCGGGCCTGATCCTCTCGACCTTGGCGCAGGGCTGTTTCGGCCCGTCGGTGCCAATCGGCGGCCCGATCGATCGCCTGACGACACTGCCGCTCCGTCCGTTTTTGGGTCGCAACGGCCTGGGCCACCGTTTGCCGCAATTGAATCATCTGATCCTGCATATCCTGGATCATTCGCTCTAGCAGCTTTTCGGGATCCTCCGCTTGGTTCAGCCAGCGGTTCAAGTTGGCCTGGGCCGATCGCAGCGCATCATCCAGTAATCCCATAACAATCTCTCTTACAGCGGCTGAGTGTGAGGTCAGGTGTTTTGCGGTGTGCTGTTGCCATTGTATCCACTTCCTCCCCAACCCTCCCAAGCCAGGAGTAAATCCCCCATGTCTCGCGTCCCAGTTTCCCCTGCCCTACCCCCAGCCTTTGCCCTGCCCACCTTTCCCGCCCCCATCGATCTGGATGATTTGCTGTTACCCTTCCAGCACTTTGGGGTGAACCTGGGCTTAAGTCGGATTCAAGCGCTGCTGGCGGCCCTGGGTAACCCTCACCACCGCGTGCCCCTGATCCATGTGGCCGGGACCAACGGCAAAGGCTCGGTCTGCGCCTATCTGACCGCCATTCTCACCGCTGCGGGCTATCGGGTGGGATGCCACACCTCGCCCCATTTGGTCAGTTGGTGCGAACGAATTTCAGTGAATCAGATGCCGATCGCCCCAGCCGATTTGCGTCGGGTTTTAGAGCGGACCCTGGCTGGGATCGATCCCAGCCAGCCCCTCCCCACGCTGTTTGAGGTGATGAGTGCCGCCACCTGGCTTTATTTTGCGGAACAGGCGATCGATGTGGCGGTCATGGAGGTGGGGCTGGGGGGCCGCCTGGATGCCACCAATGTGTGCGATCGGCCCCTGGCCACGGTGATCACCTCCATTAGTCGGGACCATTGGCAGGTACTGGGGGAGACCCTGGGGGCCATTGCGGGGGAAAAGGCGGGGATCTTCAAACCAGGCTGCCCAGCCTTTGCGGGGATCTTGCCCACCGAGGCGGCAACGGTGGTGGCCGATCGAGCTGCGGCCCTCCCCTGTCCCCTCACCTGGGTTCCCCCTGCAACTCCCGTCCCGGATACCTTCCCTCCCTTTCCGCCCGTCCAAACCCTGACAAGCCAGGGGCTCACCTACCGCGTCACCCTCCAGGGTCTCCCCCAACACCAAAATTCTGCCCTCGCCCTGGCGGTGATCCAAAACCTGCGTCAACGGGGCTGGCAAATCCCTGACGCTGCCCTACTCCAGGGCCTGGAACAGGCCCAATGGCCCGGGCGCTTGCAGTGGGTGCCCTGGGGCGATCGGCCCCTGTTACTGGACGGTGCCCATAATCCGGGGTCTGCCCTAGCCCTGCGCGCCTATGTGGACCAGATGCGGCAGCACCCCAGGTCTCCCTTCACGCCCCATCACGGCATCACCTGGATCATGGGAATGCTGAGCACCAAGGAGCATGAAGCGATCTTCCAAGCACTGTTGCGATCGGGCGATCGGCTCCACCTAGCCCCCGTTCCCAGCCACAGCAGCGCCGACCCCGAGGCTTTGGCTGCCCTTGCCCGGGATCTCTGCCCTCATCTCGCTGAGTGCCGGAGCCACGACTCGATCGCCACGGCCCTGGGGGTCGCAGCCCAGGTTCCCCCCGATCGGCCCACGGTCCTCTGTGGGTCTCTATATCTGCTGGGCCATGTGCTGGAGCAGGGAC
The DNA here is from genome assembly GCA_035285005.1 of Prochlorothrix sp. Lineage (GTDB taxonomy): Bacteria > Cyanobacteriota > Cyanobacteriia > Prochlorotrichales > Prochlorotrichaceae > Prochlorothrix. Next base: position 9,445 of record JAYKIB010000167.1, read on the forward strand.
TGCTAAGGGATGACGCGCCCTAGGCGCGGGCTGCCATCGGTGCAGCAGCGCTGTACAGGAAGTTCTTGTGAAGGGCACCTCGATTCATTGTGAGAGGCGGCGAAGCCGCCTCTCACAACCCTCATTCTGCCGTGGGCACTACGGTCGAAATTTGAATTTTGCGAGGTGCCCTGGAGTTCTTGGGGACTTTTGTGAAGTTTAGATGAAGTTTCCGTATATCTCAGGATGGCGATCGCCCGACTTAGCCCCAATAATGCAAATAGCGGATCGGTTATCTAAAGCTTTGATCCATCTGTCAGACCGGGTAATCGCGATCTGGCGGCTGCCAGACCTCAGAAATCTTGAGCGTTTGCCCGGTAACGATGTGAAAACCCAGAATAGATAAGCAAGGCACAATCCTTGGCCCCATCGATCGAGTGTCTCGATTAGCTGAAGTTTCCAAATATCCCCTTAGGGTGGGATCAGGCTCCTGTGGGAGCCGCGATCCGTCGTCATCCACCAGGGTTGGGTCTTTTATCACCATGCTCCCGTCGTTTAAGGCTCGATTACCATGGCATCTGGTTATACCCTTCAGTATCAAGTTTGGCAGGATCACGGACAGCAGATGCTCAGCATTTGGGAGCCGATCGCCTCAACCGATGCGTCCCAGGAAGCCTTCCTATATCAGATGAACTACCGCATCGATTCGGAACAGTCTGCCTGTGCCCTGCTGAATCATGTGCTCAAAGCGGCGGGAGCGGAAAAAGTAACCCCCTACCAGTTCCAAAAACTACGGGGCAAAATCAAGGTTATGCCGAACCCAACCCTAAAACTGATGCGCCAATCCGCCCCAGCTTCCCAGGTGCGGCGCCCCTAACCCAGCATCCCCAGCACCAGGCCCAAATCCATCGGGGCGGGTTCCAGGTTGCCGCGAAAGTCCAACAGTTGCACCAGGAGCAGGTAGGCGATCGCCAGACCAATGGAGAGTATACCGGTGATAATGGCCACAATTTTAGAGCGATCAAAGGATTTCATAGCAATTTAAAGTGGATTGAAAACAATAGGGCACCTCGATTCATTGTATGGGGGGCGGCTTCGCCGCCCCCCACAACCCTGATTCTACCCTAGGCACTACCGTGATCTGATATCACCGAGGTTCCGCAGTTAGAGGTTCCAAAGTTAGAGGTTCCAAAGTTAGAGGTTCCAAAGTTAACTGATGACACGCCCTAGGCAGCCCGAGGCCAAAACGGGAACAGACTCAAGGGGATCGATCGGGGCAAATACTTACACAGCGTTAACTCATTCCCCTCGGGGTTCCACCGTACCTCATCAAACACATGCTGCATTAAAAAGATGCCACGCCCACAGTCCTGCTCCTCCCACTCCACCACCGCGCGCCAGGACTCTTCTTGGGTCTCGATCGGAGTTACACTTGGTTCTAACGCCAGGGACGATCGCGAACGACACACGGGGGTAAACCCGTGGCCCTGATCACCAATAATCCACCAACATCGTTGGTGGATGCGTGCAAATCGAATATGAATCACCTTATTGGGGTCGAGACAGTTCCCATGCTTAGCAGCATTCACTAACGCTTCCTGCAGACCCAAGCGTAAGTCGTCTTGGCAACTGGGGGGCACCTCAGCCAGTAGTAGATTCAAAATGGGCCAAAGGTGCAACGTGGACGGAAAACTGAGCGTTCTCCAGGTGCGGGGTTTGGGACGAGGCGAGAGGGATATCACAAGCCAAGGGGGCAAGCCTCATTGGAGGCTGGTTGCTAAGGTGTGAACTAACCAGAACTGGCCAGGGGC
>JAYKIB010000168.1:0-15679 GCA_035285005.1 Prochlorothrix sp.
ACCAGACGCTGAATCAGACCCAGACTCGTAGGAATCTGGCACAGATCCATATGGGTGCATCCCGTTTTGGAAGCCCTCACCCTAAATCCCTCTCCCAGGTCGGGAGAGGGACTTTAATCTTATTCCGGGCACCTCGATTAATCCCAATTTTCAGCCTGTGATCCACACAAGACTAAGGGTTGTGGTGCCTGGGAGAGAGCCCACCCAAGCATTCAGGGCTGGGGTGAGCTTCGACTCCGCTTAGCCTCCCCCCATGAACCGAGGTATCACGGTTATCCGTTGCACGAGGTACGAGGTACCGGGATCAAGCGGTCCCCCACCTCACCTAGGCGTTAGCCGCCATACCCTACAACTCATTGAATAGAACAACAAGACAACACCTATGGACATTACAACTGCTGCACTGAGTGCGATCGACTGGACCGGCCAGGGCTTGGCCGTAGGGGTCAGCACCGCCGATTTCCAGGAAAATGGCAGCTTAGGGGATCACCTCCAAGCACTGGATCAAGCCCTGGGGGGCCTGGTGCAAGAATTGGTGCAGGATGTTGAGTTCACCGGCAAGCTCGGATCCAGTGCCGTCAGTCGGGTGCGGGGGGCCAATATCCGCAAACTCATGCTGGTGGGCCTCGGGGATCCCAGTGCCATTACCCTCGAAACCCTGCGCCGCAGTGCGGCGATCGCCGTTCGCCTTGCCGCCCAGGAACGCTGCGAAACCCTGGGAATCCAGGTGCCGATCGTCACCACCGAAGCCGCCACCGCCCAAGCCCTCGCCGAAGGATCCCGCTTGGCCCTCTATCGGGACGATCGGTTCCGCTCCGAGGTGGATCCCCTGCCACCCCTGAATCACGTTACCTTCCTGGGCCTCGGAGATCAGGCAGCTGCCCTGACCCTAGCCCAGCAGCTCTGCGAGGGGGTTTCCTTTGCACGGCAACTGGTGGCCGCCCCCGCCAATAGCCTGAACCCGGTCACCTTTGCGGACGCGATCGCAGCCCTCGCCCAGGACCATGGCCTAGAGTTGCAAATTCTGGAGCGGGAGGAGTGCGAAGCACGGGGCATGGGGGCCTTTCTAGGTGTGGCCCAAGCCTCGGATTTGCCGCCCAAGTTCGTCCACCTCATCTACAAGCCCGAGGGCACCCCGCGCCGCAAGTTGGCGATCGTCGGTAAAGGACTCACCTTCGACTCCGGCGGCCTCAACCTCAAGGTGGGCAACAGCAGCATTGACATGATGAAAACCGATATGGGAGGCGCTGGGGCCACCTTTGGCGCGGCGAAAGCGATCGCCCTGCTCCGGCCCGATGTGGAGGTGCATTTTATTTCCGCCATTACCGAAAACATGGTCAGCGGTCGGGCCATGCGTCCCGGTGATGTGTTGACGGCCTCCAATGGCAAAACGATCGAGGTCAATAATACCGATGCCGAAGGTCGCCTCACCCTGGCCGATGCCCTGGTCTATGCGGATCAGTTGGGGGCGGATGCGATGGTGGATTTGGCCACCCTCACCGGCGCTTGCGTCGTGGCCCTGGGGGGATCGATCGCGGGGCTGTGGAGTCCCGATGATGACTTGGCGGCGGGTCTGCTGACGGCAGCGGAGCAAAGCGGCGAAAAGCTGTGGCGGATGCCGATGGAGTCGCCCTACTTTGAGTCGATGAAATCCGTGGTGGCGGACATGAAGAATACGGGCGCCCGGGCCGGGGGCGCGATTTCGGCGGCGCTCTTCCTGCAGCAATATGTGGAGACCACACCCTGGGCCCATCTGGATGTGGCGGGTCCGGTGTGGACCGATAAGGAGGATGGCTACAATCCTGTGGGGGCGACGGGTTACGGGGTCCGCACGCTGGTGAATTGGGTCCTGGCCTAGCCAGGATACGGCCCTAGGGGCAGTCCTCCTTTAGAGGGCACCTCGATTAATACAGATTTTCACCGCAGTCCCCACGGCAGAATTCGGGTTGGGTCGCGCGGCGAAGCCACGCGACACCATTCATCGAGGTGCCCTAGCAGAATCAGGGTTGGGTTGCGCGGCTTCGCCGCGCGCTTTAACCGTCCATCGGGCCGTGGCCCGATGTCCTGGTACGGTATAGTGATTGGCTCCATCCACTCGCCCGGTAAATTTCCATGAATTCTTGGCAAGAAATCCCCCGCATCAGCGTTGAAGAACTGGCCCAGCGGCTCCAAGATACCCCCGCCGACTCCCCCGATGCGCCCCAACTGGTGGATGTGCGGGAACGCGGCGAAGCGGCCCTGGTGAGCCTACCCGGTTTTAAATTACTGCCCCTGAGTGAGTCCCAAAACTGGACTGCCAATATTCAAGACCACCTGGAGCCCGACAGAGAAACGATCGTCATGTGTCACCACGGCGGTCGATCGGCCCAAATGTGTCAATGGCTCCTGTCCCAGGGCTTTACCAATGTCAAAAACTTGGTGGGCGGCATCGATGCCTACGCGATTGTCGTGGATCCCACCTTGCCCCGTTACTAATCCTCAAATTGCTCGCAAAATTGCTCGCAAAATTGCTCGCACAAGGGGCAGCACTCTTCAGCAGCACGCTTCAATAGATATCGCTCAGGACGGGGGCATCCCCTCCTGTGTTTCATCCCCTCCTGCATTTCATCCCCCAGGTCCGCAACGCCCAATTATGGCAACCGCCCAGTTGGTTACCACAAGTCTGGGGAGTGGTCCCCTCCCTGTGCGAGGGGACCACTCCGCCCGGTCAGCAATGCCCACCCTGTAAAAATCCCAGCCAGAATCCCAGCCAGAACTCCAGCCAGAACCCCGGCACCCAGCTCCAGCCCAAGCCCCCCTTCACCGCCCTCTTCTTTCCGCACGCCCCCCTCCCAGCCCGATCGGCCATCACCGCCTAGCCAATCGAAGCTCTCCCCAAAAGATTTGCTATGATGCCCCCAGACTGCCTCCCCTACGGTGTATCCTGCGTTGCCGTTTCCTTTCCTGAGTGCCTTTAACTTTACCGATCTGCCCCTCACCTGGTCCGCTGCCCTAGCGCGGATGGCAGCGATCCTGGGGCTGATTCTGATTAACGGTTTTTTTGTGACCGCTGAATTTGCCATTGTCTCCGTGCGCCGATCGCGGATTCGTCAGCTAGCCATCGCCGGGGACGATCCCGCCCGCATTGTCCAGCGGCTCCAACGCAGCCTCGATCGACTCCTCTCCACCACCCAACTGGGCATTACCCTCGCCAGCCTTGCCCTGGGATGGATCGGGGAAGGAACCCTCGCCTATATCCTCGCCGGGGTATTCCAGCAACTGCCCCTCGATCCCCAAGTTCGCCTCACCCTCACCCATTCCGTGGCGATTCCCCTCGCCTTCTGTCTGCTGGCCTACCTCCAAATTGTCCTCGGCGAACTCTGCCCCAAGGCCGTGGCCCTGCTCTATCCCGAACAGTTGGCTCGTCTCCTCGGGAAACCTAGCATTGTCATCGCCCAGATTTTCCACCCCTTCATCTGGGTTCTCAACCGATCCACCCATCTCCTCCTCAGTCTCTTTGGCCTCAGCTACAGCGGCCAAACCTGGTATAACCAGGTCACCCCGGAGGAGTTACAGCTCATTATCAGTACTGCCAGCGAGTCGATCGGCCTGGAGGAGGAAGAGCGGCAGTTATTGCAGAATATTTTTGAGTTCGGGGATGTGACCGTGGGGGAAGTAATGGTACCGCGAACCCAGGTGGTGGGGATCTCCCAGGATGCGACCCTAGCGGATGTGCTCCAGGAGGTGGCGGAGTCGGGCCATTCTCGCTATCCCGTCATTGGCGAATCCCTGGACGATATTCGCGGTATTTTGCAATTTAAGGAACTGGCAGGCCCCTGGGCTGCGGGATCTGCGCCGGAGACGATCGATCTCAAGCCCTGGATCCATCCGGCCCGTTTTGTGCCGGAGTACACCCCCCTCAGCGAACTCTTGCCCCTGATGAAACGATCGCGCCAGTCCATGATTATTGTGGTGGATGAGTTTGGGGGGACGGCGGGGTTAACGACGCTCAAGGATTTGGTGGAGGAGATTATCGGATCCAGTCTTGATTCCGCCGCTGAGCAAGCTTTGAAGATTCGTCGCCTGGATGCCCAAACCTTTATGGTGCAGGCCCAACTTGACCTCGAAGAGGTGAACCAAAGCCTCAATTTGGACTTGCCCCTCTCGGAGGATTACAACACGCTGGGGGGGTTCCTGATTTTCCAGCTTCAGAAGATTCCTCACCAGGGCGAGGTCTACAGCTACCAGCAGGTGGACTTTACGGTGGTCTCGACGGAGGGACCACGGCTGCATTATGTCCAGGTGCATTTACGGCAGGAAGGGGAGGAACTGACGGTGGAGACGGGCTACGGGGAGGAAGAGGGGGCAATCGATCGATCGGAGTCCAGTCTGGGTGATACGTCCAGTCTTGGTGATACGTCCAGTCTCGGTGATGCGGCTAGTCTTAATCCAGAGCCGCCCTCCTGAATCACAGCACGGTTTGTACCCATAGCAGACAAAGCAGAATGTGCCCCCCACATCTCGCACACAACAAAAATATCCCCCGCTGCGCGGGGGCAACCCACACAAATTCAGCCCAAGCCACCCGCTGCGCGGGGGCACTCCCCCCACATCTCGCACACAACAAAAAAATATCCCCCGCTGCGCGGGGGCAACCCACACCAATCTCGCACGCAATAGAAAAGGCCCCCCGCTATGCGGGGGGCCTAGTATTCTTTTGCCTCCGTATAGCCACCGTTATCCTTCGGGGGTTGCTCCCACTATGTGGGGGTGACCCCACACACTCAAACTGGCCGTGATCTACGAGTTGACGGACACAAGAACTGCATGGGGCGCGAAAACAGCACCTCCACAAGAGGCCCAGGACTGGGGACTTAACCCGCAATCCGCAGCAATTCCACCTCAAAGATCAAAGTTGAATTGGCGGGAATCGGACCAATCTTGCGGGAACCGTAGCCCAGCTCCGGAGGAATGACCAGCTTGCGTTTTCCGCCCACCTGCATCGTAGACAAGCCTTCATCCCAGCCCTTAATCACCTGACCGGCTCCTAAACGGAAAGAGAACGGGCTATTGCGATCGAGGGAGCTATCAAACTTACGGCCATTTTCCAGCGTGCCCGTGTAGTGAACCACCACGGTTTGTCCGGCCTGGGGGGTTGCCCCCGTACCTACCACTAAATCCACATACTGGAGACCTGATTCTGTCGTCGTCAATGCGGGTTCCTCCGTTGCGTCGGTCGTGGAATCAATGAGCAAATCTGCGGCGGATCCCGTGGCGGGGACCGCTGCGGTGTCCGGTGCTGCAGTATCGGATTCGGTAGCAGCAGTCTCCGTCTCTTCAGCGCTGTCAGACTCCGCTGCCACATTCGCGAAGAGGGTGGGGTTACTGCCGTCGGTGGCGTTGGTCGCACTGGCATCTGGGGCCGTGTCTGAACTAGCGGCATTGCTGCCGCTATCGCCCAACTGAACGGTAAAGAAAACGCCAACACAAAGGGCCATAACCCCCAGGGCAATCCAAATTTCGCGCACGGTGATGTTCCTCCTTAAATCATGATGTGTGAGCGGGCATGGCGATGATCAGTTGCCTGGGATCCAGGGATCCAAGATTCCCCCGCCTGCGGTGGAGCATAGCCTCACCGCAGCGTTCATCGCCATGCCTCGGTTTCTGTCGATCGCTTAATCCCATCGATCGCGTCAGTGGGTCTGGGCTTCCAGATCCGGCGCTAAATCTTTTTCTAAAAAAAGTTGACGGGGACGACCCAAACGCTGGCCCAGCCAGTGGGCATCCACCCGCACTTGACGATACCCCGCCTCGGCATACAGTTGGCGAGCTTGGCTATTATTCTCCAAAACATGGAGATAGAGCTTAGAAAACCCCCAATGGCGAGCTGTTTGCTCCCCCATTTGCAGTAAATGACGAGCAATCCCCCGACGGCGAGCCGTGGGGCTGACCGCAAGATTGGACACATAGGGATAGGTGGTCGTGGGTCCACCGGCCTGGGATCGCCAGCTTCCCCCCGGTGCCCAGGGTGCAGGATGGCGCACATCCACCTCCACCGTCCCCACCAACTCCCGCAGGGGCGGACGGGGCAGGAGCCAGGGATCCGGCTGGGTAAATCCCTGCTGCCAAGCTGTCCAACAGGCATAGTGGGGGCCTGCATTTTTCAGGCGTTGCCGCAGATCCTCACAGACCCCCAGCCGCAACAGGGGGTAGAACCAGGCACGATGGGTTTTGCTATGGAAACAGGTGGTGAGGAGGTCCGCAAGGGCATGGAGGTCATGGAAGGTGGCCCGTTGAATTTGATAGCGGACCTGTTCCGTCATCCAGGTCAAGGTGGGGCGCTGAAAATCGCAGTACATGGGGTTGGGGAAGACGGGAACGATCGAAGAGGGACGGGATTAGCGACGAAGTTGCATTGGGCTAGGCTGGGGCAGACATCACCCACGATGGGGGAGAGTCTCGGCTTTCCCCAGGCTCAAGCAACGGGTCTGGTGCATCTCCCCAGCCCGGGGGCCGCTGCCAGATTCCGAGTATCGTCAGACCATCCTTCTCGTGGGCACCTCGAAAAATCTTAGTTTTGGGGACACGACCCACACAAGCGGCAGGGGTGGGACAGGCTACGACTCTGCTCCGCCCGCCCCAATGAATCGCGGTTCCCTAATCATCTGCCTCAAAGTCATCATCATCATCATCCTCATAGTTCCCTTCATCCACCATCAACCCTTCGATTTCTTCAGCATCTTCTGACAAATAATCGGGGTCGGTCGTTTCCCGCGCCAACAGACGACCCGAGGTTTCTAGCCAATCCAAAATAGAGGCGTTCCCCGTGGACGGCAGAACCGGTGCCGGTTGGTAGCGGGGATATTCTTGCAGGGCTGGGTTCGTGGGTAGTGTCATAGGGATCTCAAACACAGATGGGTCGCGAGTCAGGCGCGATCGATAAAACCGATCATGCAGTCAATGATTCTACCGCGATTCGCTGGAGCATGGGGCATTCCGGTCTGGGGGCAATTCTGGCCTTGGACGGTTCCCGTGCGTCAGTCCTGAGGGCGTGGCATCAATATAACGCTAGAAACCTTGCGGTCTCGGGACATGTTTGAAAACCTCGACTCGGTGCCGTAGACCCTCGGGGGACTGTGATCAATGAAGTTGGGCAGCAACGCTGCCCCGCCCTACCCTTGCCTCTGACCGGGGCCACCCACAATTGGGCACCTCGAAAAATTCAAATTTCGACCGCAGTGCCCACGTAAGAATAAGGGTTGGGTTGGGCGGCTGCGCCGCCCAACCCAATTAATCGAGGTGCCCAACTTGGAATTGGGAATTTGGCATTTGCAAGGTGCCCATTTGCAATTGGGAAACCATAGGGTAAAGTGAGCGCAACTTTCCCAATTGCCTTTTCCAGGGATCCATTTCACTTTGGAGCGGACCAGAGGCCCACTCCACAACTCCCCTAGCGATGGATAGCGGTTTCAGCTATCCATCGGCAAACGTGAAATGCCCCCTTTCCTAGGGCCTTTCCCATGGCCTTTCCCATTGTGTGGTGTGAGCACGAATTATTGTGGATGCTAAGTTTTCGGTCCCTCGGGGGATCCTGCTCTCGGGTCGCCATCTGCTCTGGAGCCTAACCAGTGGCCTTTGTGCCGTCGCCTTAATTTTGGACCAAACGGGGGGACGATCGCCCTTTGCCCTGCGCTCCCTGTTTCTGCCCCTCGTCATCTGTACCCTGGTCACCGCCCTGGTGGGCCATTGGGTCATTCCCATCCTCCGCCAACTGAAGGCGGGACAATTTATCCGGGAAGATGGACCCCAAGCCCACCTCAAGAAGGCCGGTACCCCGACCATGGGCGGGATTTTTGTGGTGCCCGTGGGCTGCGTTGTGGCGATGTTGTGGTCTGGGTTTGCCCTGCCAACCGTGGCCGTGGGCCTGCTCACCCTCGCCTATGGCTTCATTGGTTGGCTAGACGACTGGCAAATCCTCCGCAAGCGTTCCAATAAAGGCATTTCACCGAAAATGAAACTCGCCCTTCAGGTAACCTTTGGCAGTCTCTTCTGCCTTTGGATTGCCCTCAGCCAGGGCTTTATTCCCGGCCTCAGCACGATCGCCCTACCGCTACAAAATTGGGCCGTGCCCCTGGGCTTCCTCTTCTGGCCCCTGGCGGTCTTTACCCTGACGGCGGAGAGCAACGCCACCAACCTGACCGATGGGCTGGATGGCCTTGCGGCGGGCACCGGGGCGATCGCCCTGGTGGGGTTGGGGGCGATCGTCGCCCCGGAGCATCCAGAACTCACCCTCTTCTGTGCCGCCGTCAGTGGCAGCTACCTGGGCTTTCTGACCCATAATCGCAATCCGGCACGGGTCTTTATGGGGGACACGGGATCCCTGGCCCTGGGGGGGGCTTTGGCCAGTGTCTCCATCCTCAGCAATAGCCTCTGGGCCTTGCTCCTGGCCGGGGGTCTCTTTTTCTTTGAGTCGATTTCGGTGATCTTGCAGGTGGGCTATTACAAGGCCACCAAGGATGAGAATGGGGTGGGCAAGCGTTTGTTCAAAATGGCCCCCTACCACCACCACTTGGAGCTGAGTGGCTGGAATGAGACCCAAGTTGTCGCGTTTTTCTATGGCATCACGGCCCTACTCAGTGGAGTGGCGATCGGCCTGAGTTTTTCCTAGCAGACCCACAGGTCTGGTAGGGGCGCGGTTTTCGCGCCCAATGCAGAGGACTCGTCTTTCCCATCGCCACCTGCCACCTACCCCTGAGCCAGACCCAAATCCTCCAGAGTGGCCCGGAGCCGATCGATCGTGCGTTCATTTTCTGCGGGGCTGCCCACCGTAATCCGCAAACCGCCCCCCGTGTGCCGAATGAGGGTGCCCCGTTCCCCCAGAGCTGCACAAATCTGGGCCAGGATGGCCGCTGGGTCCGGTGATGGGTCCGGTGAGGCTTGGGCCGGGGACTGGAGCTGGGACTGGAGCTGGAGAAACAGAAAATTGGCATCGCTGGGGAACACCCGGAAGGCGGGGAACTGCTCCAGCGCTTCCGCCAGGATCGATCGCTGCTGGAGCAGTTCCGGCAAAAACTGAAACAGAGCCTGACGCTGCTGGAGGGCGACGATCGCCGCCCGCTGGGCAAAGCTGGGCAAGTTGTAGGGCAAGCGCACCCGCTCCAGGGCCGCGATCAAGTCCGGATTCGCCACCCCATAGCCCACCCGATGACCCGCCAGTCGGAAGCCCTTGGAAAAGGTGCGCATCACCACCCAATTGGGCCGCTGTATCGCCTCCGCCACCACGGTTTGCTGACTAAATTCAAAATAGGCCTCATCCACCACCACGAGCACATCCTCCGGCACCTGGCGCAGCCAGTCCAACTCGGTGGCGGTCAGGGCGTTGGCCGTGGGGGAATTGGGATGGACCACAAACAGCAGGCGCAGGGGCGGGGCCGAGTCCTGGACTGAGGCTAGGTCCTGGCTGGGCGGTAAGCTACGGTCGAGATGGACCTGGAGGGAGTCCAAGTCGAGGGCAAAGGTGTGGGGCGATCGGCGGCCCCGGTGAACCGGCACCCCCAGGGTCTCGGCAATAATGCCATACATGGAAAAGGTGGGATCCGCCACGGCCACGGACCCCGCGCCCCCGACGCAGGTGGCAATGATCAGGGATCGAATCAATTCGTCGGATCCATTGCCCACGGTGATGTGCTGGGGCTGAATCGCCACCGCAGAACCGGCCCCCTCCTGGACATAGGCCGCCAGTTCTGCCTTGAGAGTTGCATGGCTACCGTCGGGGTAGCGGTTACTTTCCAACTCATTGCAATAGACCCAGGCCAGCTTTTCCTTGAGCTCTGGGGGCAAATCGTAGGGGCATTCGTTGGTGTCCAGGTGGTCCAGGGACCGGGGAGCCGTGGCGCTGCCATGGCCGGGGTTGGGGGTGTAGCCGCCGAACTGGGCAAGGGCGGGACGGAGGTAGGGCAAGACCATGGGTAGGCTCCAGGCGGAATGGGAAATGCGAAATCCAGCCCCTATTCTACCGAACCCCTGCGGCTCTCTAGCTCCGATCGGGGAGGCTGACCGTCTCTGAGCCCACCCGATGTTCCTGCAAAAACTCGATCGCATTACCCAGGGGCATCGGCTTGGCGTAGAAGTAGCCCTGACCGTAGCTACAGCCCATATCCGCCAGGAGTTGGCCCTGCTTGGCCTCTTCAATTCCCTCCGCCACCACCGTCATGCCCAGGGCATGGGAGAGGTCAATGATGGCCTGACAAATGCTGCGACTGTTGGCGTTGTCTTCCAGCTCTTGGACGAAGGATCGATCGAGCTTGAGGGTGTCGAATTGGTAGCGGTTGAGATAGCCGAGGCTAGAGTAGCCCGTGCCAAAGTCATCGAGGCTGAGCTTAAAGCCCAACTGGCGACATTCCTGCATCCAGCGGGGCGCGAGGTCACTATCCATCAGGGTCCGTTCTAGAATTTCGAGCTTGATCCGATCGCGGGCAATGCCATAATGGGCCGCCTGCTCCACCAGGTAGGCGGTGAGGCCCGGTTCTTCCAACTGGCGATTGGCAATGTTAATGCTGATGAAGGGCTGGCTCCCGGTGAGTTGTTCCATCTGTTGCACGGCCTGAAAGGCGTTGTCCACCACCCACTCCCCCACGGGCACAATCAGGGAGGTGCATTCCGCGAGGGGCATGAAAATGCTAGGGGGCACCAGGCCGCGACTGGGGCTATACCAGCGGGTCAGGGCTTCAAAGCCCACCACGGCTTGATCGGACAGCCGCAAAATCGGCTGATAGACCAGTTTCAGTTCCCCCGCTTCGATCGCCTGTTGCAGCTCGCTCTCCATGCGGATCAGGTCCACGGCCTGGGAAATGCGGGGCAGGAGGTCGATCTCGGGGCTCCCCCCCAGTTGCTTGATGAATTCTGGCCGCGATCGACCCCGAAAGCGGGTACTTTCAATGCGTAGATAGCTCAACACCACGAACAGCAGCATGCGCAGGATCGGATCCGCCGACTCGATGCGTTCTTCCACTTGCTCCCGGGTCACCAGGGTGTCGGTACAGGCGACGGCGGAGGCCGATCGGGTCCGTCCGTCCACCAGGGCTAGCTCCCCAAAAATCGCACCCGGTTCTAGAACCGAGAGAACGTAGCGCTGGTCTTCCAGGGTGGTAAAGATTTCGATACTGCCTTGATCGATGATATAGGCGTAGTCTCCGGGATCCCCTTCTTTGAAGACCCACTCCCCAGGCTTGAGGCGGCGCTGTCGTAATCTATCGTGATGCCAGTGGTTCACAATGGGGCCATCCCTTGGACAACAATAGGCGGTAATGGTGTGGGGCACCTCGATGAATAGAGGGGCGGCGAAACTGTCCACCCCGATCCCTGAGTCTTGCGGAGGCGATCTTCCAAAGGTTTGGCTGGATCGAGATGTCCTGTGGGCAAGTCAGAAGCTTATTTTAGGAAAGTTGGGCGGTCTACGGCTAGGGGAGGGGCAAATTTTCTGCGGGAGCCGGCGGCTTCCCCCTGTGCCGCAACATACGGGGCTATTGCCCCCGATTACGAAAAAGCTTCCTAATCCCCATTGACGGAATCGATCGGCCCCTGTACCCTCTTAAGAAGTTACCGCATCAATGCTCTCGATGCCCCCATCTAAGTGATTCCAGGCCCCAAGGTCTGAATTGAAAGTTCCTTGCGGGAATTGGGCTAAAACCCTTGGGGAAGCGTTGACCCTGCTCAGGTTCGTAACCAACCCCTTGGCTGAGACGGGGTTCTCTGGACTCCCCTCCACCATCGCGGTTGTCATAGCTATCATATTTGTATTTGTAAACAAAGCGGGCTTCGACGGTCCCATTGATCTCAGCCTCTTTGTCCCCACAGGGGTTATTTTGAAAACCTCTGGGCGCTAGGGGAGACGTGTGCCTATACCTTCAGCGGGTTCCCGATCGGTGGCGGTTACCGTATTCTTTGAACCCGGTGGTGGGGATGTACGTTGTAGGAAATCTAGTGGGCTGACCAAAATACTGCATTGGGCGCGGTTGTCGCGCCTCTACCAGACCTGTGGAATCGTAGGGGTCCGGTTGCCTGACCCGCCCTCTGTGCCTAGATTTGGCTCACTTTTGTCAGCCAATCAGCTTTTGGGAACCTCGATTAATTGTGGTGTGCAGCTAAGCTGCACGCCATAACCCTGATTTTTATCATGGGTCAATCGGCAAGAACTTAGATTTTTCGAGGCGCCCTTTTACATTTGGACGGAGGAACAAGCCCAGTTGAAACCCTCAGAAGCCACACTCATCATTGAGGCGGGACGCACAGAGCGTCAGTACTGGAAGGATATTTGGCGCTATCGGGAGCTGTTCTATTTCCTGGCTTGGCGCGATATTTTGGTTCGCTATAAGCAAACTGCGATCGGGGTCGCCTGGGCTTTAATTCGTCCATTTTTAACCATGGTGGTTTTTAGTGTTGTCTTTGGCCGCTTGGCGGGTCTAGAGTCGGAGGGGGGAGCTCCCTACCCGATTATGGTGTTCGCAGCCCTGCTCCCTTGGCAATTTTTTGCTAATTCCTTGTCGGAATGTAGCAACAGTCTGATCTCAGTACCGGACAAAAAAGTGATCAGAATGGCCCTAAACCCTTACAGGGTAGGCATTTGAGTCTGATCGTCTGAAACCCTTGTATGGTAGGCGTTTCCAAAGTTTTGTCCGGTACAGAGCAGTCTGATTAGCAATGCGAATTTGGTCTCTAAGGTTTATTTTCCCCGTCTGGTGGTACCGACGAGTGCGGTGGTGGTGAGCTTTGTGGACTTTATGATTTCGGGTATCATTCTGCTGGCGTTGATGGCTTGGTATAATTTTGTGCCCAGTTGGCGCATTATTCTGCTACCTGGTTTCATTGGGATCGCCTTTGCGGCTTCGATGGGGGCGGGTCTGTGGTTATCCTCGCTAAATGTGCAATACCGTGACTTTCGCTATGTGGTGCCGTTTTTAGTCCAGTTCGGATTGTATATTTCGCCGGTGGGGTTTAGTAGTCAGTTGGTTCCCGATCGGTGGCGATTACTCTACTCTTTGAACCCGATGGTGGGGGTGATTGATGGTTTCCGGTGGGCAATTTTGGGGGATGGGTCCCAGCCCTATTGGCCTGGTTTCCTGTTGTCGGTGGGTCTGGTTTTGGTTTTGTTGGTGAGTGGGATTTGGTTTTTCCGCAAGATGGAACGAACTTTTGCCGATGTGATTTAAATCTCGTCACTTTTGATTTTTCAATCGGACACCTCGATTAATTGGGTTGCGCGGCTGGGCCGCATGCCACAACCCTGATTCCTGCATGGATCACTGGGCAAGAACTTTAATTGTTCGAGGTGCCCACCATGCCCATTAGGAGGTAACAGAAATGGCCACCACCGCCGATGAAGTTTGGGCATTACTCGGACAGTTAATTGAATCCCAGAAAGAAACCGATCGCCAACTCCAGGCATCCCGACAGGAGGCTGAACGGCGGAGAGAGGAAACCGATCGCCAAATGCGAGAATCCCGACAGGAAGTTGATCGCCAACTCAAGGAGCTGGGGAAACAAATCGGGGGGCTAGGTAAAAAGTTTGGCAGTTTTACTGAGGGGCTAGCTTTACCTTCGATGGAGCGCATCTTGCAAGACCGGTTTGGTATGGAAGTGATTAGTCCCAGTGTGCGGGTGAGTAAGGGGGGAGAACACCTCGAAATTGATGTTCTGGCCTATGCCAATAGTGACATTAATGCGGTCTATGTGGTGGAGGTGAAAAGCCATCCCCGGGAAGAATCCATTACCCAACTGGAAAATTTATTGCACAAGTTTCGGACGTTTTTTCCTGAACATAATAATAAAAAGCTATACGGAATTTTAGCTGCAGTGGATTGGTCAGAGACCTTACGACAGAAGGTACTTCAGGAAGGTCTCTATGTAGCTCGGATCCAGGATGAGGTGTTTGAGTTGGAAACGCCCGCTGATTTTCAACCTAGGCTTTGGTGAGCTTGATGGGCAGCTCGATTAATTCAAATTTTCACCGGAGTGTCTACAGCAGAATTAGGGTTGGGTTGCGCGGCGAAGCCGCGCAACCCAATTAATCGAGGTGCCCTACCCGATGCGCCATTCTAGTGAAATTAATTAAAAAGGCAGACAAGGAGGCAAAACCATTGATCACTCTCTCCCCAGTCAAATCCCAATTAACGTTAGAGGACTTTTTGGCTCTGCCAGAAACCAAACCTTGCAGTGAATATGTTGACGGTAAAATTGAACAAAAACCCATGCCCCACGGAGAACATAGCGTTATTCAGACCTTTTTGTCTAGGGCACCTCGATTAATCGAGGTGCCCACCTCAGTATCTGGAAGCATGGAAGACGTTAACCTAACCCTGTATGACCAAGATTTTTACACTTGGACAGAACAGCAAGCCCAAGCCTTAGCCCAACGGCGGGTAGCTCGTTTAGACTGGGATCATTTGGCCGAGGAATTAACAGATTTGGGCAATCGTCACTATGATCAGCTCATCTCTCGACTAGCAATCTTAATTGGTCATTTGTTAAAGTGGAAATATCAATCGGAACGGCAAAGCAGCTCATGGCGAGCCACAATTCGGGAACAACGCCGTAAGATTGCACGATTACTTCACAAAAATCCGGGGTTAAAACGTCGCTGGCAAGAGGCTTGGGAAGAAGCTTGGTTAGATGGTCGAGATTTAGCCATCCGAGAAACGGGCTTGGATGATGCTATTTTTCCTGAGGTTCCTTGCTTTGAAGCAGAACAAGTGTGTCATCAAAATTATTGGCCCTAACTCGCTCGAATCGGGTGCATCCCGTTTTGGAAGACCTCACCCTAAATCCCTCTCCCGGTCTGGAAGAGAAACTTTAATCTTATTCCCCTTCTCCTAGCTTGGGAGAAGGGGCTAGGGGATGAGGGGCCGCCTCGCCAACGTGAGATGCACCCATCGAATCAGCATCACCTATTCCTACCCATCCTAGGTGTAAAGTCCTTAGGTGCAACGAACCTAGACTAAATTACTTTCATGGAAAAGCTTCTATTCTCTAAGCTAACGAAAGCTGATTTAGCAAAATTTGTCAGCCTAGAAGACCAGGGAATTAAAAACCACAATTGGCTTAATGTTGAGTCGGTTTCGGTGGAACTCCATGAAGCCCAGCAGCTTCAGTATCTACAATCCCACTTACTCCACTATGACACCCATTTGATGAATGAGTCCACCATTTGGGCCAGGGCAATTTATCCCCTGTTATTATTAGCTGAAAAGGATTTCATTCAAGCATGGGCAGAGGTTTCTCTACAGGCCCAATATACTGAGTTCGAGCTAGAAGGCATAGCAGATGGAGTGTTAGCCAAGTGTGTTTCCGGATTTGTTGAGATTCCCTATTTAGTGATTGTAGAAGCTAAAAAAGGCTTGGAAAGCCAGAACCCCGTTTATCAGCTCTACGGTCAACTTTTAGCAGTCGCTCGTTTACATTGGGAAGCCAATCAAAATAACTTACAAACGGTGTATGGCTGTTACACGATCGCTGATGTTTGGAAGTTTGTGAAGGCAGACATTAGAGATATCAACTCACATCCCGTAAGTATGAGGACAGGGTAAGCGCGTCTGGAATGGAGTTGCCACAGGGGCTACAGAGATGGGGTCTAGGAAAGAGGGAAACTAGGGTATCCCCCAAGGAGCAACCCAGCCCGTCGAGGGGAGTCGTGCCGTTATAGTGT
>JAYKIB010000169.1:0-3635 GCA_035285005.1 Prochlorothrix sp.
GCTCCTGCCGAAGGTGGGAACATCTTGATCCCGGCACCCCACGCAACGGATGGTCACAATAGGGCAACGAACCCATAGCTTGAGATTTGGCAAGGGGTGAATTCCCGCTGCTTTTCCCGCTGTGCGGGGAGTTCCTGTCTCCGGACGGGTCGATCGGCCTGTCGTGCATGCCCTGGGCCTTCACCCGATCGCGTTCTCTATACCTTTGCTCTATTCTGCGTTGTCCCCCGTATCCCCATGGTCTCTTCCCCCCAATCCCGTCCCTCAGCTTTATCCTCATCGCACGGTTCATCGAATCGTTCATCGCACAGCCAATCTATAAGCCAAGCTACGAGCCAATCTACAGGCCCGTCCCATACCCCATCCCCCAGACCCTCCCACAGCTCACGACAAAGACTGCCGGAATTACTGGCTCCAGCGGGTAATTGGGAGTGTGCCAAGGCTGCGGTGGAAAATGGGGCAGATGCCATTTATTTTGGCCTCGATCTGTTCAATGCGAGGATGCGGGCCGAAAACTTTACCCAAGCCGATCTGCCCGAGTTGATGGCCTGGTTGCATGAGCGGGGAGTACGGGGCTATGTCACGCTCAACACCTTGATTTTTACGGCTGAGCTGACGGAGGTGGAAACTTACCTCAAAAGTCTGATTCAGGCAGGGGTTGACGCGGCGATCGTCCAGGATGTGGGCCTTTGTCGCCTGATCCGCCATCTTTCGCCAAACTTTCCCATCCATGCTTCGACCCAGATGACCATTACTAGCGCAGCAGGGGTGGGGTTTGCGAAGGAATTAGGCTGTAATTTGGTGGTTCTGGCGCGGGAATGTTCATTACAGGAAATTGAGAAAATTCAAAGCCAAATCCAGGGTCAGCCTCAAGGACCATCTCAGGGACTATCTCAGGGACTATCTCAGGGTAAATCCCAAGGGCAAGCCCAGGGCCAATCCCCGAATCCCACCCAGGTCCAGGGGCAAGATCCAATCCAGGACCAATCTCCGGATCAAATACAAAACCCAATTCAAGATCCCATAGCAGATCCAGTCCAGAACCAAGAGGAAGACCAAAACCAGAATAAAGCCCTAGAACGAGGGACAGATGAAACTTTAAAGCCAGATATTGACTTGATTTCAGGCTCGATCGCCACTTCAGGTTCTGAGTTCCTAGCCGACTTCCCTGCTGAATCGATCGCCCTGCCCCTGGAAGTCTTTGTCCATGGTGCCCTCTGTGTGGCCTATTCCGGGCAATGTCTCACCAGTGAGAGTTTGGGGGGACGATCGGCCAATCGGGGTGAATGTGCCCAAGCCTGTCGGATGCCCTATGAGCTTGTGGTGGATGGCGTTGTCAAGGATTTAGGCGATCGGCGCTACTTACTCAGTCCCCAGGACTTGGCGGGTTTGGAACTGTTGCCAGAGTTGTTACGATCGGGCGTTTCGAGCCTCAAAATTGAAGGACGCTTGAAGGCCCCTGAATATGTGGCTGCTGTAACGCGGGTTTATCGACAAGCCCTGGATAATTTGGCTCCAAGTTCGACCCAAGACCGATATGACCTGGAAATGGCATTTTCCCGTGGTCTCTATACGGGCTGGTTTGGGGGAATTGATAACCAGCAGTTGGTCCATGGCCGCTTCGGGAAAAAGCGGGGGGTTTATGTGGGCCAAGTGGCACGAGTGACGCGCCAAGGTGTTGTGATTAAAGCTCAAAATCCGGTTAAAGCCGGGGATGGGGTGGTTTTTGACCGGGGACAGGCCGATCGGCCCGAACAGGGGGGACGGGTTTATGGTGTTGACACCCACTCCCACGGGCTTTTGCTCACCTTTGGGGCTGGGGCAGTGGATTTACGGCAGGTACGATCGGGGGATCAGGTGTGGAAAACTAGCGATCCAGACTTCGATCGGCGGATTCGTAGTACCTATAGCCAGGATCAGCCCCAAGTCCAGCGCCCACTGCAGATTGCGGTTCAAGGTTTCTGTGGACAGCCCCTATCTCTAACAGTACGGGATGACCAAGGGCATTGCCTCACCCTCCAGTCCCAACACCCCCTGGAGGCGGCACGTAATCAGCCCCTAACCGTCGATCGACTCCGCCAGCAGTTGGGTCGCCTCGGAAATACACCCTTTTACCTGGAGACACTCCATGCGGAGCTGGATGGGACCAGTATTTTGCCCCTCAAGGAACTGAATCGACTGCGGCGGCAATTTGTGGAAGCGCTCACCCACCGCCGCCGTCAGCCTCGGGCTTGGACCCTCAATCCCCAGGCCCGCTGGCAGGATCTGCAACCCGATCCCACGGCACAACCCACCCTGCCACGTTCTCCCCAGTCTCCTGCAAGTGCTTCCACTCCTTCTTTTATGCAATCTCCCGCCCAATCTTCTTCACAATCTCCAGCACCTTCCCTTTCGCACGCATCTGCCCAATCTCCCGTGCAATTTCCTGCCCAGTCGCCCGAGCACACGTCTAAATCCGCCGCATCCGCCACCGTATCCGCCACCGTATCCGCCACCACATCCTCCTCACTCCCCCAGTCCCCTCCCTCTGGCACCCTAAATCACCTGTCTGGGCCAGGAAAACGAGAAGAGTCCCCGGTAAACCCAAGCCCAAGCCCGGAATTGCGGGTTCTAGTGCGAAATCTAGCCCAACTGGATGCTGCCTTGACAGCTGGAGTTTCTACTCTATACTGTGAACTGGAAGATCCCCGTCAATATCAGGAGATTGTGGCGCGGGTTCGGGCGACCCCGGTGGAAACCACGACTCCCCAAATTTTTGTTGCTCCCCCTCGGATTACCAAGCCCAAGGAGCGCTGGATTTTGGATCAGGTGCGGCGCTGTGGTGCTGATGGCTATCTGATTCGGAATTACGACCATTTACAGTATTTTCACGCCGATCGCTGCATCGGTGACTTTTCCCTGAATGTGGCCAACCCCCTCACAGCGGCTTATTTCCACGATCGCTTTGGCCTAGAACGTCTCACGGCTTCCTACGACCTCAATACGGAACAACTAGCCGATCTCCTGCGCCATACCCCTCCCCACTGGCTGGAGGTGACCATTCACCAGCATATGCCCATGTTCCACATGGAACACTGTGTTTTTTGTGCGTTTCTCTCGGAGGGGAAGGATTTTCGGGACTGTGGCCGACCCTGTGACCACCATAGCGTCAAGTTACGCGATCGAACAGGGCGCGAGCATCCCCTCCAAGCGGATGCGGGCTGCCGGAATACCGTATTTAATGCCACAGCCCAAACTGGTGCGGAATCCGTCGCAGATCTCCGACAGATCGGCCTTTATCAGTTTCGGCTTGAGTTTTTGCAGGAATCTCCCGAAACCGTTGCCCAAACCATTCATCTCTATCAACAACTGCTTCGGGATCAGATTTCTGGCCATCAACTCTGGCAACGCCTCAAGTCCCAAAGTCAGGTCCAAAACCAACTGGGCGTTACCCGAGGCACCCACCGGATTGCCTAAGCAATAAATCCCTATGGAAACTCCCTTTAGTATTACGGTTTTAATGATTCTCACGGTTTTAGCGGGAATCAGTGGTCAAGTCCTGGGAAATTACTTCAAAGTTCCCTCAGTACCGGACAAAAAAGTGATCAGAATGGCCCTAAACCCTTACAGGGTAGGCATTTGAGTCTGATCGTCTG
>JAYKIB010000170.1:0-7149 GCA_035285005.1 Prochlorothrix sp.
CCCAGCCTCCTGCCACACCCACAAACGCTGCAACTGTGAACGTTTTTATGACCCCCGAGTCCAGTGCCAGTCACGGAGATGACTCGCCCACCGTCGTGCTGCCGATGCAGTTGGTCAGTCTGGATGATGCCGGTCGCACCGACGTGGGCCAGCAACGCACTCAAAATGAAGACGAATTTGTGATTCAAACCCAGGTCCATCGGGTTGAAAATCCCCAGGGACGGACGATCGAAGCCCGGGGGTTATATATTCTCTGTGACGGTATGGGCGGCCATGCGGCGGGTGAGGTGGCGAGTGCCAAAGCTGCCAACTACCTCAAGCAGTTTTTTGAAAGACAACCCAGTAACCAGCTCCCCAGTGAAGCCACGATCCGTGAGGCAATCCTAGGGGCCAACCAGGATCTGTACGAAGCTAACCAAAGTAACGATAGCTACGGCAGTGGCCGGATGGGGACGACCCTGGTGATGATGATGCTGTACAACACCCATGCCGTTATCGCCCATGTGGGAGACAGCCGTATTTACCGCTACACCCGCAAGAAAGGGCTGGAGTTGTTAACCCTGGACCATGAGTTGGGGCAGCTGGAAATCCAGCGCGGCGTGGATCCTGAGGTGGCCTACGCGATGCCCGATGCCTACCAACTCACCCAAGCCCTGGGGCCTCGGGATAATGATTGTGTGGAACCAGATATTGCTTTTTTAGAGATTCATGAGGATAGTCTCTTCCTACTGTGCTCCGATGGTCTCTCGGACAATGATTTGCTAGAGGAATCGGAGGAAACCCACATTAAGCCCCTGATTAGCTCCATGAGTAATTTGGACGCGGGGGTTGTGGATCTCATTGATCTGGCCAATGAGTGCAATGGTCACGACAACATCACGGTGATTGCAGTGCGAGCCAAGGTGAAGCCTAACATGGCTAGCCTGACGGCCTAGGGCAGTGGTTAGTATTGCGTTTCTAGAGCCCCAAAGCCTCGATCCCGTACGCTGGTGGGAGTTTAGGACCACAGCTCCCATTAGTATTGGCCGATCGGCAGACAATGACATTGTCCTCAAGGACTCTCTGATTTCGCGACGGCATGTGGAGTTACGGCCCTGGTCTCCCCAGGATGGGGCATTATTGCGCCCCGGCGCTGCACCGGGTCTGGACCCTAGGGCGCAATCCGATCGCCAGGAATCGATCGATCGGCTGACTCGGCCTGGGTCTGGCACCGGGGCCCTGGGGGCCGAATTCGGTACGGGTGACGAGGCGGAAACGAGGGCGAGAAACGGAACTGACAGGGAAGCGAGTCCCCCCGATCGCTGGATTATTCGGAGTTTAGGCAAAAACGGGACATTTCTGAACCGTAACCGAGTAGAGCAGGCAGTCCTAGAAGATGGGGATATCATTCAGCTTGCGTCCAAGGGGCCTCGGCTGCGGTTTTACTACAGGATTGTGGATACGGGGCCTCCCGTGGATTGGAGTGAGGGGCACGAGACGCTGTTGGGGCTGAGGCTACCGGAGGCGAGTTTGGCAGGTCCGGAGGCACGACGCAACTGGGTAGAGCATTTACCGAAGCTTGCCTCAACACCAGGTGGGGCATTAGATCCCCATTACCCTTGCTTCCACCCGGATAGTACGCCCCAAGCACTGTTTTGCATTCACTGTGGTCAGCCGCTGCTAGATTTGGGCAAAATTGGCCGCTACCAAATCCTGAAGCCCCTGAGCCGGGGCGGCATGGGGGCAACGTTTTTGGCCTGGAAGCAAGGGACGCTCCCCCCCAGTTCCCATCGCTATGCCTTTGAACTGGAGCAGCGACTGGTGGTGCTGAAGCAGATGCGGGAAGAGATGGCGCGATCGAAAAAGGCACGGGAATTATTTGAACGAGAGGCTCGAACGCTACAGCGCCTCCATCACCCCAATATTCCCCAGTTTTTAGATTTTTTCAGCGAAAAGGACGAGCTATACCTGGTGATGGCCGTGATCCAGGGTCTGGATTTGAAGCGATATGTGCGGCAACGGGGCACGGTGACCCCGGATCAGGTGTTGGACTGGGCGTTGCAGGTGTGTGATGTCTTGGAGTATCTCCACAGCCAGGATCCACCGATTTTACACCGGGATATTAAACCGGCGAATTTGGTCCTGCGCTATCGGGATCAGCGGATTGTGGTGGTGGACTTTGGGGCGGTGAAGTCGTTGAGTTCGGCCCAGGCAACGCGGATTACGGCGGGGGGCTACACAGCACCGGAGCAGGAGCGCGGCCATCCTCGGGTTCAGTCGGATTTGTATTCCTTGGGTGCAACGTTGATTTTTCTACTGACGGCGAAAAATCCAATGCAGATTCACCATTACCAGGATCGGGATGCCCAGTTTTACCAGAAGGTGATTCCTGGTATTTCTCAGATGTTCGCGGGGATTATTAGTCGGTTATTGGATCCGGGGCTAGAGAAGCGCTATGGGTCGGTGCAGGAGTTGCGCCAAGCGTTACGGGTGTGCCGGGTGAATCAACCGGAGGAGTCGACGGTGACCCGCGTTTAGGCCCAAGCGGTATCCACCGCAGGGCTAGGATTGGGCTGGATGGCAAAGCTGTCAAACCCAGTCCATCCAGATGCCCATCTCCCCAAGATTCCTCAGCTGTAGGGAGATCCGCACTTCAAACGGGGGCCACCCTAGCTGTAAAAAACGATCGATCGCCAGACCATAAACAGGGGTGAACTCACGATCAGTGGGTTCCGCATGACCGCGATCGGACCGCGATCGGACCGCGATAACACAAGCCCTGGGTGCCACGGGTCAAGACCCCAGGTTCCGGCAATCGATCGGTGCCCTCACAATCGCAGGACTGCAACCCGTTACTGGAAAAATCGTTATCTGGAATACTCAGAGGCAGCGCATATGACTGTATTGGAAAAAGGCCAAATTACAATCCACACCGAGAATATTTTTCCAATCATCAAAAAATCCCTCTACTCCGAGCATGAGATCTTCCTGCGGGAGTTGGTTTCCAATGGCGTAGATGCCATGAATAAGCTGAAAATGGTGAGCTATTCTGGGGATTTCCAGGGAGCTACGGGGGATTTGGAGATTAGCATCTCGATCGACAAGGATAAAAAGACCCTGACCATTTCCGATAATGGCATCGGCATGACCGCCGACGAGGTGAAAAAGTACATTAACCAAGTGGCTTTTTCCAGTGCGGAGGAATTTATTGAAAAATTCAAGGGGGAAGGGGCAGACTCAATTATTGGCCACTTTGGTCTGGGATTCTACTCCTCCTTCATTGTGGCGAAGGAAGTGGAGATCGATACCCTGTCCTACCAAGAGGGGGCTAAGG
The DNA here is from genome assembly GCA_035285005.1 of Prochlorothrix sp. Lineage (GTDB taxonomy): Bacteria > Cyanobacteriota > Cyanobacteriia > Prochlorotrichales > Prochlorotrichaceae > Prochlorothrix. The sequence continues at coordinate 3,314 of JAYKIB010000170.1, forward strand.
CTGTCCACTGGAAATGTGATGGTTCCCCGAGCTTTGAGCTGACGGACTCCGATCGCACGGAGCGTGGCACTAGCATTATTCTGCATCTGCAAGAGGAAGAGGAAGAATTCCTAGAACCGGCGCGGATTCGCAGCCTTATTAAGCGCTATTGCGACTTCATGCCCTTCCCCATCAAGCTGGAGGATGACGTTGCCAACAAACAAAAGGCAATCTGGCGCCAGTCTCCCCGCGATCTCACTGATGAGGATTACCTCGAATTTTATCGCTACTTACACCCCTTCCAGGAGGATCCACTCCTCTGGGTCCACCTCAACACCGACTATCCTTTCCTCGTCAATGGGATTCTCTATTTCCCCAAACTGCGACCCGATGTGGATATCACCAAAGGGGAAATTAAGCTCTTCTGTAACCAGGTCTTCGTCAGTGACCACTGCGAAGAGGTGGTACCCCGCTTCCTGCTGCCCATGCGGGGGGTCATCGACAGCCCCGATATCCCCCTCAATGTGTCGCGGAGTGCCCTCCAGGTCGATCGGAAGGTGCGCAGCATTGCCAACTTTATCGCGAAGAAGGTGGGCGATCGCCTCAAGGAGCTCTACCGGGACGATCGTACCGCTTACATTAAGGGCTGGCAGGATTTGGGCACCTTCGTCAAGTTTGGGGCGCTCAATGACGATAAGTTCAAGAAACAGGTGGAAGACCTGATTATTTACCGCTCCACGGCAGAGATGGGCGGTGCTGGGACGGGTGAGGTACCCAAGGTAGAGGTTCAGGCCAACGCGGATGATCCGTGGCAGGAAGCCTCCAACGAAGGCGATGTGGTGGCTAAGGACGACAAGGGCTACTGCTACACCACCCTCAGCGAGTACCTGGAGCGCAACAAAGCGAAGCACGAAAACCGCGTGTACTACGCCACGGATGAAGCCAGCCAAGCCACCTATGTTGAGCTGCACAAAAACCAGGGCCTAGAGGTTCTCTTTCTGGATTCCTTCATCGATACCCACTTTATCTCTTTCCTGGAGCAGGAGTACTCGGAGGTGAAGTTCTTGCGGGTGGACTCGGATTTGGACGAGAGCCTGATGGATCAGGATAAGTCCAGCGAAATCGTTGATCCCAGCACCAATAAAACCCGGACAGACCAAATTAAGGAGCTGTTTGAGCAGGCCATTAATAAGCCTCGGGTTAACATCAAGGTGCAGGCCCTGAAGGGGGATGACAGCAACACCCCGCCTGCGATGGTACTGTTGCCGGAACAAACCCGTCGGATGCAAGAAATGGCCGCAATGCTGCAGCAGGACTCGATTCAGATGCCCAATGACCATATTTTGATGGTGAACTCTAACCACCCCCTCATCCAGAACCTGATGAATATGAGCCAAGGCAGTATCATCACCAGTTCGGGTCAGTCGGCCTCCGGTGAGTTGGCGACGGCCCTGTGTCAACATATCTATGATTTGGCACTGATGGCCCAAAAGGGCTTCGATGCGGATGGGATGAAGTCCTTTGTCAGTCGATCGAGCCAAGTACTGACCCAACTGACTCAAAAATAGTCCCCAATAGTCCCCTACGCAATGCACCAGTCCCCAAGAACGGGGGACTAGTTGCTTGAAACTGTGTGAAAAGAGCCCTCCAGCTACGCTGGAGGGCTCTTTTTGGGCCGATGCTCGGCACCGGGGTCTGGAGTGCGAGCCTCTCGCCCAACCCCAGACTCCCTCAACTTAGGACTCCTTTACCTCTGCGGGCAGTGGAGTGGCAGCGCCTGAAGTTGCTTCCGCAACTGCAACCGAGGCCGGGGCCACAGTAGTCACCGGTGAACCGCCTTCCGCTTGTTTCAAGGCAGTTTCCGCTTGTTTTGCCGCCTGCATCACAAACTCCGTCGGCAGTGGTAGCTCCGTGACCTGGGGGATTTTCTCCAGGGTGAGGCGAATTGGGTTCTCGCCCGATAGTTGTTTGAGTAACTTCGGTTTGGGAGACTGGAGCAAGCAAACCAAGTGATCCCCCTCCTGCCACACCTGACCCGCCTGAACCACGCGGATTTGGTCCTGGCGATCGACCAATAGGGGAATCAGCTTCCCCATATCGATTAAAGCCTGCAAGTAAGTTTGCTGATAGAAGAATCCCGGTTCCTGAAGACTAATTTCCACTAATTTCGCCTCAGAACTTTCCAAATAGTGGTTCCAGGTTTTGAGGGACAGATCAAAAATCAGCGCCGGTTGTACCTGGGGACACTTGGACTTGCTGTCCCCTCCACTGGGTACGGCAGCTAAGACATTGGGGGGGGCAAACTCCTCCAGCACCCGATCGGCCAAGACTGCGTTCACTTCTCCATTGCTGGTCAGGGCCAAAAACGTCCCCATCCCCTCCAGGCCCGCTGCCTCTAGCACCTCTGTGTTCATGGCACTGCTGAGGAATGCCTGGAGATCCTCCTCCTGGGCTGCCCTCACCGCTTCAGCACTAGTATCAATCAGCACCACCGGTTCTTCCCGATCCTTGAATAACCGCGCAATCAGCCGTGCCAAGGGGTTAGAGCCCGCAATCACGACTCCTTTGGCCTGGGTTGCGGTCACACCTAGATATTGGGCGACCCATTGGGCGCTTAAGCCCTGGACAAAGACCGTCATAATGATAGTCAAAAAGACCAATGCCTTAATTTCAGTTCCCCCTGGCAGTCCCGCATTATCCAGCAAAATTGCAAACAAAGAGGCCACCGAAGCAGAAACGATGCCCTTCGGACCAATCCAGCTGACAAACAACTTTTGGGCCTGGGAGAGGCTGCTGTTACGGGTACAAAACCAGACATTGAGGGGGCGGACCACAAACATCAGGCCAAACACTGTCAAGAGTCCACCGAGCCCCAGATTGAAGAGTGTGGCGAGGGAAAGATCGGCGGCTAGCAGAATAAATAGGACAGAGACCGAGAGAATCGTCAATTGGCCCTGAAATCGCCGGAGTAACCGCAGTTCTGGCAAGGAGTAGGAACTGAGCACCACCCCCGCCACCACGGCGGCCATCAGGCCCGACTCATCTCGCACAAATTGGGCCAGTCCATAGAGGCTCCAGAGCCAGGAGAGAACCACCAAATTTTTGAGATCGGCACTGATAAAGTCTGCCCGCCGCAGAAACCAGCCTAAAACCCAGGCTCCACTGCCACCGATCGCGGATCCAATGCTTAAACGGGTAACCAAGCCGGTAATCAAAACCGCCGGTTCACCGCCACCGTTGAGGACCACGTCCAGTACTAGGACTGCACCGATCGCGCTGATCGGGTCAATCAGTACCCCTTCCCCTTCCAGTAGCGTTGCCACGGATTTATCCACCGACACCTGTTTCAAGAGGGGACTGATCACCGTGGGTCCCGTGACCACCACCAAGGAGGAGTACAGAAAAGACTGGGGCCAGGGAAAGCCCGCAAAGAGGTGCGCTAGGATTCCTCCGCCAAAAAGGGCAATCAGGGGACCGATTGTGATCAGATTTCGCAGACTATCGGAAATCTTCGCGAGTTCTCGCACCTGAAGGCTCAGTCCCCCTTCAAAGAGGATTAAAGCCACGGAGAGGGAGACAATCACAGATAGGCCTTCCCCCAGTTCTTGGGGATGGAGCATTCCAAGGCCATCGGGGCCGAGGAGAATACCAAAACATAGCAAAAAGACAATACTGGGAACTTTGCTCTGTACCGGACAAAACTTTGGAAACGCCTACCATACAAGGGTTTCAGACGATCAGACTCAAATGCCTACCCTGTAAGGGTTTAGGGCCATTCTGATCACTTTTTTGTCCGGTACTGAGGGAACTTTGAAGTAATTTCCCAGGACTTGACCACTGATTCCCGCTAAAACCGT
>JAYKIB010000171.1:0-18409 GCA_035285005.1 Prochlorothrix sp.
CTCCCAAGCCGGGAGAAGGGGAGTGAGACTTCTTAAAGTCCCTCTCCCGTTCTGGGAGAGGGATTTAGGGTGAGGGCCATTGCTGTAGGGGGTTTCTAGGGGGGGTTAACGAAAGTGGGATGCTCCCAGGGCTTTAGCTTTTCAGTGTCCACGCATTAACCCATCAACACAGAAGCAGCATGGTTGCAGTTGCCATTCTCGCCGCAGGCAAGGGAACCCGGATGAAATCTGGCCTCCCCAAAGTTCTCCATCAACTGGGAGGACGATCCCTCGTGGAATGGGTCATTCGCAGCATCGACCCCCTTCCCGTCAGCCACACCTTCGTTATTGTGGGCTACCAAGCCGAAGCGGTGAAAACCGCCCTCCAGGACTACCCCCACCTGACCTTTGTGGAACAAACGGAGCAATTGGGAACGGGCCATGCGGTCCAGCAGATTATGCCCCACTTAGACGGGTTTGAGGGGGAGTTACTCGTCCTCAACGGGGATGTCCCCCTGCTGCGATCCCAGACCCTGGACAGCCTCCTCACCACCCACACCCAAGACGGCAACCAGGCCACCCTCCTCACGGCCCAGGCCCCGGACCCCCAGGGTTATGGTCGCGTTTTCTGCGATGGTAACAATCGCCTCACCCAGATCATTGAGCATCGGGACTGCACACCAGCCCAGCGCCAAAACTGCCGCATTAATGCCGGAGTCTACTGCTTTTCCTGGCCTGCCCTCGCCCAAGCCCTACCCCGCCTCAGCACCAACAACGATCAGCAGGAGTACTACCTCACGGAGGTGGTGGACTACCTCAGCCCGGTGGCGGCGATGGATGTGCAAGACTTCCACGAGACCCTCGGTATCAATAATCGTCGTCAGTTGGCGGAAGCCTATGCGGTGCTGCAAAGCCGGGTTAAGGAGGATTGGATGACGGCGGGGGTAACGCTGATCGATCCCGACAGCATCACGATCGATGATGATGTACAGCTTGCGTCAGATGTGGTGATTGAACCCCAAACCCATTTGCGTGGTAAAACGACGATCGGGGCAGGATGCCGCATTGGTCCCAACAGTTTGATTGAGAATAGCGAAATTGGGGCCGGAACAACGGTTCTATACTCCGTTATTAGCGATAGTCGTGTGGCAGATCAGTGCCGAGTGGGTCCGTTTGCCCATATTCGCGGGGGAACCTTGGTGGGTAACCAGTGCCGGATTGGGAACTTTGTGGAACTGAAAAAGGCGACGATCGGCGATCGCACCAATGCCGCCCATCTCTCCTATCTGGGGGATGCAACCCTGGGTGAGTCGGTCAATGTGGGGGCGGGCACCGTGACGGCGAACTATGACGGCTTCCAAAAGCATCCAACGACCATCGGCGATCGCACCAAAACCGGATCCAATACGGTTCTGGTTGCACCGATTACGGTGGGCAAGGATGTGACGATCGCAGCCGGTTCGACACTGACTGAGGATGTGGCGGACGGAGGACTGGCGATCGCCCGCACCCGCCAAGTGGTCAAACCCGACTGGACCCCTCGTCAAGCCGCTGACGCAGAAACGCAGGGATAGAAAAAAGTCTAAAGGGAAACTCGATTAATTGGGTTGCGCGGCGACGCCGCGCAACCCAACCCTGAGTCTGCCGTGGGTACTGCGGTGAAAATCTATATGAATCGAGGTGCCCTAAAGTTCTATCGACGGAGTGCTTCCCCGCTACGCGGGGAAGCACTCCCCAGCCCCATCGTGGGAAAATCGACGGTTACCGTAGGACCCGTGAGAAATAGTCAGAACTATTTCAAAAGTGTCTGAAATCGCCCTTAGGCTTCCACGATCGACAAAAGGAATGCCGAAGCTTATAAAATTTGCTAGAATTAAAGACTGTAGAGCACCTCATAACATCCCAATTTTGGCGAGTAATCGACGCAAAAATCAAGCCTGTGGGAGCTGGCATCGATCGCAGTCGCTAACAGATTAAAATTTTCACCGGTTCCCAGCCCCAGCACAGCTCACAAACGATAACCTTCCGTCCCGCAACCCACCAACAGCAACGGACCAGTTATTTGGAACACCATGAGGGAGTGAATCCCCGGATTCAGTTCTACCGATTAGTTCTGCGCAACTCAGTTCTACACACCTGGGGGATAGCCCCCGCAGTCACGCTGGGGGGCTCGATATCATAGGGGTGGATCATTCAGGATAAGCGACAAAGCTGAGCGACAAAACCGATCGCCACAGCCCGAAGTCCGACGTGAATCATGGGACGCAAACTAGGATTTTTCTGGTTACCGTCTCAACCCACGCATCCAGCTGGTGAATCAAGGTACCGTTGTCCTACTGCTGTCTAGGCTGGTCCTCTCGATCGACCCCCAATCAAGCTCTTCACGATGAGGCATGTGTGCCATGGCTGCCATCAACGAATCCAAGTTTATCGTCGAGTATCACCAAGATCTAGATAAGCCCCCGGTTGATGAGAGCTTGAGATCAGCTTGGCAAAGCTTAGTCAATGTCCTGGCTAAGTCCGCCAATGTGCCCGCTGCCTTGGTGATGGAAATTCATCCCCAAACGATCGAAGTGGCCGCCGCCTCCACCTCCATGCCCAACAATCCCTACGAGCCAGGTGAAAAGGCGGATTTAGGCCATGGCCTCTACTGCGAAACCGTGTTGCGATCGCGGAGACCCCTTCTAGTCCCCAACGCCCTCGACGACCCCGATTGGGAGCAGAACCCCGATATAAAACTGGGGATGACCTTCTACTACGGCATGCCCGTCCTCTGGCCCGATGGCTCCACCTTTGGCACCATTTGCATCCTCGATCGCGGCAATTATGAACTGACTGAGCTAGTGAGGGAACTGATGCAGGTAATGCGCCAGGGCATTGAGGCGGGTCTCCGCAGCCTCTCCCTGGCCCAACAAGCGGTGGAATCGAGCCAGCAACTCAACCAGGTGCTCGAAAGCACGATCGCATCCCTAGTCAACACCATGTCCTATCGGGATCCCTACACCGCATCGCATCAAAGGCGGGTGGCGGAACTGTCAGTAGCGATCGGCAGGGCCATGGGTCTGTCGGAGGAAGTGTGCCATGGACTGTACCTGGGGGGACTGATCCACGACATCGGCAAAATTTATGTGCCTGCGGAAATTCTCTGTCGGCCCGGCCGGCTCTCTGCGGCTGAATTTGAGCTCGTGAAATCCCATCCAGCCGTGGGGGCTGAGATTGTGAAGGATATCAACTTTCCATGGCCCATTTACGACATGATTATCCAACACCATGAACGGTTGGATGGGTCGGGTTATCCCAAGGGTTTGAAGGCAAAGGATATCATCATGGAAACCCGAATTTTGACCGTGGCGGATGTGGTGGAGGCCATTAGTTCCCATCGTCCCTACCGGAGTGCTTTGGGGATTGTGGCCGCTCTAGATGAATTGCAAATGGGACGCGATCGAATCTATGACTCCAAGGTGGTGGACATCTGCGAGCAGGTTCTGCGGGAAAATCGCCTCTGGAAAAGCTGGAGTTTTTAGCGCACCTCGCAAGCACCACGTTGGCATCCTGCAACCCGGACAAGACTCCGGGTTGGGTAGGGCGGCTTTGCTGCCCTACCCCATTAGCCGCCCCAGGACCCAAGGAATCGAGGTGCCCGGTCTCGCCTCCATCGCGTTTGCCCCTTGTGCCCTCTTTTGACCCCTTTTGACCCCTTTCGACCTCCCCTTTCGACCCCCCTTTGGCCTCTTTTGAGCTCTTTTGACCTCTTATGGCCTCTTTTGACCTCTTATATCAGTCAAGCGGGTGTCCCAGCCAAAGCTGGGGATCTGCGCGATTGAGGATCCGTACCACTAGGAATCTGCGCTACTGGGGATCCGCGCTACCATAGAGCGCCATCACCCGCTCCAAGGGCATCCGAGACTGAACACCCAAATCCCAAGGCGATCGATCGCCCTGCTCAAAGTGCTCCGCCGCCGCACAGGCAATCATGGCCGCATTATCCGTACACAACTTCAGGGGCGGAAACAGCACCCGCAGCCCCAGGGCTTCTGCTTCGGTCGTTAACATCCGCCGCAGTCCCCGGTTCGCCGCCACACCTCCCCCCACCGCGATCGTTCCTAAACCCAAAGTTTGGGCCGCGCCGATCGCCCGCTTTGTCAAGGCCCGCGCCACCGTTGTTTGGAAACTGGCCGCCAAATCCGCCACCGGTAGCGGCTCGTCCGGCGGTAACTGCTCCCGTAAACGTTGGGTCAGGCGCAGCATCGCTGTTTTGAGGCCGCTAAAGCTGGAATCGTAGGGGTGATAGCCACCGCTGGGCAGGGCAATTTTGCCTTCGGGTAAGGGGAATGCCTGGGGATTACCCCCATCGGCAAGGCGATCGATCGCTGGTCCCCCCGGATAGCCCAAGTCCAGCAACCGCGCCACCTTATCAAAAGCTTCCCCCGCCGCATCGTCTCGGGTTTGGCCGATCGTCTCGTACTGGCCACAGGCTTGGACCCGAATCAAACTGGTGTGACCTCCAGACACCAGCAAACAGAGAAACGGGGGGCTAAGATCCGGCTGGTCGAGATAGGCTGCGTAAATATGCCCCTCCAGGTGATGGACCCCGAGGAACGGCTTGCCCTGGACCATGGCTAAGGTTTTTGCCCCCATCAGCCCCACCAGCAGCGCCCCCACCAATCCGGGCGCCACCGTCGCCGCCACCGCATCGATCGCCCCCCAAGCCAGCCCCGCCTGGGCGAAGGCTTCCCCCAAAGCCGGATTCAACGCCTCCAAGTGCTGGCGCGAGGCCACCTCCGGCACCACTCCCCCATAGTGCCGATGGGTTTCAATTTGCGATCGAACCACACTGCTTAAAACTTGACGATTCTTCACAATTGCGACGGCGGTTTCGTCACAACTTGTTTCAATCCCTAGAACGATTGCCATTCACTGATACGTTTATTAAATATTTGCGTCAAACTTGGGCCAAGGTCTGGGTCATGGACAGTCTGCATCGATCGGCAACGTGTTGTGCGGCCCGATTCCCAGCCCGTCTCCCCGACCTCAGTCCCCACCTAAGTCGGGTTTCCGCTAAACCCACGCAAGGGGTGGCGGTTCAACAGCTCCTGTTGGCCCCTCCCAATCATACCCACTTCCAGAGCTAGCTGCCTGGGGCTCCTGTCCGGATTCTCCGCACAGTCCCGCTGGGGTTGCTGGCTTCTGCGATCGTTTCTAGCCCCCTGACAACCCCCATGCCGGACGGTTTCAAGGGGTCTCGTGTGAAAAAAGCTTTTTGTTTTGTTATTGAAGGGAAACAATATCCATGCGACGATTGTTTGCTCTCGTTCTAACGGTTTGCCTGTGGTTTAGTGCGGTTCCCGCCGCTTCCGCAGCCGTCGCGGGCTTAACCCCCTGTAGCGAATCCGCTGCCTTCATTGCTCGCGCTGAAGCCGCTGCGACTCCCCAAGCCCAGGCTCGTTTTGAGCGTTATGCCTCTGCACTCTGTGGTGAAGAGGGTTTACCCCACCTGATCGTGGATGGCCGCTGGAGCCATGCGGGTGATTTCATCATCCCTGGCTTAATGTTCCTCTACATCGCCGGTTGGATTGGCTGGGTCGGTCGCGCTTACCTGATCGCAGTTCACGAGCGTAAGAACCCCGTGGACTACGAAATCTTCATCGATGTGCCCCTGGCAATGCAGTGTGCGATGTCGGGTTTCACCTGGCCCGTGGCTGCGTTCCAAGAGTTTTCCTCTGGCACCCTGACGGTTGATGACAGCAAGGTCACCACTTCCCCTCGCTAGGGACGGATTCCCGATGGTGGGCTAAGGCTAGCCCCCATCTTGAGCAACTCCCTGCTGGGGTTCTGCTTCAGAGACCACACAGGACACACCATCCAGGAAATACCCTCCAGGAGACACCATCATGGATCAAAATTTCGCTAAGTTTCTGACCAGTGCGCCCGTGGTGGCTGCACTATGGCTGACCTTTACTGCGGGTCTGCTGATTGAGTTCAACCGTTTTCTGCCGGATCTGCTGTTCCATCCCCTCTAGGATGAATGGCGATCGATGGGGCAGGGGATCCGTTGGGTTTCCTGCCCTAGAAGTCGATCGGTTTTGACAAGGCCCCGGGTTTGGTCTGGGGCAGTTTAAATTACAAATTTGGAAGATCTTAAGGGGAGCTGGGATAGTCATTATCTCGGCTCTTTTTGTTCGGCTCTTTTTGTTCGGCTCTTTTTGTTCGGCCCTTGGACACCTCGATTAATGGTGGCGTGCGGCTTCGCCGCCCAACCCAACCCTGATTCCTGCGTGAGTCATTTCCTCAAAGTTTGAATGCATCGAGGTGTCCTGTCGATCACCCCATTTAGTCCTGCTCACAGGCGCCAATACTCACCCACTCACTGGACCCATCCGCCCAGAGTTCCTTTTTCCAGATTGGAGCATTGTGCTTGAGGGTGTCGATCGCATACTGGCACGCAGCAAAGGCTTCCCCCCGATGGGGACAGCCCACGGCCACCAGTACACTAATTTCACCAATCTCCAACCGTCCTGTGCGGTGATGAATCACCACCCGATTAACCGTGGGCCACTGCTGGCGAATCTGGGCCGCGATCGCCTTAAACACCTCCAAGGCCATGGGCTCATAGGCCTGATATTCCAGGGCCACCACGGGCTTTCCGTCGGTCTGGTTGCGCACTGTCCCACTCATGACCACCACGGCCCCATTGGCGGGATCATCCGCGTCCTGGTAAGCCCGATCGAGATCCAGCGGGGCAAAGGTCAGACTGAATCGATCGCGACGATCGATCGCCGCCGCAGTCACCGGCATTAACGGCGCAGGAGTTACGGGAGCCAGAGTCATAGGTCCATAGGTGAGTGAGCAGTGAGCAGTCAACGGGGGCACCTAGAAGACAATCCTGGCGGTGCTCCTGGCGGTGCTCCTTTACTTTTACGGTAGTTTCTCCGCCAGTCACAAGGCAACCAGTCCGATCCTAGGACCATCCCTCCCCCCGGGGCATTGCTCCCATCTGACCCATGGCCCCAGGCGATCCGCTCCCTCGGGAATCCCGCCTGTCGGTCCCCGAGATCGCTCCCCAAGAAACCCTTTGTTTCGGCCCACCTTACCGTTAAAATGACCCTCTGGGGCAGTGCCCCGTGGGTCGTGCAGCTCCGTGGGGCATCCCGGTTGCGCCGATCGCCCATCGATTTCCCCTCACCTTTCCCCACCCCATCCACCATGTCCGACCTCCGCGCCACCCGCCTCGAAAAAGCCCAGCAACTCCGCGACCAGGGCCTCAATCCCTACGCCTACCGCTGGGACAACAGCCACACCGCCGCCCAACTTCAGGCCACCTACGCCGATCTAGAGGCCGGAGCCGAAGTCACTGATGTGTCGGTCTCCTTGGCAGGGCGGATTATGGCGCGGCGGGTCTTTGGAAAGCTTGCATTTTTCACAATTCAAGATGAAACAGGTCAGATTCAGCTTTATTTAGACAAAAAAACGATCGCAGCCCAGATGCCCGCCAGCGATGTTTCCCCCTTCAGCACCCTCAAAACCCTGACGGATGTGGGCGACTTCCTGGGCGTAAAAGGGCATATCAAACGCACGGATAAGGGCGAACTGTCGATCGTCGTGACCCAGTTTGAAGTCCTGACCAAGGCCCTATTACCCCTCCCGGATAAGTGGCATGGGCTGACGGATGTGGAGAAGCGTTATCGCCAGCGCTATGTGGATTTAATCGTCAATCCAGAAGTGCGAGAGACATTTCGCCGCCGTGCCCAGATTACAGCCTCTATTCGCCGCTATCTAGATGATCAGGGCTTTATTGAAATTGAAACACCGGTGTTGCAGGGAGAAGCGGGAGGCGCGGAAGCACGGCCCTTTGTGACCTATCACAACACCCTCGAAATGGATCTATTTCTGCGGATCGCCACGGAACTACACCTCAAGCGGCTGATTGTGGGTGGATTTGAGAAGGTTTTTGAGCTGGGTCGTGTTTTTCGGAATGAGGGCATCTCAACGCGCCATAATCCAGAGTTCACCTCGATCGAAATTTACCAAGCCTATGCCGACTATCAGGACATGATGACCCTCACGGAGAACATCATTGTCCAAGCTGCCCAAACCGTGCTCGGTACCCTGCAATTTTCCTACCAGGGCACTGGAATTGACCTCACAACGCCCTGGAGGCGGATTACGATGGCAGATGCTGTTAAGGAGGCAACAGGTGTTGATTTTAGTCAGTTTGGGGTGGAGGTCTCGGATTTAGAGGCGGCCAAGGCAGCCGCAACCGCAGCCGGAATTGAGACGATCGACGACTGTCCCAGTGTGGGCCAAATTCTGAACGAAGCCTTTGAGCAGAAGGTTGAAACGAGCCTCATCCAACCCACGTTTATTATTGATTATCCCGTTGAAATTTCGCCCCTCGCCAAGCCCCACCGGAGTCAGCCGGGTCTAGTCGAGCGCTTTGAGCTGTTTATCGTCGGTCGGGAAACAGCAAACAGTTTTTCGGAGTTGACCGATCCCGTGGATCAGCGCCAACGCCTAGAGCTGCAATCCGCCAAGAAAGAGGCTGGGGATCTGGAGGCCCATGGGGTTGATGAGGATTTTCTCATGGCTCTGGAGTATGGAATGCCACCCACGGGGGGATTGGGCATTGGTATCGATCGGCTGGTCATGCTTCTCACCGACTCCCCCAGTATCCGGGATGTCATCGCTTTCCCTCTTCTCCGCCCGGAAAAAGCCACAAAGTCTGAGGATACTCCCCAAGCTAGTCCAGAGGCTAACAACTAATACCCACCGCACCTCAGGGTCCGAGATCGTGAAGGCGTGAAAAAGCTTTTTGTTTTGTTAGTGAGACCCGCAACCGGGCAGTCTAACGAGTGTCACCCCGCGACACTCGTTAGACTTGAATGCCATCCCTGAATACACCAAGGCAGCTTCGCGATAAGGGTAGTCGCAGATATTCCCCCCTAATCTGCCTATAACCACAAGAATCGTGATTATTAGCCTTATTTATTCAATCTCCTGAGCATTTCCTGAATCTCACAACAGTCTATGGTCTCTTCCCCCTTCGACTCTGCCCCAACATCCCAGTCTCTCCTAGCCCAGACTCAGCACCATCTCCACAGCCTACTCCAGCGCTACCAAACCCAAACCCGATCGACCCAAGCCCAGACCAGCCCCAGCCTGGGCGCTGGCTACCAAGGCCAGATCGATCGCCTCAGCACCCTGGTTCACAAGCTAGAACAGCGGATTGTAACGATCGCGGTGTTTGGGTTAGTCAGTCGGGGCAAGTCAGCGGTGCTCAATGGTTTACTGGGGCAAAAGCTGCTGGAAACTGGCCCTATCAACGGTGTAACGCGGTGGCCCCAAACCCTACGGTGGACAGCGACCCCGTTGGGCCGCTTTCAAGTGGATTTAATCGATACACCAGGACTGGATGAAATCGATGGCCAAAATCGCACGGATATGGCCCAAACCGTTGCCCAACAGGCGGATCTGATTCTCTTTGTGGTGGCGGGGGATCTGACCCGCACGGAGTATGGTGCTATCCAACGCCTACTAAGGTTCCAGAAGCCACTCCTGTTGGTCTTCAATAAAACCGACCTGTATCCCTTGGCCGATCGTGAGCAGATTCTGGAACAATTGCGCCAATTTCTCCTCGATCAGGGTGAAACAGGCACATCCCTGGCCCTATCCACTGCGGATGTCCTGCCCGTGGCCGCAGAGCCTGCCCCTCTCCAGGTCCGCATCGAAGCAGCCGATGGTACGGTCACCCAAACCTGGGAAACCCCGGAGCCACAAATGGGGGAATTGGCCGATCGCCTCACTCAAATTTTGCGCCAGGAAGGGGAGCAGCTGTTAGCCCTCAATGCCCTGGTTCAAGCCCGGAGCGCCGAGGAAACCCTGGCCCAGGCTCAAATCACAACCGCCCAGGATCAAGCCGAGCGCAGGATCAACCAGATGGTGTGGGCAAAGGCCGGGTCGATCGCCCTGTGCCCGCTGTGGCTGGGGGATCTGGCGGCGGGAGCAGTGGTGGATTTAGTGATGGTGCGGATGTTGGCCCAGCGCTATGCGTTGCCGATGACACGGTACCGGGTGGGGCAGCTCTGGCAGAGGTGGCTGGCCAGTGGTGCAGTTCTCCTCCTAGCTGAGGGCTTGAGCCAGGGATTCATTGGCTTAGGCGGGAGCACAGGGGATCTGACGGCCTGGGGCGGGGCAGGACTCCTGCAGGGACTGGCAGCGGCCTATGGGGGCTATCAGGTCAGTCGATCGGCCCAGGTCTACTTACGAGAGGGCTGTACATGGGGACCGGAGGGAGCCAGTCCCTTAATTGAGGCAATTTTAGAGCAGGCGAAACCGGAGGGGGTGGTGGCCCGATTACGAATCGCCCAGTCGCGGGGTACTGAATCCCAGGACACTTAATTGCAGAATCCTGAATTACAGAATACGGGGCACCTCGATTAATCCAAGTTTTTATCCTGTGATCCAGGCCAGAATAAGGGTTGTGGCGTGCGGTTTCGCCGCACGCCACCATTAATCGGAGTGCCCGATATTTGAAACCCGAAGAGCATCCCCCCCCCCTTACGAAGGAAGGACAGCCTTTTTTTTCCCCGTCAAAAGGGAGACTGAGGCGATTTCTTCAAGGGCCTACGGGACCTAGCCGAAGTTTGCAAAGATCCGCTTAGGTTTGGATAGAAGCGATCGTTGTTGTGTCCTGGACCCAGACACCAAACCCATAAAAAAAGAGCGGGCTATTGCCCACCCTAGTCGTCCAAGGAATCGCCTCGCCTTCGGCAAGGCAACTCCCATCTTTGATGCTACTGTTGCGACGAACAGCGCTAGACCATCCCCTAGACGATCGCCGCCATCTTCACTTCATTGGTGTTGAGGATTTCCTGCAACTCCTCCGAATCCACGGTTTCCTTTTCCACCAGCATCTTCGCCAGTTGGTCCAGAACCGCACGGTTCTCCACCAGCACCTGCTTAGCACGGCGATAGGCATCATCCACCAGCAGCCGCACCTCTTCGTCGATCGCCGCCGCAGTCTGCTCCGAGAAGTCCCGCTCAGCCGCAATATCGCGACCCAGGAACACATTCCCCTGCTGACGACCCAGGGCAACCGGACCCAGCCGATCGCTCATTCCAAAGCGGGTAATCATCTGTCGTGCCACCCGCGCCACCTGCTGGAGGTCATTGGAGGCTCCCGTGGTCACCTCTTCCTCACCAAAGATGATCTCCTCAGCAAGGCGACCACCCAGGGCAACTGCCATTTGATTCTGGAGGTAAGAGCGGGAGTAGAGGCCCGATTCCATCCGATCTTCGCTCGGGGTGAACCAGGTCAAACCACCGGCACGTCCTCGGGGAATGATGCTGATTTTCTGCACCGGATCGTAGTCCGGCATCAGGGCACCCACCAGGGCGTGACCCGCTTCATGGTAGGCCACCAACTGCTTGCGCTTCTCGCTCATCACCCGATCCTTCTTCTCAGGACCCGCGAGGACGCGATCGATTGCATCGTTGACCTCATCCATGGACACTTCCGTGAGGTTGTAACGAGCCGCCAGAATCGCCGCTTCGTTCAAGAGGTTGGACAGGTCAGCACCGGTGAATCCAGGCGTCCGGCGGGCAATTTTCTCCAGATCCACATCCTTGGATAGGGTCTTACCCCGGGCATGGACCTTAAGGATTTCCAGACGACCGGCGTAGTCGGGCCGATCGACCACCACCTGGCGATCGAAACGACCGGGACGCATCAGGGCTGCATCCAGGACATCAGGACGGTTCGTAGCCGCCACAATGATGATGCCCGTGTTGCCCTCAAAGCCGTCCATTTCGGTCAACAACTGGTTCAGGGTTTGCTCCCGCTCATCGTTACCGCCGCCGAGACCCGCGCCCCGCTGACGACCCACTGCGTCAATTTCATCGATGAAGACGATACAAGGTGCATTAGCCTTGGCCTGCTCGAACAGGTCGCGCACCCGCGAGGCACCCACCCCCACAAACATCTCCACAAATTCAGAACCGGAGATAGAGAAGAAGGGCACACCGGCTTCCCCGGCCACAGCCCGCGCCAACAGGGTTTTACCGGTTCCAGGCGGGCCAACCAACAGGACACCCTTGGGAATCTTGGCCCCAACCGCAGTGAAGCGATCGGCGTTTTTCAAGAAGTCCACCACCTCGGTCAGTTCCAGCTTGGCCTGCTCAATCCCAGCCACATCACCGAAGGTGACTTGGGTTTGGGGTTCCATCTGCACCCGTGCCTTGGACTTCCCAAAGTTCATGGCCTGGTTACCGGGACCATTCTGGGCACGGCGGAGCAGGAAGAAAAGACCGATCAGCAGGAGGAACGGCACCAGGAAGCTGCTGAGGGCACGGAGCCAGAGGCTGTCATCGCCCTGGGGACGCACGGAAATATCCACGTTGTGGCGAGTGAGGATGTCCAACAGTTCCGGATCGTCGGGCAGGTTGACATAAACCTTTTGGGCATCGTTAACGGTGACTTGAGCCGCCGTGCGATCGGGGCTAATTTCCACCTTGGCCACCTGGTTGCTTTCCACTTCTTCAATGAAGCGGCTGTAGCGCCATACCTCTTGGCTAGGCTGGTTGTTGTCAAAGACACTCAGCCCAAGGAGCAGGACCACCAGGCCCAGCAGAACGTACAGCCCTGCATTTCTCAAACGTTTCTTCACTGGAGTCTATCCTCCCTTGTGTGATCTGTAATAACTCTGTCATAACGATGGGCACCTCGAAACACTGAGAAGCTTGCTGGGATGTCCCTGCAGAGATCAGGAGGGTAACGAGCGGCTTTGCTGCCCACCCGCGTTAATCGAGGTACCCCGATATCTATGATGGCATTGATGTTAATTAATATTAACGTAAATCTCAGAAAAGGAAATTTGGGGCTTCAGTCTCGACCGGGGCACCGCAGCATAACGCACCAGCCGCCCTGTCCTAGGCGTGACCCAAGAGCCGCACCACAGCCCAGTGGGACACCGCAAGGGGCGCGGCATCCAACGTCTCAGGGGCAGGCGCAACCCCCTGGCTAGCCTCCTGCAGATCCCCCAGGAGCGCTTGGAACACATCCCAGGCATTCCCCAAAAGGCGCAAGGGCTTGAGCATGTCGTCCCAGGCGGGGGCACAGGCCTTCAGAGTCCGAGTGAAGGGGGCCGTACTAACCACACAGAACAACTCCACCTCCGAGGTCAAACTATTGAACACCCAGTCTAAGCTGCTGGGATTCGTGCTGGAAGGGGCGGCGCTAACCGGAGACAATGTCCAGGACTGGGCCGCATCCTGGGCATTCGTGTTCAAGCTAGGGGGATAGCCCAGGGCAAAGGAGCCGTCAGACTTGGCCGCAATGAGGAGGGCATAGAGGGGTCGATCGCCCAGATTCTGGGGCTGGTAACGCAGGGAGTGGGTGGAGGAAAGTTGGAACTGGAGGGTAGGGGCCGCATTACGCCAGGGGAACCAGGGACGCACCTTGGGCGATCGTTCCGCCACATAGCGACTCAGGGGCAAATCCAGATTCAAATCCTTCAGCTCTAGCTTCAGGGGCAAACGGGTACTGTCGGTATTCACCAGGGACCGCAGGAGCTTCAGGGCAATGAGGGACCGGAACCGAGGTTCCAGGCGTTGGACTGCTGTTTTAACCGCCTCATCACTGCTGCTGATGGTGGCCGATAAAATCGCCTGTCCGGGCGGACAGAGACCATAGCGGTGATTGGACACGGAGAGAGACCCATCGGGGTTGGTGTTGAGAACTTGACTTTGGAGGGCTTGGAGGCGCCCGAAAATGTAATCCACCGCTCGATCGCCCATGGACACCGCATCCACCTGGGCGATCGCCGCGAACGCACTCGTGGCATCCACCCGCTCAATGCGATCAAGTTGGGGTTCCAGGCCGATCGTTAGGGTCGGGTTCCGGGGCACCCAGCGAATATACTCCTGAATCCCCTGTCCCACGGCCAGTCGAGGGAAGGCTTCGGGATAGCCCTGGACCAGGTAAGCTCCTGCTTCCAGCCGATCGCGCCATTGCAGCTTCAAACCCAGGGGCGCAGGCTCGACACTGTCAGCAGCCGTCTCACTCCCAGGGGTGGATGCGTCGGACTCCGCTTCAGCCTCCACAACGGTGAACTGACTCCGGGCACCGGTCAGGCGGAGCAAGGACAGGTCAATCCCGCCTAACCAGAGCCGTAACTCTCCATTACTGGCATTGAGAGCCGTAATCACCCCCTCAAACCCCGTCGGAGCAATTGGGGTCCAGCCCCAATTGGAGAGGCTCTGCTGGGGCGGCAGACTCCCCTCAAAGGTGGCCTGCTGAGACAGACCCGCTCCGGCCTGGACCCGGAGCAAGATCCGCTGCCAATCCCCCGCCACCCCTGAGGTGGCCAAACTGTGCCACAGGGTTTGGGTCAGGCTGGCCGTCAACACCCCCACGCTAAATCCCTCACTTTCAATTTCCAGGGCGGGGGTTGCATTGACGGCCCCCTGGAAAAGCAGTCCCGGTGCGTGGCCCTGGAGCGGGAATGCCTGAAGCTTTTCCTGAAAGGCGACGATCGCCGGATCCCAGGCTCCCACCGCACCTCGGCTGCGCGATCGCCACCGCACCCCTAGGGGAACAGATTGGGGATGGGCCGGATGGCCGGCGTCCAACACCGTAATCACCCGATCGGTGGTGAGGGCACATCGCAACAGATCCAGCGTAGCCAGGGGCAGATCCTGAACCGGTTGCCCCGAGGCAGGCAGATAACTGTCCGCTGCCACGAGGCTACGCACACGATGGCTGGGATCGGTTGCTAAGGGCTGGACTTCACTGCCATAGCCACTGAAGTGGAACAGCACCAGATCATTGGGCTGAGCCTGCTGAACTAAATGGGTTAAAAAGGTGGTCTCGATGGCGCTACGGGTGGCGGCTTCATTGGTGAGGGTGACGATATCCTGGGGCTGAAATCCGAAGCGATGGATCAGCAACTGCCGCTGGAGGGTCACATCGGTGACACATCCCCGCAAGTCAGGACAGTCGGGAGCAGCACTGCCATGGCGATCGATCCCGACCAAAAGCGCCAATTTACGCCGCGCGGGTTGGGCCAAGGCTTGGGAGTACGCCTGCGATCGGGGCAACACACCACTGTCCCAAAGACCCAAGCCCACCGCTGCTAGCCCCACCGATTTCAGGAAGTCCCGACGTTTCAAAACCATACCGCTCTCCCAATCTTGCCCTTGCACTGTAATGATTCCGAAGTGATCCGACTGTGGGGCACCTCGATTAATTGGGTTGGGCGGCGAAGCCGCCCAACCCCAACCCTTATTCTTGCGTGGGCTGTCTCCCAAAAATTCGGATTAATCGAAGTGCCCGGTGGTTATTCGGGGACATCGGCGATCGAACCTTCGGGATCTCCCCGGTGACCCATCCCCGATTGTCTTGCCTCAAGGTAATATGGCAGCCGCCAAATTGCGAGGGACAAGTCTGGAGCATGGCCCGAAACCCGCAGGGAAACTAGCGGGGGCTATACCGGAACACGCCTCAATGAACCGATCGATACCCTAGCCGCTGCCATCGCCATCGCCCAGTGGGTTCGGCCCTCTCTGGGAGGTTTCCTACTCCACGAGTCCCGGTTCACAGGAAAGCCAGCCGGGAAATTTCGGTCTCACGATATCCCAGCCACCCAGTCCGAATTCGACTGCTGTGGTAGTCGAAAATGATGGAGGGCGGTCCAGCCGTTCGCAGAGTGGATGAACAGCCTCACCCGATCGGTTCACCCCAGTCCCCCGCCAGAGCACCTCGATTCATCCAATTTGTTGGGAGATGACTCACGCAAGACTTAGGGTTTGGGATGGGCAGCGCAACCGTCCATCCCGATTCATCGAGGTCCCTTCTAAAAATAAGCCTGATATCGTTGCTGCGTCCGAGTCTTTTCTTACTTTTTTAGAGTCCTGTTTTATGCTTGGGGCTCCAGTCATCGGGGAGTCCCCATACAACGGGCAGCCGTTCTAGCGCCCTGGCTACACCTGCTGCTCCGCTCCAAATCCAAAACTACCCTGTAGCCATCAGTTGCATGAGGTACAGGAATTTAAACGGGCACCTCGACTAATACAGATTTTCACCGCAGGACCCACGGCAGAATTAGGGTTGGGTTGCGCGGCGAGGCCGCGCAACCCAACCCTGGTTCTTGCCTGGATCACAGGACAAAATTTTGGCTGGATCGGGGTGCCCTATCCAGTGCCCTATCCAGTGACATACCGAAACAGTGAGCCGCTGCTCCGAGGTCAACGGGCTCACACCGATGCGGTCCTAGGACTGCTGCATGGCTTTAATCAACTCAGCCGCCACTTCCGGACGGGAGAACTCAGGCGGCGGCAGCTTACCTTCCCGCAGGAGCCCCCGCACCTTCGTCCCGGAGAGGTGAATCCGCTCTTCGGGGGTGCTGGGACTGGTCTTGGTCGTGGCCATGGACTGGGTACGGGTGCAGTAGAAGGCGTGCTCAAACTTCATGGGGGTGATCCCCAGCTCTTCAGGCTTGAACTCATCAAAAATATACTGGGCATCGTAGGTGCCGTAGTAGTCGCCCACTCCCGCATGATCCCGACCAACAATGAAGTGGGTACAGCCGTAGTTTTTCCGAATGAGGGCGTGGAAAATTGCCTCCCGAGGGCCGGCATAGCGCATTGCTGACGGATTAATGGCCAAAATCACGCGATCTTGGGGGAAGTACTTGTCCATCATGATTTCATAGCACCGCATCCGCACATCCGCCGGAATATCATCGGATTTGGTCGCCCCCACCAACGGATGCAGGAACAGACCATCTACGGTTTCTAAGGCACACTTTTGGATGTACTCATGGGCCCGGTGAATGGGGTTACGGGTTTGGAAGCCAACGACGGTTTTCCAGCCCCGTTCCTTAAAGGCAGCCCGCGAGGTGGCGGGATCAATTTGGTACTTGGGGAAAAGAGGGTGGGGATCCCGTTGCAAGAGCCAAATGGGACCCGCAAGGTTCACGGGCCCCTGCTGATAGATCACCGCCACACCGGGGTGCTTCTCTTCGTCGGTCTTGTAAACGTTAGTGGCTTCGTGAACCTTGTTGTAGTGGTACTTCTGGGTCAGTTCCAAAATCCCGACAAATCTGCCGGTGGAATCATCCAAGCGCACCCAACTCCCTTCCTTCAGGGAGTCGGCCACGTCTTCCGATACGGAGAGCGTCACGGGGACCGACCACGGCACGCCATTGCTCAGGCGCATGTCGGTGACCACTTGCTCATAATCTTCCTGACCCATAAAGCCCTTGAGGGGACTGAAGCCCCCAATGGCGATCATCACAAGGTCAGAAACGGCCCGATCGTCAATTTGAATCCGGGGCAAGCTCTCGGCTTGGTCTAGAAATTCCTGGCGTTCGGCAGCGGTGGCGATCCGGTTGATTAGCTGTCCCCCATGGGGAGGGATACCGTAGGGTTGCTCAGTCAAGGGACTTCCTCTTTGATGGATAACTAACGGCTAAATTAAGATTTTTTTCATCTTTATCCTACCCTGTCCGGTCCCTCCCACAGCCGCTGGAGACTCTCGCAACACTCAAATTTTCAGGTGGGTTCCAGAATTCAAAATAGAACAGCACCCTGTAACCAACGGGTGGGTTACAGGGTGCTAAGGAGATGTGTGGAAACCTCGACTAGGTCCCCTAGGCCCTTGCGGAATCCCCTCGGTCCCGCCTTTACAGAGGGAAAAAGGGGCCGCATTCCCCTCTTATACAGGGGGTTAGCACCTCGATTAATTGTGGCGCGCGGCTTCGCTGCACGTCACAACCCTGATTCTGATATGGGTCACTCGGCAAAAACTTTGATTTTTCGAGGTGCCCTGAGGTGTTCCCCGCTGCGCGGAGGACACCCCCCAACCGGGTCCATCCCGTTGTGGAAGCCCTCACCCTAAATCCCTCTCCCTCTTTGGGAGAGGGACTTTAATCTGATTCCCCTTCTCCCTCTTTGGAAGAAGCGATGTCCTGAGCGCAGCCGAACGGGCGATGTCCTGAGCGCAGCCGAACGGGCGATGTCCTGAGCACAGTCGAACGGGCGATGTCCTGAGCGCAGCCGAACGGGCGATGTCCTGAGCGCAGCCGAACAGGCGATGTCCTGAGCACAGTCGAACGGGCGGTGCCCTGAGCGCAGTCGTTGGCTTCGCCTGCCCGGAGGGCATAGGGGGCTAGGGGATGAGGGCCAGACTCACCAAAGTGAAATACACCCCTCGGCTTGTCCTCCGTAACGGGGTGATTATGCCCCCTGTCTCGCCGATCGGGGGGAACACACTCTAGACTTGTCGATAGAGTGGCTAAGGTGAGGCTGGCTCCTGCCGAAGGTGGGAACATCTTGATCCCGGCACCCCACGCAACGGATGGTCACAATAGGGCAACGAACCCATAGCTTGAGATTTGGCAAGGGGTGAATTCCCGCTGCTTTTCCCGCTGTGCGG
>JAYKIB010000172.1:0-3316 GCA_035285005.1 Prochlorothrix sp.
TTGAAGCCTATCAAGCCAGTGGTGGATCGGCGAATACCTCAGTAGACCAATGATCTGGCTATTTTCTCCCACTGGCCTATGCAGTGCCTCCCATTTGGCTATTTCGTCGAAAGTGGGATGCTCCCGACTACTGCTTTGTTTCCCATTTCTGAGCGTCTTTCAGGATAGTTGCAGATTGCCGGGTTGAACAGGATGGTCATCCCCCCCAGGGAAGCGTGTGGGGCTGGATAACGTCAAGCTTTGTGGGTTGGGTCTCCCAGGTAGGGCTATCCTAAACTGTTTTTCTGGAAGGAACAACGCAAAACAGGAACGAATTGGGGGTATCGCGAAAAATCCAAAGATTCGCCTTGGAACCTCCCTCTAAGGGGGAAGGTGCTGTCGTTTAGGGGCTCTCTAGGGCCCCTCAGGAGACTCCAAATTTCTGTCGGGCACCTCGATTAATCCAAACTTTTGGGAGACAGCCTAGGCAGGAATCAGGGTTTGGATTGGGCGGCTGCGCCGCCCAATCCAATTAATCGAGGTACCCTGTCCCGATTTTCGTTCTGTGACCTCCGCACGGCCCAGGGGATAGTGATAAACCGAAGGGGAGGTTTGGAAACCTAAGAGAATCCCCTTCAGGCTTGGGGCTGGGGCGCCACAATGAACCGAGGTGCCCAGACCTTAATTCTTGGAACCCGTGCTTGGAACTTGTGGGGCAGTGGAGCGGTGGAGCGGTGGGGCTAGATTCGATCGCCCCCGGCGCGGCCTGGTGGGGATGCCCTCTTTTGCGGACTTTGGGGCTATAACACTCGCTTCCAGAGAATTTGGGGTTGCGGTGCAAGATGTCAGTATACTTTTGAAGGGGCATGGGTTGGTAGTGTTACGGTTCTGATGGTTTAGCCCCTGGTTGCTAGGGGCTGTCATCATTTAAGCCTGGAATATTCTCAGAAATTAGGGACACAGCCCCTACTCCTACCACTGGGGCGGGCGTGTAACTCTGATATCGCAGGAGTTTTACAGTTAATTGATGACACGCCCTGGGGAGCTGACCAGCCTCGCTCTTGTCCTCCACGTTTGGGAACTATGTCTGACTTGCCCTTTACTTTGGATCAGTTGCGGATCATTAAAGCGATCGCAACGGAAGGTAGCTTCAAACGGGCTGCTGATAGTCTCTATGTGTCACAGCCGGCGGTGAGCCTTCAGGTCCAAAATTTAGAACGCCAACTGGATGTGCCTCTCTTCGATCGAGGCGGTCGCCGTGCCCAACTGACCGAAGCCGGACACCTACTGTTGAACTATGGGGAGCGGGTACTGAGCTTATGCGAGGAGACATGCCGTGCGCTGGAGGATTTGCAAAATCTCCAGGGTGGGACGTTGATTGTGGGGGCAAGCCAGACCACGGGGACCTATCTGTTGCCCCGGATGATTGGCCGCTTCCGTGAGCGCTATCCTGATGTGGCGGTGCAGCTCCATGTCCACTCCACCCGTCGTACGGCCTGGAGTGTGGCCAATGGTCAAATCGACCTGGCGATTATTGGGGGCGAGATTCCGGTGGAATTGCAGGATTCCCTCGTCACCGTGCCCTATGCCACGGATGAGCTGGCTCTGATTTTACCGCCGAACCATTCGCTGGCCCAGACCCCCCAGATCCAGCGCGAGGATCTGTATAAGCTTCAGTTTATTGCCCTGGATTCCCAGTCCACCATTCGCAAGGTGATCGATCAGGTGCTGACCCGCTGTGGCATCGAGACGCGGCGGCTGAAGATTGAGATGGAGCTGAATTCGATCGAGGCGATCAAAAATGCGGTGCAGTCGGGGTTGGGGGCGGCGTTTGTGTCGATCTCGGCGATCGAGAAGGAACTGGATATGGCCTTGTTGCATCGGGCACCGGTGGAGGAAGTGGTGATTAAACGCACGTTGTCGGTGATTTATAACCCCAATCGCTATCGATCGAAGGCGGCGGATGCCTTTAGCCGGGAGATCTTGCCGGAATTTGCCAGTCATGACGACTATTTAGATGTGCTAGCCAGTTCTTCCCGCCTCGGTCGCCAGTCGGCGGCGGGGGTGGCCAAGGGGGAGAAAGCGGAGAAGGGAGAGAAAGCCGAGAAAGCAGGTAAGACGGAGAAAGCGGGCAAGACTGAAAAGGCGACGAAGGTGGAGAAGGTCAGTAAGGCCACAAAGACCGAAAAAGCGGAAGATTCCCATTAAACTCAATATGTCTGACTTTGATGCATCTGATCGCGATCGATCGTCTTCCCCGAAGCTGGACCCGGGCGATACTGTGGTGTCTGGGACGGATGGAACGCCAGCGGTAACGCCAGAACCCGCCCGGTCTAAGCGGCGTTGGACGGACTACGATTGGATCTGGAACACCCTCACGGTGACCTGTTTGGTGGTCAGCGGCAGCTTTATCACAAATACGGCCCAGGCTTTTTCCCAGGATGGCTGGGATGTGCTGCAGATGCTAGGCACGGTGGGCCAGGGAGCTGGTTTGGCCTTTGTGACGGGCGGAGCGCTCACGTCCCAGGGGCGGAAAGCCTTGGAACAAGCCATGAGTAGCTTGGGCATTGCACCGAAGTACCAAGCTGAGGTCAGTTTCCTGTTTGCTGCGGCTACGGTGGGTGTGAGCGCGACAATCAACACGAACTTGCCTCGCCTGGGTGAGTATTATTACCAAAAGGGGTACGATTTGGCGCTTAAGGGTCAGGTGGGTGAAGCTATCTCCAATTTTGAGGAGGCACTCCATTTTATTCCCAATGATGTGCGCACCAATATTGCCCTAGGTGACTACTATGAGCAGGGGGCACGTCATGATTTGGCCCTCACGTTTTATGGGCAAGCGGTGAACTCTGGGAACCCCCGTGCCTTGATGGGGATCGCGCGGATCCATATGCGGGCGAATCCAACGCTCCAGGGCTTGCAAACGGCGGAGTTGTACTTCCGCCTTGCCCTGGCCCAGCCTCGGATCAATCCGGTGATCCGATCCCAACTCCTGGCCTATATGGGGATTCTCCATCTCCAACAGGCTCAGATTCTGAGTGATTTTCCACCGATGTGGGATCAGGTGGCGTTTCAGGCGGCGTTGGAGCAGGATCGGCAGATGAGTTATACGTTTGCGCTCGACTATCTACCGGATGGGGGGGTGATGAGTACTCGGCCCCTCGAACGGGTTTTGAGTCAGGGGGATCCGATTCAGCATTTACAGGCAGAGGCTAAGCGCTATCTGGAGGCGGCGGCGCAGCTTGAACAGGATTTGGCGGAGGCTTCTTCTACAACCCAGGTGCCGGGTTATGGGATGCCCCACTGTTATCTGGGCATTCTCTATACGGAGATGGAG
>JAYKIB010000173.1:0-8178 GCA_035285005.1 Prochlorothrix sp.
GTGTTGAAGTTCAGCCTTGTGTTGAGCGTCCATGTGATGAGTTGAGCTAACGATATCTTCATACTCTCCCTTTTCTGTCTAAACTTCATTGAGTAAATTTACCCATCGCCAAAGTGAGATGCACCCAAATATTAAAGACCTTGTGCAATCTATTAGCTAATCATTTAGCGAGGTCCTTCCCAGTTTGAGTCTCATGATGAGACAGCACTTCTCTCAATTAATCGAGGTGCCCGGGGGTCACAGGACAGGACTCTGGATTTTTCCAGGTGCCCAAGATGGACTCCTTTGCTGGAGGCGAGGCACATCTGCTGGAGGCGAGGCACATCTAGCCCCATCTCAGGGTTAACCGCTACTACACACCGGATGAGCTGCTACTACACACCCTCAGACTCGATCCCACTGTCTTCGCTCGGATGGCTGGGAGCAGGGCTGGGGGCCGATTCGGAGCGAGGGGCTGAGCCACTTGGGACTCGGGTCGGCGTGCTTTTGCGGGAGTCCTTGGCGCCGGTTCCCTCCGGGCTGAGGGTGTCGCCCCAGATAATGATGTCAGCGCTAGGGGTGCCCTGACCGGCGTCCTGATCGCTGTTCTGGCCCGGGTTTGGGCTAGGAATTGGGCCGTTACCTTGGCCACCGCCTTGGCTACTACCTTGGCCCGCTGTCCCTGGGGGGGCTGTACTGGGTGAGAGGGGGGACGAACTCTCGGACGAGCGGTCGAGGGAACTGTCGGGGGGGATATTGTCGCGCCGGTTGTCGAAGTCAATCTCGGTTTCTGCGTCAACGAGCGGGTTCACTGCCCGATCGAACTCTGGATCGACGACGGGTCCATCCAGATCGACCCAGGGATCCGTGGCGAGGGCATCGGGCACAGGAGAGACCGGAGCCAGGAGATTGGGGTCAGACTCGGTTCCGTCGTAATCCCCATTCCCGCCGTAGGCAGAGGGTTGGGGGGCGTCAAACCAGAGGGATTCGGATTGGTTCCCAAGGGCATCCACCGTGTCTCCCGGCCAGATTCGTTCGGGAAAGTCCTGCTCCCGCTGCAGCATTCCCAACCCAGCCTGGGGTAAGACCTTGGGTTGGCTGCGGAGAAATAGACCCACCCCGCCGCCGCCGAGGGTTGCGATCGTGGCGATGGTGAGCAGGGTTGCAAGGGGGGAGGGGGAGGCAGTTTGGGTCACAGTGGCAGCGCAGCGGGGGAGGATAGGGAATGTGGCAAGTGTGAAATCATTGGGTGCAGCAGCATCGTTGGGTGCGGCAGCCCTGGGTTTTGGGAATTTGTCTCCCTATTCTACTCAATGCCTTGGCGATCGGGTGGGTCAGACCTTGGGATACTGGAAAATCTAGTTTTTTTCAAGGGAACCTCGAACAATCAAAGTTCTTACCCAGTGAACCACGTAAGAATCAGTGTTGTGGCGTGCGGCTTCGCCGCACGCCACAATTAATCGAGGTGCCCTCAATTCGTAGCCAATTTTACAAAATCCTGACATCCCCCCTTGCCGACCCGGATCTAATCTTGGTCTAATGGGCATTTGGGCGATCGTCCCCGATCGATCGTCCCAAACGAACCCCTGCCACCGTCCAGTGTGCGCCTTCCTGCGGGAAACCACGCATCTGGCAAGGCATTCACTCAAACCCTATATCGACAGGAATCAAGACCATGGGTCGCGCAAAGAAGGTTGTGTTGGCATATTCTGGCGGAGTGGACACCTCCGTCTGCATCCCCTATCTCAAGGAAGAGTGGGGCGTGGAAGAAGTGATTACCCTGGCCGCCGACCTGGGACAGGGGGCTGAGTTGGGGCCGGTCAAGCAAAAAGCCCTTGACTCCGGCGCTTCCATTTCCCTGGTGGAGAACGCCCAGGCCAGCTTTGTGGCAGACTACGCTTTCCCGGCACTCCAGGCTAATGCCCTCTACGAAAACCGCTATCCCCTTTCCACGGCTCTCGCCCGTCCCCTGATCGCCAAGCTGCTGGTGGATGCAGCCGAGAAGTACGGTGCGGATGCCGTGGCCCACGGTTGCACCGGTAAGGGGAATGACCAGGTGCGCTTTGACGTGTCCATTGCGGCCCTGAACCCGGACCTGAAGGTGCTGACCCCGGCCCGGGAGTGGGGGATGAGCCGCGAGGAGACGATCGCCTACGGTGAGCGCTTTGGGATTCCGGCGCCGGTGAAGAAGTCGTCCCCCTACAGCATTGATGCCAACTTACTCGGTCGTGCGGTGGAAGCGGGTCCGCTGGAGGATCCCTGGAATGAGCCGACGGAAGATATTTACACCATGACCCGATCGATCGCCGATGCGCCCAATGAGCCGGAGTATCTGGAATTGGGGTTTGAACAGGGCATCCCGGTCAGTATCAATGGCGAAGCGCTGGATCCGGTGACCCTGGTGGAGCGGGTGAATGAGGCCGCCGGTCGTAATGGGGTGGGCCGCATCGATATGATCGAGAACCGCCTGGTGGGGATTAAGTCACGGGAGATTTACGAAACGCCGGGTCTGCTGGTGCTGATCGATGCCCACCGCGATCTGGAAAGTCTGACCCTGAATGCTGATGTGACCCAGTATAAGCAGGGGATTGAACAAACCTATGCCCAACTGGTCTACAACGGTTTGTGGTATAGCCCCCTCAAGGAGGCGTTGGATGGGTTTGTCCAGAAAACCCAGGAGCATGTGACGGGTACGGTGCGGGTGAAGTTGTTTAAGGGCAACTGTACGATCGCCGGTCGCAAGTCGGCCAATTCTATTTACTCCATGGATTTGGCCACCTATGGCGCTGAGGACACCTTTGATCACAAGGCAGCGGAGGGCTTTATCTATGTGTGGGGGATGCCCACGCGCGTGTGGTCCCAAAAGCGCCGTGACACCCTGTAGGCTTCTTTGAGAGCTATGGACCCCTTTGGCAATCTATGGCAACCGCCCAGTTGCTTGCGACAAGTCTGGGGAGTGCCCCCCGCTACGCAGGGGGGCACTCCGCTAGGTCCCGTAGGCCCTTGTAGAATCCCCCTCGGTCCCCCTTTTTAAGGGGGAAGTAAAGGCTTCCCCCCCCTTATACAAGGGGGAAGTAAAGGCTTCCCTCCCTTATACAAGGGGGGTCAGGGGGGATTCTCTTAGGTTTATAAAGTCCTCTAAGGGACACAGCCCCACACCCCCACCGATTTTTGCGTAGGTCACAGAACGGAAATTTGTATGAATCGAGGGACCCCTAGGCACTCAAAAGTCAGGACACCTCGATTAATTGTGGCCAGCGGCTGCGCCGCCGGCCACAACCCTGATTGTGCCGTGGACACCGTGGTAGACAGTTGAATTTTTCGAGGTGCCCGTCAGTATTTCAGATTGAATCAGGATCTAAACCCAGCTCACGCAGTTTTTCGGCGAGTTGCTCCGATCGTCGTTGGGCCTGCTCCGCTTGCTGCTGAGCTTGCTGTGCCTGCTGCTGAGCTTGCTGCGCCTGCTGTTGAGCTTGCTGCGCCTGCTGTTGGGCTTGGGCTTTGTCAGCCTCTGCGGCCTGTCGGGCTACGGCTTCTGCTTGGAGGCTCGCGGCAACTTCTTCAAGGAGCAGTAATTTCTCCCCCGTGGCAACGCGGTATAGGTCTAGGGAAGGTCCCTGAATCTGGAAACGTAGCCCTAGGACTTGGGACTGGGCATCGGTAATGGGCTGGTAGTCTTCGCCTTCCAGGCGGTAGCCCCGCAATTGTTCCGGAATCCACTCCGCCTTGGGGTCAAAGAGCCAGTATTCCTGGACCCCGATTTTTTCATAGAGGTCTTTCTTCGTTTCCTGGTCCTGCTTTTGGGTGCCGGGAGACGTAATCTCGAAAATCACTGCGGGAACTTGTTTCTCCTCCCAAATCTTGTAGTTGTCCCGAGGACCGGGTGCAACCCCAAAGAGGACAGCGACATCCGGGGCAAAGCGCAACCGGGGGAAGTTCTCCGCGTAGTACACAAACTGGTCGGCCAGGATGAGGGGATTGCGGTCTGCAAAGTGGTCTTGCAGGTATTGGCGCAGCAGGACCACTAGGGTGATGATTACGTCAACGTGAAGAGAGGTTTCCGCCAAGGGTTCACCGTCGGAACTGGGATAGAAAATTTCTGGGGGTTGGGGCTGTTGGACTGTTGGGATATGGGGGGCGGTGGCAATCATAGGGCTATCCCCGCAAAGGTGATTTTTACCTACGGTAACACGGACTTCCTTATGCCCTACCCCATGGCCCACGGCAGGATCAGAGTCTTGGCAGGCGGCGCAGCTGCCTACCAAAATTCATTGAGGGCACCTCGAAAAATTAAAATTTCGACCTTAGGGCATACCCACGGCAGAATCAGGGTTGGGTTGCGCGGCTTCGCCGCGCAACCCAATTAAGCGAGGTGCTCCGTAGTGCCCACGGCAGAATCAGGGTTGTGACAGGCGGCGCAGCCGCCTGTCACAATTAAGCGAGGTGCCCTTGAGTGACCCGATGGGGATTTAGTTTTTGGTCAGGACAAAAACGCTACCCTCATTGCCGCGAACAATGCGCAGATTTTCATCCAAATAGGTCACATCAATCCAACCCTGACGATCGCCCGTTTTCAGTTTGATATCCACCGCTAAAAAGCGCCGATCGGTCTGTAACTGCTCAATCCATTGATTTGGGTCTTGGTAGCCCAAAATGGGACGCAAACCTACCACAAAGCGTTCAAACCCGATCGCCAGACGCTGGCCCGTCGTCACGTCAAACCGAGCCGCCACACTAATGAGGCCACCGGGGAGGGGACTGGCATCGAGATTGGCAATATTAAAAACCTGCTGGCTTTGAACCCGAATACATTGGTAAACCTGGCCCAATTGCACCAGGGGAACGCGATCGGTTCCCAGTAATTCGCCACTGGTGGTGTAGAGCAAGCGCCAGTCGCCGTCAAGCAGCTTGGTGGCCCGGGTGGGGTTGCGGGTGGGGTTGCATTTTTCGACTTGGATAATGCGATCGAGAATGAGTTCTTTTTGGGCCGGGGATGCGAAGAGACCCCGATTTTGCCCTGCGAGGGTTTCTAGAAGTTGGGTTTTTGCGAGGGAGTTGGCCATAGGTTTCGGGGACGCAGTGAAGCGGTGGAATTGGCGAGGGAGTGGCTGTCCTTGTCTAGAGTTGTCGAGGTTAATGAATCGCAGTGTTCTGTACAGATTACTGTATCAGGACGGACCCAAGCCTTCACAGACTGCCGACTTTTGCACCCGATCGCCACAACCCGACCACCCCCATGCCACAATAGATCTCGCATTCAGCAGGCTTTTGAGACCGCAGAACCTTGACCGGCTGTTGGATCGATCGGCTCTAGAGCCCCTTGGCTTCAGTCCCTTTCCTCTCCTTTCCTACGTGAGGTTGTCCCATGAATCCCGTCACCCTTGACCCCAACACCTGGCTCATTGATGGTAGTGACAACTACCTGCTCGGTATTCGTCACCGAGGACAGGTTTTGTTTGAGGAACAGTCTCCTTATCAGCTTGTGCGTATCTACGACACCCTTGATTTTGGCAAAATGCTGGCTGTGGACAGCTTAGTGATGTGTACGGAGAAGGATGAGGCCGCTTACCATGAAATGCTGATTCATGTGCCGGTTCTGGCCCACGGTGCGGTCAAGGATGTGTTGATTATTGGGGGAGGTGACGGGGGCAGTGTGCGCGAGGTGGTGCGCCATCCGGGGGTCGATCGGGTCACCATGGTGGAAATTGACGAGGTTGTGGTGCGGGCTTCCCAGCAGTTTTTGCCCAGCTTATCCCAGGCGTTTGATCATCCTAAGCTGACGCTGATTATTGACGATGGCATTGCGTTTATGGAGCAGGCTGCCGATGCCAGTTTTGATTTGATTGTGATTGATTCGTCGGATCCGGTGGGGCCCGCCGAAGGGTTGTTTACGCCAGCCTTTTACCAGCAGGTGTATCGCTGTCTCAAGCCCCAGGGGGTGATGACGGTCCAAAGTGAGTCCCCTTCCTTTAATCAGCCCGCATTTACGGCTCTCCACCAGTGTCTTAAGCAGATTTTTGGCCCGGATCAAACCCACTGCTACCTCACTATTATTCCCACTTACCCCACGGGAATTTGGAGTTTTAACTACTGTACAAAGGGCGGCACCCATCCTTTTACGGGACTTGATCGGGCTGCTGCTACCACCTTCGCCCAGACCCACGATCTCCAGTACTACAACGCCGATATTCACCATGCGGCGTTCCAACTGCCCACTTTTATCCGCACGATGCTCCAGTAAGGCCGATCGCCAAGTCGGCTGAATTTGACCGATACCCCAGCTTCAGTCGGGTGCGTTGGGCGAAGCCATAGCGCACCGCCGATAAAGCAGCCCAACCAGGCCGATTGCTGCCCTGGGTCAAGCAGCCTTGCCGCTTGACCCAAACCCCATTAGCCACCGCTGCCGAGAATCACCAGACCCACCAGCGTGGCGCTGTTCCAAAGACTGTGGAGCAGCATCGGGGCCAGGAGATTCTGGGTGCGGCGGTAGATGTAGCCCAGGACCATGCCCAGGACGAAGAGGGGCAATACCTCCGACAGGCTAAGGTGGGCCACGGAGAAGATGAGGGCACTGAGGGCGATCGATCCCCAGTCCGAGAAATAGCGGGTAAGCGAGGCGAGTAAAAAGCCCCGGAACACAAACTCCTCAAAGAGGGGCGCGGCGATTGCGGCCGTGGTGAAAAAGCAAGCAAGGGCGAGGGTATCTTTATTTCCCAAGGCCAGGGAGAGAATCGGGTTGCTGCCCCCCTGCCCCTGCCAAATTTGCTGGTTGAGGAGCGCGGTGAGGGTCACCAGGGGTAAGGCCATAAGGTAGCCGCCCAATCCCCACAGAAGCCAGTTGCTGCGCCACTGGAGCCGGAACCAGCCCGCCGGTAGGGGCCAGTAGGGTTTCACGGACCAATACAGCACCCCCGTCACCCCGATCGCCATGGCAATGTAGACCAGCAGGACATAAATCGCCTTGGCCCGCAGGTCATTGGCGGGATCCGTGAGGCTGGGTAAGAGTTTCAGAATCAGGAGCAGGATTGGGGCCAAAAACTGACTGACCACCACCTGTCCCACAAAGAAAAATCCCACGATCATCACTTGCCAGGTGATTTCTCCATCCCAGGGGACTCGCCAGGGGGACGGGGTGGCGTGATGGGTAGCCGCCTGGGGACTGTTTATGACGGGCTCGGTGCGTGACTCGGTGAGTGGCTCGGTTAAGGGTGCTGCGGTGCTGGGGCCACTGCGATCGGGCGCGACCTCCGTGGCTGTGTCCGTGGGTGCAGGGGCGGGGGGAAAAGCGGTCTTTTGCTGCATGGCTCGGGCGCTCAGTCCCACGAGCAAGATCACCCCCAGGAGGCCCCCCCCCAAGGGCAACACACTCACCATTAGCAGTTTGAAGAGGGCCGCTTCAGCCGCTGCTTCTTGTTGAGTTTGGAGTCGATCGAAGGCTTGGGTGCGTTGTTGGAGTTGGTAGAGGCGTTGCAGGGCTTGGCTTTGGAACCAGCCGGTCAAATCCTGTTGAATCTGGGCTTCGGCATTGGGCCAAATTTGGGCCGGGGTAGACCATAAACCGGTGAGTATCTGGGCGGTGGTGCTGTAGGGAGCAGTGGGTCCGGCTGCCTGGAGGTCTTGCCAATGCTCTAGGGCCATTGTGGGGTTGCCCTGGACGGCCTCCAAGATCCCCTGCTTGAGGGTCACTTCTTCAGCCCAGTTTTCCCCTAAACTGCCCACCTGCTCTGGGCTTGTCTCCTCTAACTTGAGGACGGCGTTTCGTGCTTCTTGATATTGCTTCAGGGCAGTGGCGCGGGGACTGTCGCCGAGAACCTGTTGGCGGAGTTGGGCCACGGTGTCCGGATCCCCGTCACCTTGCCACTCACTGGCTGCGAGTAGCAGGTTGGTTTGGTACAGTTCTAAGCGACCCTGGACTTGGGGTTGATTGAAGCTGGCCAGGAGGGAACTGCCCAGGAGGACGAGGGCAAAGAGACTGAGAAACCAGAGCAGAATGCGTTTGGGGGTCATGGGGATGGGTTGAGGCGAGTTGGATCGGGGCGGGAATGGAGAGGATGGGTTTGAGGTTGTCGAGGTGCCCTACACCGGAATTAGGGCTGTGGCGCGCGGCGAGTTCGCCGGACGGGTGCGGAGGGAAGGAAGGATGGAGGCGGGGCGGAAAGGAAAGGAGAGAGGGGGCATCGTGTCCCGGTCACCGTTCGA
>JAYKIB010000174.1:0-10240 GCA_035285005.1 Prochlorothrix sp.
GCCAACCTCGGCATTGCCGATGTCGTCCTCGACACCTACCCTTACAATGGTGCGACCACAACTCTAGAGACGCTCTGGATGGGGGTTCCCCTTGTCACCCGTGTCGGTCAACAGTTTTCTGCCCGCAATAGCTACACCTTTATGATGAATGCGGGTGTGACCGAAGGCATCGCCTGGACCGATGAGGAATACGTGGAGTGGGGGATCCGGTTGGGGACCGATGAGCAACTGCGTAAAGAAGTCGCCTGGAAACTGCGCCAGTCCCGCAAATCAGCCCCTCTCTGGAACGGTCAGCAGTTCACCCGCGACATGGAAGCCGCCTACCGTCAGATGTGGGAGCGCTACTGTCACAGTTAGTTCAGCATAGAAATGAGGATGCCGAGGATTTGGGGGAGGTCTTTGATGAAGTATTCCGTACGATCGAGAACAACCTCCCGCCCCTCCAGCCGCATAAACCGCCACAGCGTCCCGATCGTCACCACCCCATAGATCACTCCAATTTCCGTCTCCTCCCGCGCATTGAACACCTGCGCTGCCACCATCTCCGCCATACACTGCCCAAACCCCGACTTCAGATTCTCATTCTTGGCCTCCACCACCGTCACCACCGGAGCCTTGACAAATAACTGCTCCGGCGATCGGCTCAACAAAAAATCACACACCCCATTCAGCCCCTGATCGCTCTCCACCGTAAAATCTACTCCCGAAAACAAGCTCACCTGGTCCTGTAACTGCTGCTTCACCTCCAGCAAAATGGGGGCAATGATTAGCTCCGATCGGGCTTTTTCTGTATTAATGGAGACCGCCAAATTCAAGCTCCGCTCCAAGGTCAGCCTTAGGAGTTCGCTGGGTTCTACAGCGGGGGCATTTCCAAAGTAGTTGGGAACCTCCCGAATTTCTAAGGCAAATTGCTTGACTAAGCTCTCGATTTTAAAATCACTATAGGCCATGGCTTTCATCCTCTAGGAAAAATTAAACAGAGCTACAATTGCGGCGGTTCGGCAGCCTCAAAGGTCACATCTTCATAAATCTCGGCGATCGGCAACTCTAACCCCAGCGTCGTCAGGCTCAAAACAGACTCATCGGGACCGTAGGGGCAATAGTTCCAGTTACGATCGTCCAACTTACTAAACTGCTCCAGGTGGATTTTGTACTGATCGACAAGGATATATTCCTGTAGAGACGGAATCGATCGGTAGAATAGGAATTTATCGCCCCGATCGTAGTCCTGGGTCGATTTAGATAGAACTTCAAGGATTAGGGTGGGGTTGAGAATCGTGTCGGTGCGATTGTCCAGAAACTGAGGCGAACCTTGGATCACCAGAATATCGGGATAGGTATAGCGATTATGAGTAGGAATAGAAAGACGCAGATCGCCAATGAAGGCATGCGCAGCAGTTCCCCGCAGGGCGATCTTCAGTAAGGCAAACATGTTACCAGCAATGCGGTTATGGTTGAGGGAGCCACCGGTCATGGGGATAATTTCTCCATTGTGGTACTCGCTGCGAAAGTCAGCGGTTTCCTCCTGGGTAAGGTATTCAGCAGGGCTGTAGTGGCGAGGGGGAGCGGTGGTGAGCATGGTCAGATTAGGGAGTCTCGTGAGGATCGATCGGGGCTAGATTTTCGAGGAAATTAACAATATCCTGGCTAATTTGCTCTCGAACTGATAAAGCCAGGTCTAGGTTCACCTGGAGTTGTGTAAGCTCAATTTCACTGCCGTAGGCATGACGGATAAAGTGGCGAAAGCTGCGTAAAGGGTTGAGGAGTTGAAGTGTCGTGACCGAGAGAAAAGCGGGACGAACATCTGGGATGGGTTGGCTAAGGCGTAGCAGCAAGACCCGATACCATTGGCCTCCGTTGCCGATATGGTTTTCAAACGTGGTGGCAACGATTTTGAGCAAATCCTCTACGGCACAGTAAAGATTGTGAATTTGGTAGGCAATACTCTCCAATTGGGCCGGAGTGCCTAGGCCAGCGGCGACCCGCTGACGGAGACGGTGATCCACTTGGTCAATCAACATCAATTGACCGTAGAGATCGGCTTGGAGTCTGGCCCGATCGAGGCGATCCATAAAATACCCTCCCGGCGAATTTTGGCGGCAAAATGGCAGCGATCGAGGGGCACCAAATCCACATCCCGATCGAGATCGGTCATCAAATAGCTACTGATCGCCATCGAAACCTGTCCCCCCAAGCTCTCCACCGCCACATCAATATCTGAGTATTCTGTAAAACGGCCCGCTTGAGTGATGGAACCAAAAAGATAACCCCGATCGAAGCCAAAACCTTGCCCATGCTTCTGCAACCACCCTAAAGCTAAGGTCAGAAGGCGCTGACGATCGGCCTCATTTTGGGCGTGCCGTTGGGCCTGATATGCATCCAGTAAAGGCGTGAGAAATGGAGTTGGCATGGGCTAAGTCGGGGCTAAGTCGGGATTGAGTCGAAGTGCAGACCAGCATAAAGCCGAGGGCATCGCATCAGGCGGCGTAGCATCAGGCGGTGTGGCATCAACCTACCCCCCACCCCGCTCTTTTAAAAGGCACCTCGATTAACACAGATTTTCACCGCAGTACCCACGGCAAAATCAGGGTTAGGTTGCGCGGCTTCGCCGCGCGTCACCATTAATCGAGGTACCCTAAAGGCACCTCGCAACTTTCAACTGTCTACCGCAGTGCCCACAGAAGCAGGGTTGGGTTAGGCGGCGCCGCCGCCCACCACACAATTATCGAGGTGCCCTAAAGACAGCGGGATTGGTACTCCTGGAGCTTAGAGCGAGTACTTTTGGGTAGACCCAGGTAGGCCGTGCCGTAAAGCCGATCGAACTCCCGCGTAAAATGAGCCGCAACCGTGGAATTTTCCAAAATCAGAAGCGTCTCATCGTTTTGGTAATTTGCAGACGCACTCCAGTTATGGGAACCCGTAATCACCCGTTGGCTATCGATCACCGCAAACTTGTGGTGCAGCTTATCCCCCCGAGGCAAATCCGGAACCCCCATCGTCGCGATCGGGTTCGTCCAGGGCCGGTTACCCGCCTCCACCTTGCAGTTCTTGTCCCCCAATGCCACCCCCAGCATATCTAGACCCTCGCTATAGTTACGAAACGCAAAGGCCGGATCGATCAAGGCCCGAACCTGGACCCCTTGATCGTGGCGAGCTTGGAGCCGATCGACAATCGGCTGATCCGAAAACACAAACAGCGCCAAATCAACCCGACGCTGGGCCATTTCCAGGGTTTGACCGATGAGACCATTACTACTGACCGGCCAGCCATCCCCCTTCGAGGTGGGGGAGAAGTGAACCGTGACCGCAGTACTGCCAACCGTGAGCTTTTGGGGCGCACGGCGCGGTTTCTGGAGACCAAAGCGACTATTGGAGGTTTTACCGGGACCATCCCCCCACAGGATCTGAAACTCCTGGGTAAAAATCTGGGCCAGTTCAGCACTGTCCAACACCAGAAGATGGTTAGCATTGCCTCGGCTTTCGGGACTGGCAAAATCCCCATGGGTTCCGCTGGGGGTGAAGTTCGTGGAGCCGGTCACCACCGTTTGGCCATCAAGGACCACAAACTTATGGTGCATCAACCCTGACCCCTTGGACCCATCGGCGGTATCATCCAGACGCGGAACCCCCGCTTCATCCAAAATCACGATCGCGTCTCCCTGGCGAATTTCAGCCTCCGAGAGCTGTCCATCGCCATTTTGGTCCACCAGTTGGATAAATTCCTGGTAACGCTGCCGATCGCGCTCCTCTAGGCCCGCTATCTGACCTGTCCCCATCTGACTAAAGGGTTGGCTGTAATCATTTTCCAGCACCACCTGCACCATGACCCCAGCTCGGTGACGATCGGCCAGGGCCTGGGCCACCCGAGGTAATCGCAGCTCCTGAACCGCCACCAACACACTGGTTTGGGCTGAATCGATCGCATCCACAAGAACCTGCTCTAAATCATCACCCGATCGCCGCTTTTTGCGGTATGGCTCGGTGTAGATTTGGTTCTGGGATTGGTTGAAGTAAACCTGAATCCAAGGATCCTGGGCCAGGGGGGGCGCTGACGGCTTAGAAGGCAAGCCACCACAGGCAGCCAGAGCACTGGCAAGGCTGGCAAAGCCCAAGCGTAGGAGCCAGCATCGTCTCGGGAGAAGAGTCAGCATCGGAGAGTTCGGAGAGAAATTCGGAGAGAAATTTGAGGAGAAACTTGGCGAGGGCACCTCGATGAATTATGGGGGGCGAAGCCGAAGTCCAGCCTCAAAAACAGAGAGATCCTAGAACAACTTCTGGGTTGCCCACTGCCAGAGCACAGCCCCCGTATTTTTGAGCAAGGACCAGGACCACTGGGACCCAGCTCCAGACCTATCCCAAACCTCCAAGTAACCCTTCCGCACCGGAGCCAACGGCGGCAGCACCGCCACACCGCTTGCCCCCTGCAGCATGAAAGAGCGGGGCATCAGGGACCACCGAGGCAGAGCAGAGGAAGAAGACAAAGCCCAGGGCAACGTCCAGGGGGTCGATCGTCGTGCCGCCCCAGAAGACAGGGACGGGTCCCGATCGTCAGGATGAACCGCGATCCCAGCATCCATCGGAGCCTGCTCCGATGGTATCGAAGCGGGTGGTATCGAAGCTTGGCGATCGACGGTCTCCCCCACAGTCGGGAGCAACAGATCACCATTCATTAGGACCGCATCCGTCAGCACCGCATCCGTCAGCACCGCATCCGCAAAAGCCGCCGCCGACACGGGCAAGCCCGGGGACGGCGCAGCAGATGCCGCCACGGGAGCCGGCGCGGACACCGGAGGGGGAGCCACCGCAGCAGGACGCTGTTGTGCTTGCCCCAGCTCTCCCGTGGGCGCAGCGGGGGTGGAAACCACCAGGGCAAGATTTTGGGAATAGCTGAAACCGTTGGTGTGGGAAGACACCGGTTGCAGGTGCCCGGACCCCGTGGTGTGGCCATTGAGGGAGTGGCTAAGTCTACTGGATCGTTCTAGGCCCTGCCCCAGCGCCGTGGCCGGAGGATTGAGGACATAGACATTGCGATCGGTCAAGTCCTCTTGCCACTGGACCTCAACAAAATGCTCCTCAGCCCACTCCGACGGATAGACCGGGGGCACCCGCACCGCAGTGGAGCGTGCCAACACGAGCCAGCGACCATCGCGGCAAGCATAGCCAATTTCAACCAAATAATCCCGATCGCTCAGCGTAATCGGCAAATACCATTCCCGTGCCAGCTCATCACACACATATTCCTGGGTGCTGTGGGGAACCTCCTGATCAAAATCCAGGTTCGTAACGTCATAGATCCGCAGCATCAAATCCTGCCCCCCCTGACGGCGCAAGCGCTCCCGGTGGTCATTGGGCACATCCCAGTAAACATAGGCCCACAGGGGATCGCGCGGCATCAAAATAATGCGGCTTTCACCATAGCCCTCGGGCAACGACGGGAGATTTTCATCCACCGAATTTAACTCCTCCGTCAGCAGCCCAGCAGACCCAGCCGTATTGGGGCCCAGGTTAAACTTTGCCGCTTCCACCTCCTCTTGAGCTTCCAAGCGACGAGGCATGCTGGGGCTTGTGGCACGCTGCTCTGCGCTTTGGATCGCCACCAACAGTTGGGACTTACGCATCCGGCTGTAGCGAAAAATGCCGTGCAGACTGGCGACCCGACGTAACTGCCGCAGGGTCATCTCTTCTAAGGGGGGGCGTTTACTAACCATGGTTGACTCTCCGATAGACCTCTTGCGGAAGGGTAAAGTTAGGTGCATAGGGGGGGGATTGACCCCATAACAGCCAGGGCAGTTACGCCGAGTCTGTATGCCGAGGGGTGAATACCAAGGGGTTAAGGTTGCCGAACCTGGAGCTGTTGCACCGTAAGTCAAATGGGGTCGGCAGTCTTCGGGGCGGTGTGGAACAGGGCAACTCTGAGGTCAGGGTTGCCCGACCAAGGCGGGAAAAGGCCACTGCGAAGTCTGCCATGGTTGTAAAGCGTAGGGACAGTCCCCAGGTCATGAAGCCGCAGTGCTATCCCGAATCATGCAATGCAGAGATTGGCCTTGAGTCGGTTGGTAATGTTTCTATAGGGCACTGGCGAACAATCCAGGTTTTGCGGGGGGATCGTCGCGGTCACTCAGGTTGCAGGGGGGCAACATCACCACTCCCTCCAATCCCTCGCAGGGCTCTACAGCTGACTTAACTTAATAGTTGACTCAATTCTACGGCCAACGGGGATCTTTAAGTCACGGTTCCCTGACATTCAAATCCTCAGGCTGATTCGGGCACCGCAACCCACACCGCAATTCATACCCTGCCTCCTGCGCACCGTGATTCATGCCACGATTCGCCATACCGCAATTCTGACTGCGGCAATACCCATTAGGACTCACTAATGGGCACCTCGAAAAATCCAAATTTTCGCCCATTGACCCACGCAGGAATCAGGGTTGTGGAGGGCGACGAAGCCGCCCTCCACAATTAATCGAAGTGCCCTAATACCCATCAATTCTCACCAATGCTCGCCAATACTCACCAAAACTTGCCCCCATTTCTCCAACCCTTGCTACTCATTCACCCACAACGCTGGGGCAAACCGGGTCGCAGGGATCAAGTCTAGAGATCAAGTCAAGGGATCAAGTCAAGCACCTTGATCCCGACAGTTGCCAGAATCCTGCAGGGGCGAGGTTATCGCGCCCAACGCAGCGAGGGATCGATCGCCATTGATCCCCTGATCATTGATCTCCTTACCCTGTATCCCCTTCCCATTCACCCCCTAAAACCCGCGAGCCACACGCACTTGATCCCGCCCCAACTGCTTCGCCTTATACAACGCCTGATCCGCCGCCTCGATTAGATGGGCAGGCTGGAGGTAGGACTGGGGGATCAAGGTAGCGACCCCCAAACTGAGGGTAATATTGGCCGAAATCGCCGCTCCCGCATGGGTAATACGCTCCCCCCGTACCGTACTGCAAATCGTTTGGGCAAGGCGTTTTGCACCGGACAGGTCCGTATTCGGCAGAATGATCGCGAATTCTTCCCCCCCATAACGGGCCACTAGATCTAACGATCGATGCACCTGACCTTGGATAAACCGGGCCACTTGCCGCAAACAGGTATCTCCGGCAGGGTGACCGTAGCGATCGTTAAACGCTTTGAAAAAGTCAATGTCGCAGAGAATCAGGCTGAGGGGTTCCTGTTCCCGGAAGGCTCGTTGCCACTCCTGTTTCAGATAGTCATCAAAATGGCGACGATTAGCGATCCCCGTGAGGCCATCCAACAGGGCTTGGCGGCTGAGGCGATCGTTCGCTTCCCGTAAGGTTTCGTACAGCTTGGCCTGGTGAATCGCGATCCCCATCTGCACCGCAAGGCGCTGAAGCATTCGGATCTCCGAGGCTTCCCAATTCCGGGGTCCCCGACACACATGCAGGCTCATCGCCCCCCAACATTCTCCCCCTTGACCAATGGGGATCACCAGCTTGGCCCGAACTTTAAAGAACCTCAGCAACTCGCGGTGTTCTGGAGCCAGAAATGCATGATCCAGATTGGAAATGGCCAACACAGGGTAGGTGCATTGGGCCGGGGGATCGACAGGGTCACAAGTGGCTGCAGAGAGGCAAGACGGGTCACATTGGGCCGACGATTGGACAGACGACTGGGCCGGAGCCGGAGCCGAAGCCTGGGGCTGGGCTTGCGCATCACCTGGGCTTGGGAAACCAGGAAAACCAGGGGAACCACCAGAACCAGGGAAACCAGCCGGATCTACAGAGGGGTCCGAGGACTGATCGATCGCTCGCGCCAGGGCCGGATCCAAGAATTCATCAAGCGATGGCTCCAAAGAAGATGGCTCCAACAACTCATCGCTGACCGGATCCAACGGTTGCGCCCAGGCTTGATCCCCAGGTTGCGCCTCAAATTGGTCCAAGGTTTGGACCCTTATCCCATCCACATAGATCTGAGAACTGGCCTTCGCGCTGGCTGCGGCCTGGGTCCGAACCTTGGTGTTGACCCCGAACCCAGACTCGGGTGCCGTTTGCTCCTGGAGATAGTCCAGGCAATAGATTTCAGAAAAAAGCCAGTCCTGCATCATCGGATATTCCGCCGCACAGGACTCCGCCACGATCGACCCGCTGCCATCCTCCTCCAGCCGATAGAGCACCACCCGATCGAGATCCATAAATTGGCGAACCGTCTGGGTGACATGATTCAAAATGTCCTCCAGATTAGAGCAGGCGTGGATATATTGGGCCACACTGCTCAGCAGGTGTTCCTGGGCAAGTTGGTGCTGCAGTTGCTGCTCCTGGCGTTTACGAGCAGTCACATCCTGACCGATCCCAATAATGCAACCATCGGACAACTTGACATTCGCCCAGCAGGTATCCAGCTGCTGGCCACTGCGGACCTGGGTCTGGAAATCGCGCCAAGCACGGTTTTCCTGCTGGATAAAATCCACCACCATTTTTCGGTACTGGGGATCGGGATAGAACTCCTGAAACTGATCCCGCCCCTCCAACTCCTCCATCGTCCACCCCATCACCCGCTCCCACTCCCGGTTCACCAGAGTTTCATCCGTCTGGGGATCATAAAACGTCAACATGATGGGGATATTGTCAAAAATCAATTGCAACAGTTCCCGCTTCTGTTGAAGATCAGCCTCTAGCCGTTTCTGCTGCGTCACCTCATAGCCCAAGAGCACCACCTGGGACACCTCACCCTGGAGATCTAGACAGGGCCAGAGACTGATATTGAAATGGCGATCCTGTTGGGTTTCCTGGCCATAGATCGGAGCACGACTCTTCACCACCTGCTTTAACCATCGCTGGCGTTGTTTGCGCACATCCGGCGCACAATGCTCACAGAGAAAAGACCCCGGTAATTGTGCTAGGGAGACCTCTAGGCGTTGGGCTGCGGTGGGGTTTGCCTCCAGAATCATCCCATCGCGATCGAGCAACAGAACCGACTCCTGCAAGCCATTGAACAGGGCTCGGAACATGGTCGCCTGTTGATAGAGCAACTGCTCATTGCGCTTGTAGTCGGTCATATCCTCCAAGGTGAGAATGCCGTAGCGCAAGTGACCCTGGCGATCGTAAGCAGGGGTGCTCTGCATCCGCAGCCAAGACCAGTCAGCCTCAGGGCTGCGGCGATAGCCCAGAATCGGACTGGTACAGGTGGGAACCGCCTGGGCCAAGGCAACCGGATCCAAATCAACCGGGTCCGCCCTAAAATCCTCGCCAGACCCAGACCGAACCGCTACCCCGGGGGTGGCCGGGGAAACATCTGCCCAGTCTTGTAAATCCAAACCCTCCAAATCATCACGACCCAGGGAGTATCCCTGCTCTGAAACCCAGTCAAACCGGGCCACGAGCTGATCTAAACTACCCAAGCCTAGTAACGATTCCACGGAATCTAACCCCAGCAGCTCACAGGCAGCACTATTGCCATGAAGCAACGCCCCATGGCGATCGAACACACAAATGCCCGTCCCAATCCCCTGGACAATCGCTTCCAACACATCCCAACTATCGAACAACACCGCCTCGATCGATCGGTTTTGTTGGTAGGTTTGCTGCGCCTGGGCCTGGAAGGTGAGATGCTCCTGTTCTAGAGCCTGGTGCTTTTGCTCTAGAACCTGGTGTTGGTGCTGGAGCGCAGTGTGTTGGACCTGGAGCTGACGATAGCGCTGCAAAAGCTCAGATTGGACTTGGAACTGCGTTTGAGCCAAGGCTTGCACCCGTGCTTGGGTCCAGGACTGGATCCCGGCCTTCTCCCCCAACTCCGATTCAGCATCACCCACAGCATCCTCAGCGCCACCCTCCAGCCCCCCTAAATTCGTAGCATCAGCATTCAGGTCCAGAAGGTTGGAACTCTGGGGAAAATTGGAGTTCTGGGAATTAACATCCTGGGAATTAACATCCTGGGAATTGCCCCCCTGGGACCTTGACACCTCAAGTTGTTTCAGCCGTTGCTGAAGCAACTCCACCTGTTGTTCTAGCGCCTGACTGCGCAGAGATTCAGCTTGAAGATTGGCCTCCGTCTGCCGCAACAGCGCAACTTGCTGCTGAATAAAGTGCTTCACATAAACAATGTTATGACCCGAGTTTTCATCCACATCCCCAAGCCCATCATCAGGGATCAGAGGCGGGAGAGAATTAAAGGAGCTTGCCATAGTTGCGTCAGTGGTTACATATCTTGACATTTAAGGGATCAAAAATACCCTTCAGCCCTGATGTAAAGGGTGCCTCGATCGATCGGGTGGCTT
>JAYKIB010000175.1:0-22101 GCA_035285005.1 Prochlorothrix sp.
GCCGCCCCACCCAATTAATCGAGGTGCCCATTAAGGTGTCCCTAGGGGAGTTGTCTTTTCAGGGCGAGTAAGGCTTCTGCGTTGAGGGTAACCTGAACCGCAAGACGTTGATTGGCATCCTTGAAGGTGAGGGTTAGGCTACCCTGGGCGATCGATCGATCCACCTCAGGATTCGTTAAGGTCACGGTGCGATATTCGATTTGGGGCAAACTGACCCGGACCACAAGACCCTGTTGTGATTGGGGAAAAATATAAAGGCACTGACTGTTAACGTCCCACTCCAAACGGTGGGGCGTTGTGCTTTGGGCGCGATCGGCCTCGTTGGCTTTAGCCCAAAACAGGGTAATCCCCCGAATCTCCGGATCCTTAATAAAGAAGCGTTCATCAAAGCGTTGGCTACTCCAGTCCAACTGGCTCCAGTCTTGGGTGCCGCTGATGGCGCGCTGTTGCCACACCACTTCACGCCCCTGCAACCCAGCCCACCATTGCTGGATCTCAGCAAAGTCAAGGGCGGCGCTGGGACTATCGGTGCCTTGGTACCAAACAATACGATCGGAAGTCATGGCATGGGTGAGGGAAAAAGGAACTGGGACTTGGGACAAAGGTGGGGGAGTAGGGCCAGACTCTGGCTGGGCTGGTTGCATCGTCCAACCTCCCCAGGATTTTGCTGGGGGTGACGGGACGAACCTGTGAACTGTTTGGGGTGCTCTTCAGGGCACCTCTATGAATTGTGGTGCGCGGCGAAGCCGCACAACCCAACCGTGATTCTGCCGTGGGTACTGCGGTGAGAATCCGTATTAATCGAGGTGCTCTTCAGGTTTTCCGTCCTTTTTTCCGTCCTTAATGTGAGCGAACG
This sequence comes from Prochlorothrix sp., assembly GCA_035285005.1. Classification (GTDB taxonomy): domain Bacteria; phylum Cyanobacteriota; class Cyanobacteriia; order Prochlorotrichales; family Prochlorotrichaceae; genus Prochlorothrix. The sequence goes on from JAYKIB010000175.1 coordinate 857, forward strand.
TCGGAGTAAACGTTGGTATGTCATGGTCCCCCCTGTTCAGTGTGCTCTTCAGCTTGCCCGGTCTGTTATTTCTCGTCAATGGCCTTGCACCCCTTGTGATCTGGAGACTGATTAAGATTCCGGCCCGGGTGCAGTTTAGCCCCCTGGCCGCAGACACTTTTTTTGCCGATCGGAATCCGACTTTTTGCTATCTGGATCAACAGCTACGGCAGCTCGATCTCGTCTATGTCACCGCGTCTCACTTCAAAAACGGTCGGGATCAAAGCTATTTTGCGATCTATAGCCATAGGGCCAGCAAAACGGTGGTGACGTTGATCCAGACAGGCAGCGGGATCCAATGCTTTCATTATGTGGAACTCAGTCGGCGCGATCGATCGGGCAAACTGATCGGCGTTCACAACTCCCCCCAATTTTCGGCCTATCCCAGGTTGCCGGACCTGAAGGTGGGGCTGCACTATCCCCAGGAGTGGGATCTGGGCCTGTTATGGCAGCGTCTCGATCGGCTCCAGGATCGCCTCAATTTTGAGCCTGCCCCTCTGGAAGAGGCGGAGGACTGGTATTTGCAGATCGTGGCGGAATTTATTGCACAGGAAGCGGATGCCCTGGTCCAGCGGGGCTATTGCCGGGAGGCGGTGAATGACCAGGGCCAGCGATCGTTAACCCTCAAGGGGGCCTATTTGATGACTTGGTGCTTCATTTTTCCGGGTCAGTTGCTAAAAATGGTGGGAGAGGCCCGGTATGCCCGTCGTCTTGTGGGTTAGGCCACAGAGTCCTAGCCTAGAAGCAGGACTGGGGTGTAAAACTCCCCAGTCCCGTACATTCAGGCCAGTCCCGTACATTCAGGTGTTGGGCGGGATCGCCCCCTAAGCGGTCACATAGTCCTCCATGGGGGCGCAGGAGCAGACCAAATTCCGATCGCCATAGGCATTGTCCACCCGACCCACCGCAGGCCAAAACTTACTCTGACGCAGCCAGGGCAGGGGATAGGCAGCCTGTTCGCGACTGTAGGGCCGGTCCCACTCATTTTGGATTAGCACCTCCGCTGTGTGGGGCGCATGTTTGAGGACATTGTTCTTGGGATCCGCTTGGCCTTGCTCGATCGCTTCAATTTCGCGCCGAATCGCAATCATCGCATCACAGAAGCGGTCTAGCTCCTCCTTCGACTCACTCTCCGTCGGTTCCACCATCATCGTCCCTGCCACAGGCCAGGACACCGTTGGCGCATGGAACCCGTAGTCCATGAGGCGCTTGGCAATATCCTCCACAGTCACCCCGGCGGTATTTTGCAACTGGCGCAGGTCCAAAATGCACTCGTGGGCCACCAATCCGCCATTGCCCTTGTACAGAATCGGGTAGTAGGGTTCCAGACGACGAGCCATGTAGTTGGCATTGAGAATGGCGAGCTCCGTTGCTTGGGTCAGGCCCACGGCCCCCATCATTTTGATGTACATCCAGGAAATGGGCAGAATGCTAGCGCTACCCCAGGGTGCTGCCGAAACCGCACTAATATGTCCCGTCTCCGCGTTGTCTAGCGATTCCCCATAGGGCGAAATGACACTGTGGTTGGGAAGGAACGGCGCGAGGTGCGCTCCAACACCGATCGGCCCCATGCCAGGACCCCCACCCCCATGGGGAATACAAAAGGTCTTGTGGAGATTGAGGTGGCAGACATCGGCCCCAAAATCACCGGGACGACAGAGGCCCACCTGGGCATTCATGTTGGCCCCATCCATGTAGACTTGGCCACCGTTATCGTGGACAATCTGACAAATTTCCTGAATTGATGCCTCAAAAACCCCATGGGTAGAGGGATAGGTCACCATCAGGGCCGCAAGATTAGGCTGGTGCTGGCTAGCTTTAGCTTTCAAATCCGCCACATCAATATTGCCCTGGTCATCGCAGCGCACGGGCACCACCTTCATCCCCGCCATCACTGCACTGGCGGGATTAGTCCCGTGGGCTGACTGGGGAATGAGGCAAACATTGCGGTGGGCTTCCCCCCGTTGCTCGTGGTAGCGGCGAATCACCAGTAATCCAGTGTACTCTCCCTGGGATCCGGCATTGGGTTGCAAAGAGACCGCCGCAAAGCCTGTAATCTCCTGCAGATCCGCCTCAAGTTGCTGGAAGAGAATTTGATAACCCTGGGTTTGGGATTTGGGCGCAAAGGGGTGGAGATTACCAAACTCGGGCCAGGTCACGGGAATCATTTCCGCCGTGGCATTCAGCTTCATGGTGCAGGATCCCAAGGGAATCATGGACACATTGAGGGCCAGATCCTTGGCTTCAAGGCGGTGGAGATAGCGCAACATCTCCGTTTCTGAGTGATATTGGTTGAAAACCGGGTGTTGCAGGAAGGGGCTGGTGCGGCGGAAGGCCGGGGCCACTTGGACCTCGGCATCGCTAAGCAAATCCGCGATCGTAAAGGCGCAGGCTTGGCCCTGGGCGAAGAGATCCAGCAATTGCTCCAGCTCCGGCAGGGTTGTGGCCTCATCCAGGGTGATTCCCAGGGTTTGGGAATCGATGAGGCGCAGGTTCATGTCCCGATCGGCGGCAGACTGCCACAGCTTAGAGGCTTGATCCGTCGTAATTTTGAGGGTATCGAAGCAATGGCTGGCATCGGTGTCATAGCCCAGCTTTTGCAGTCCAAGGGCGAGGGCTGTGGTGCATTGGCGCACCTGGTGGGCGATCGCCTTGAGCCCCTCGGGTCCGTGGTACACCGCATACATGGCCGCCATCACCGCCAACAGAACCTGGGCGGTGCAAATGTTGCTAGTGGCTTTGTCCCGCCGAATATGCTGTTCCCGGGTTTGGAGGGCGAGGCGGAGGGCGGGGTTACCATTGGCATCCTTGGACATGCCAACGATCCGACCGGGCATTTTGCGCTGGTAGGCGGTGCTAGTGGCGAAATAGGCTGCATGGGGGCCGCCATAGCCCAGGGGCACACCAAACCGCTGGGTATTGCCGATCGCGATATCGGCCCCCAACTCTCCCGGTGGCGTGAGCAGGACCAAGCTCAGCAGATCCGCCGCCAAGGTGACCAAGCCGCCCTGGGCCTGGACCTGGGCAATAAACTGGCGGTAGTCATAGATACGACCATCCGTGGCGGGATATTGGAGGAGGGCACCAAAGACAGGCGTACTAAAGTCGAAACTCTCGTGATCCCCCAAAATAATTTCAATTTCCAGGGGCCATGCCCGGGTTTGGAGCACCTCGATCGTCTGGGGGTGGCAGTCCTGGGAAACAAAAAAGGCGTTGGCCTTATTCTTGGCAGCTCCTGCGCTGAGGGCCATGGCTTCGGCGGCGGCGGTGGCCTCGTCGAGTAGGGAGGCATTGGCCATGTCTAGCCCCGTCAGGTCCGTAATCAGGGTTTGGAAGTTGAGGAGAGCTTCCAAACGACCCTGGGCGATTTCAGCCTGGTAGGGGGTGTAGGCGGTGTACCAACCGGGATTTTCGAGGATATTGCGTAAAATCACCGGGGGCGTAATGCAGGGGGTGTAGCCCATGCCAATGAAGGAGCGCTTGACCTGGTTCTGTTGGGCGATCGTTTTGAGGTGGGCAAGGGCTTCACTTTCTGACAAGCCTTTTCCCAAATTCAGGGGCTGTTGCAGCCGAATTGCTGCCGGTACCGCTTTATCAACGAGGCTCTCTAGGGTCTTGTAACCCAGGGTATCCAACATTTGGGCCATGGCCTCTGGCCCTGAACCCAGGTGGCGCTGGGCAAAGGGGGCCGAACCCAGGAGGGTTGCGGCGGTGGAGGTGCGGTCAGATTGGGGGGAAAAGGTTGTCATTACAAATCGGGTAGAACGGCAGGAGCGAGTACAACCATGGGGACCTACGATCGCGGGGTGGCGAGCGTGAATTGGAAAGATTTGTGAATAGGCTGTGTAAACTTAAGTTTCGATTGTATCGATTTCGGGGAAATGGGGGTAGCCCACGGGTGATTTGGCGGCCCAGGCAAGCTCACCAGGCAAAGTCATAGAGACGAAACGTTAAGGTTCCCAGCTCCCGCTCCGGGTTGTAGCGCAGGGCAATGTTAAAGGCACGGCGTTGGTACTCCAGGGTGTAATCCCGGCTGAATTCTTCCCCGGTGTCTAGGTTGATCCCGGTTTGGAACCCGGCCACGATCGGCCCATAAATTTGCTGGCGAAATCCCAAGCCAAGGGCCTGATTATCCCCAATGCGATCGAACAAAAACGGGGATTCCCCCACTCTGACCGCACGACTGTAGGTCACGTTGAGCTCCGTGAAGTCGAGCCAGGAGCGGGAATGGTGGCCAAAGGTGCCAACCACCCCCATGGAACTGGTAATGGACTCTTGGGTTTCTCCGTTGCTGTAGACGCTGTAGAGACCGGTGGCACTGGTGTTGAGGCGAATGCTGGGGATGATGGGGCTAGGGGTGTAGCGGAGGCCGAGGGTGGGGGTGGCCGGGAGCGGTTCCCCTTGCCAGAGGGTGAAGCCCCGTTCCAGAGTGAGACTGCCTTGGTAACGGCTGAGGGTAGTGCGGTTGTTCTTGCGGATGGGGGCGAGGAGATCGGCGCGATCGGTGTCGGCGGTGACGGTCTGGATGCCGCCTTGGTAGCGTAGGGTGATGCCGGAGTCGCCCAGAATAAAGGTGGGACTGTAGAGGACCGCGCCCAGGCTGCTGTGGATGGTTTGGTAGCCCAGGGAGCCGTTAAAGAGCCGATCGCGAAAACTCGCCTCAAAGGCCAGGGTATGGCGTAGGGGCAGTCCTTGCTGCATCCGCAGATTGCCTCGGAAGGTTTCCTCAAACTGCTCTGTGCCGATCGCCCCTAAATCCGTTGCCACAAACTCCCCAATCACTGTGGTGCCGGGTCGGGGTTGGGCTTGGAGGGTACCTGTGAGGGCGAAGGCGTTGAGGATCGCGATCGGGTCCTGGGGATCCGCCTCAGTTTCGGTGTCGAAGAGGGCTTTTTGGAGCAAAAACTGGGGGGTGAGGGTGAAGCGAACCCGATCGTTGGAGAGGGGTTCAAAGCTGCGCTCAATGAAGAGGCCGCCCCGATCAGCGGTGTCGTAGCCAATGCCAAAAAGTCCCGCGTCCTGTTCCCGCCGATCGAGCAAAACCCGATTGCGGAAGGTGGGCAGGGCCAATTGATTGTCGAACACATAGCGGGGCCGATCGGCTCGCACTTCACTGACCAGGGGAGTGATTTCGCGATAGCGGAGGCGATGGGTCCGCAGGCGGAACTGACTGGGGTCGAAGGGATCATTGGTGAGACGGGCGCGATCGGCGGTCCACCCGTCAGGAACCAGGTCGAGGGAGTCTGCCTCGTAGCGCCAATGCTGAATGGTTCCCGTTTGGCGAAAATTGCTAATTTCCAGGGGGGTGGATACGACATTTTCGGGGTTAGCTTGGGTGGCATCCGAGATGCCAAAGCTAGTGCCAAAGCCGGTGGTGATTAGCAGTTCACCCATCCGAAGCGGCTGCAGGAGGGGCGGGTTCTCGGGAAAGAGAATGGTGGGGTCCTCGGAGGGTAAGCCCTGGGAGGGGGCGGCTTCAAAGTCCAGATCCTGGCCACTGGCAGCGTTGAAGAGTTGGCCGGTGGCGGGGGTAATTTGGCCCCGCTGCTGCACAAGATTGTACTCAAGGCGATCGCCACTGATGCGCTGCTGCCCCCGCCGAAATTTGACGTTACCTTCTGCCCGGATAAATTTTGTACTGATGTTGTACTGAATTCGATCGGCGACGATCGCACCCCCATTAAATCGCAAAAATGCATTGCCCTCAGCAATCATGAGTTGCCGCCGTTGGTCAAATTCCTGGCGATCGGCCTGAAGGTCCACCAGCACCAGATCGGGGATCCCAATGCCTTCCACGGGGGTGCCATCAACGGCTTCGGTGCGGGGTTCGGTTGTACTGGAATTGGTACTGGAATTGGTCCTGGAATTGGGATTAGTGCTAGAACCGTCGATCGCACCGTCGATTGCGCCGTCGATCGAGTCGTCAAGCGTGCGATCGATCGTCTCGGCGTTGATATTGGGTGGGTTGGGATTGGGATTGATACCTTCGATCGCGTTCTCGATCGCACCATCGATCGTATCTGTGTCGGTCTCGATCGCTTCGATCGCGTCTTGACTCCCGTTGTTGGCGCTCGGCTCCTCGATCTGGGAGATGACCAGGGACGTTGCGGGTGCTGTGAGGGATGGAGACAGGGTTTGGGGGGCTGCGATCGCAGGGACTAGGGGATCGCCCCAGTTGAGGATGGGCCTTACAGTGGCAGTACGGGGGAAACGGGGAAGCGGATTTGCGAGATCGATCGGGTAAGTAACCCCGAGATCAGCCATCACCGGGCTTGCCACTCCTGAATTCGCTGCCATCTGGACCAGCGCTGCCGAGTTTACAAGCTCAGCCGAATTGAGGCCAGAGCTTGGCAGATAGAGAAAATCAATCATGATGCTCCACACACAGCAAAGACGGGATCCGTTAACGGTCACCTCGGTTTTGTTGAGACAGAGAGCGGTCGAAATCCCCCACGCAGGGGGCCTGCTCAACTGACGGGCCATTAATTATGGGGCGGCTACCATAGGGGGGCCACTGGGTCCCTCAACCGATTCAGTGGAGCCGCTTCGCCACCCCACCTTAATTCTGAGGGGAACCTGGATTAACGTCAGTTCGATGCCCCTCACCCCCCCAGCTCCCTCGCCCATTTTGGGCAAGGAAGTAGCAATATAATGCGGGTTTTAGCCCTTCCCCCTCAGGGAGAGGCGTTGGGGTGAGGATCTCCCAGAGTATCTGTCGAACTCACGTTGATTAATTTTGGGTTGGGCGGCTGTGCCGCCCAACCTAACCCTGATGTTTGCCCAGGCGATCTCCCCAAAGTAGGGGGAAGCGTTGGGACGAGGCGTTGGGATGAGGCGTTAAGACGAGGGCCTTCCAAAACCGCTGTCGCACTGACCTTAATAAAAAAGGTACGTCTAGCGTACCTTTTTAGTCCTTAAATATCCCCAACCTGAAGAAACTTACCGCAGCAGAGCAGTCAACTCAGCATTAGCCACCGATCGCCTGCAATCCGTGGGTTTCAAACGTTCCACAACCGGGGGATTTCCGGAAATTTACAGTTTTTAAAGACGATCGCAGCTAGGCGCTAGGCTCCCAGAATGGTCCTCGGGTCAGCCGTTCTCCCTAGCCTTGAGTCTCTATTGTTCTAGGTCAGCATCCTTCCGGCTAGGAGTCCGGGACGGGTCGCCCGATAGGAATCCAAACACGAATAGGGCCACGAAAAAGGAAACGGTCACATAAACAGCGATTTTTAAGGCTTCCATTGTTAAGATCTCCGACAAGTTAGGCACTCAACAGCTACACCATCATATCCGAAAGAGGGGCCGAAAACGGGCATACGCCTAGATGGAGTCGGTGGAGAAACGCTCTGGCTGGGGCAGGTTTCTAGTGAGTGCAGCATAGGCACCTCGATGAGTTGGGTTGGGCGGCGAAGCCGCCCAACCCAACCCCGATTCTTACATGGGTCAGAGGACGAAAACTTGGATTTTTCGAGGTGCCCGTATGAAGCAGGAGGCGAGATGCATTGAGACCCTACACCGGAGCCGCAAATCGAGGCTATGAATCGAGACTTTTATGAACCGGGTCGCTCAAACATTAGGAAAGCTTATATTTTTTTGTGACAACAGTGTAAACTTTTATAAAGCAAAGTCTGTGTTCTTTGTTACAATTTATGAGGCTAGAAAATTAACCAAGTGGCGAACTCTAATCGTCCACGCTGCAATCGGGAAAGCGCAGCTCATCCTTGGTGAGAATAGGCTTGGGAGCCAGACCTCAACGGTCCCTATCACGGTGGATAGACACCACATCCCGTGATCATACGACCTCAGGTCTACTCCCCGGAATCCTAGCTAAGCAACAACAGTTATTACTCTCCCCTGTGGGGTGCTGGAAGCCAGTTCGGGAAAAACTGGCTTTTTTTATTGGTAAAGCGGTTATTCGGTGCATGGGAGACAGGGCCCAGATGCACCCCGCCAGAGGCGGCGCACATCCCTAATTTTTGGGCGAGCCATTTCCCCAAACTTTGGATGAATTGAGAGGCCCAAGTTCTTGATCGATCGCGTTATTGAGGTGCCGTTGTGTCAATTCAGGAGCCTATGGATTCTCGTCAGGGAAATTCGGATTGTGATCCCCCGATCGTCCCCGCAGGATCGGCAGCATCCGAGCAGTTGGGTCACGGGGAACTGGTGTTTGTCACCGGGGGGACGGGGTTTGTGGGGGCCAACCTGGTGCGCCTGCTGTTAGCCCAGGGTTACCGGGTTCGGGCACTGGTGCGATCGGGCAGCGATCGGCGCAACTTAGACGGTTTGGATGCGGACCGGTTGGAGTTGGCGGAAGGCAGTCTGACGGATCCCGCCTTGGCCCAACTCATGGACGAATGCCGCTATGGCTTCCACGTGGCAGCCCATTACTCCCTATGGCAGCGCGATCGAGACCTGTTATACCAAGCCAATGTCCTCGGGACTCGCAACTTTCTGGCCGCTGCCGCCACTGCGGGGCTAGAGCGCACGGTTTACACCAGTTCTGTGGCCGCCATTGGTACACCGGGCACCGGGGAGGTCGTGGATGAAACCTACCAGCAGGAACCGGAAAACCTGATTGGGGCCTATAAGCAGTCCAAGTATTGGGCGGAGCGGGAAGCGGATGCGGCCTTGGCACGGGGGCAAAATGTGGTGATCGTGAACCCCTCCACACCGATCGGGGCCTGGGATCGCAAGCCCACGCCCACGGGGGAAATTATTGTCCGCTTCCTCCAGGGGCGGATGCCAGCCTATGTGAATACGGGCTTGAACTGGATCGATGTGCAGGATGTGGCCTGGGGCCATCTGCTGGCCCTGCATCGGGGGAAGACAGGAGAGCGCTATATCCTGGGCCACCAAAATCTCAGTTTGAAGGATATTCTCGATCGACTGGCCCAAATCACGGGGAAACCAGCGCCCCAAACGACGGTACCCCTGTGGCTACCCTTAGGAGTGGCATGGTTAGAGGAAAAGGTGCTAGCTCGGGTGTTGCAGCCGATCGGCTGGGAACCTTCGGTGCCGATCGATGGGGTCAAGATGTCGGCCAAGGTGATGTATTACAGTCCCCAAAAGGCGGTGCAGGCGTTGGGGTTGCCCCAGTCTCCGATCGATCGGGCCTTAACGGATGCGGTGCGTTGGTTCCAGGACCAGGGCATCGCGTAGGGGGCCTCTTGAATGGGGGCGCCACGAAACACCAAAGATCTCATCCAGTGACCCACGCAGGCATTAGGCTTGGGCTTGGGCTTCGACTCCGCTCAGCCCGCCCGACTCCGCTCAGCCCGCCCCAAGAAACCGAGGTTAATCGAGGGTCCCACCCCATCATCGCCTACCTGGAATTCGCTAAATGCCCCTTAGAACAAGTCCCAGGGTTGGCGGTGACGCTTCCATTTCCGTAAAATTCGGTGGCTATATTCCGCAATAGAGGGATATTCATAGCCATCGTAATACTGGGGCCGATGGGATTCATAAAGCTCCGGATCGCCGCTGTACCACCGACTTGCCACCATCAGCACCGCCTCCTCCCTGTCCCCACGACTATCAATGAGTGCCTCTTGCCAGTACAGCGTGAGACGGTGCTCAATGATCGCCTGTTGCAGGGCCGGATTGCCTAAAAACTCATCAATGCTGACCTCTCGACCCAGGGCCGATCGGCTCCACTCGGGTAAATTTTCCGGCATGATTTGGGCGTAGCCCAGGGCACCAGAGTGGGGGTTGATGGCCTGATAGTTGTCGTTACTCTCCTGGCTAATAATGGCGCGGCTCAGGGCCTGCACATCCGACCCCACGGGCCATTGAAACCAGCGTTCGATCAGATCGGGGCGTGCTTCCTCCAGGAATAGCAGCCCGGTCAAGGCGAGGGTGATCAGCAAAATAATATTGAGACCGGCCTCTTCAGAAGACGATGAGGAGGGGGCAGCGGGTGCTGACGGGTCTTCGGAGGTCGATTTTTGGGGTTCAGGGTGGGAGGAGGAGGATTGGCTCACGGGATCGGGCACGGTAAAGGGCAAGCAGTAGAGAAGCAGCAGCCCCCTAGAACGCTAACCAATTTAGCCAGCTTTTGGGAAATTGATCAATCTACAGGGTCCCTCGAACTCTGCGGATGACCTGGGCTGCACAGCGTAAACCTGAGTTAGGTAAGCTATAAAGCGAGTAACGTCTGTGGTGGTGTAGATACAATGCAAGCAACCTCTGATCTCAATGGATTGCTGGAGCAACTGCAAAATTTGCGACGGCCCTCCAAATTCAAAATGCTGGTGGTGGACGATGAGCCAGACAACCTTGATCTGCTCTATCGCACGTTTCGTCGCCATTTTGATGTCTACCGTGCCGAAAGCGGGACCCAGGCCCTTGAGATTCTTTCCAATAAAGGGGAAGTCGCGGTCATTATTTCAGATCAACGGATGCCCGAGATGAAGGGAACGGAGTTCCTGAGCAAAACGGTACCCGAATTTCCGAATACGGTGCGGATTATTCTCACGGGCTTCACGGATGTGGAGGATCTAGTGGATGCGATCAACTCGGGACAAGTGTATCGCTACATCACCAAGCCTTGGGATCCGGATGAATTGATGGTGTTGGTCGATCGGGCCTTGGATGCGTACAAAACCCAGTGTCACCGCATTGATGAGGTGGAGCGGGCTGAGATCCAAACCAATCTGATCCAGTCAATTTTTGACATCGCTAAGACCTCGGGCACCATGGCGGACTGTCTCGGGCCGATGGCGCAGTTGTTGGGGGAGTATGCCCAGGCGGATACTTGTATTTTTCAGTTGACGGACGATCGGGAATTAACCGGAGCTCCGGGTTGTTTTGGTGTGGACGCATCGAGTTTGGGGTGGCTACCCCAGGACCAAATTCTCCGGGAAGCCCTTAATACCCAGCTTCCCCAGGGCTGTTTTGATATCAGTCGCCATGGGGAACTCTCCCAGATTGCCCATTATCAACAGGAGCAAATTAGCGCCCATGTGGTGTTCCCGCTGGTGTATCGCGATCGGGTGTTGGCGGTGCTCTCCCTCCAGTGGAAGCAGCTTTTTCCCCTAGACGAAGCGCAGTTGAAGTTGCTGTATATTGCGGTGCAACAGGTGATTCTGGCGCTGATGTGTGTGACGCGTTAGGGCACCTCGAAAAATTCAAATTTCTACCGGGCACCTTGATTAATCCGAATTTTTGGAAGACAGCCCACGCAAGAAGTAGAGTTTGGGTTGGGCGGCTTCGCCGCCCAACCCAATTAATCGAGGTGCCCTACCACGGTGTTCACAGCACAGTCAGGGTTGTGGCCGGCGGCCACAATGAATCGAGGTACCCGTTAGGCGATGGTCCCGGGGGCGAGTCTGGCTCCCATCCCCTCACCCCTGCTCCCAAGCTGGAAGCAGGGTAATTGGAGGCAAGGTCCGCCCAGGTGAGAGAGTGCCCCCCGCTCGCGGGGGGGCACAGGCTTCACGCCTCATCAAGATCGAGTGTCTCCAACTTATTCAGAATAAAATCACGAATGATGGGGTTCAGGGTGAGACTGGCCACCTGGAACTGGGACAGCGCCTCCTCGTCCAACACTTGATGCTGGGCTGCCTGGGATCGATCGACCTGATCAAAGACGGTTGTTTTCACATGGTTAATTGACGTTGTTTCTTCGATCGCAGCTAAGTGCGCAAAACCTGTATCCTCGTTCCAGCGCACCGCCACCTCGGTCGCAGCAGGGGGAGAGTAGCACAGCTCAAACCCGTGAATTTGCTCCTCTGTTGGGGTAAACCACACGATAAGGTCAAAACTGGAGTCGTAGAACCAGCGGCGAATTGAGCCATCTTCGGTGCAAGTTGTTGTGGCTTCCCTCAGCATGGACTGTTATCAGTAAGAATTTGGCAGCAAGCGTTGGGACACATCCCCTGATTCTGATTGGCACAGCGACAAGGCGCTACGCCCCTAACGTGGCTGAAGTGTTGGACTGGATGCGGGAGTCAATGTTGAAGTCAATGCTGGACAAACCCCTAGCCATGCAGTAGGGGGGACGGTGCTAAACGCACTTTATTAAACCCTGAGTTCTACCGTTTTGCTAGGGGCTGTCATCATTTAGCCCTGGAATACCCCCAAAATCAGGAACACAGCCCCTAGCTCCTATAGCTAGGGCGGGCGTGTCACTCTGATATCGCAAGGTTCCTACAGTTCATTGATAACAAGCCCTAGGGAGCTGTCATCATTTAGCCCTAGAATGCCCTCAAAATCAGAAACACAGACCCTAGCTCCTACAGCTAGGGCGGGCGTGTCACTCTGATATCGCAAGGTTCCTACAGTTCATTGATAACAAGCCCTAGGGGAACGTAGCCCCGTTCCCTTATTTTCTCCAGCCAAATGGAGGTAAATCCGTGCATTTATCTACTGCTTTGGAAGATTACGAGTATCACGTGGGGGGCAGCCTGCCTGCTTCGGCATTGACCTATGTGCCGCGCCAGGGCGATCGGGACTTGTATACCAAGATTCAGGCGGGCCAATTTTGCTACGTCTTCAATTCGCGACAGATGGGAAAGTCGAGCCTGCGAGTGCGGACGATGGAGCGTTTGCAACAGGAGGGCGTAGCCTGTGCGGCACTGGAGCTGAGCCAGATTGGTAGTCAGCACATTAAGCCGGAAACCTGGTATGCGGGCTTTATCCGCAGTGTGGTTTTTAGTCTGGAGCCAGGGGCAGGGTTGCGGCAAGAGTTCAATCTGCGCAGTTGGTGGCGCGAGCGGGATTGGTTACCACCGGTGCAGCGGTTTACGGAATTTTTGGAGACGGTGCTCTTGGCGGCAGTACCGAACCAGATTGTAATTTTTGTGGATGAAATCGATAGTGTGCTGCGGCTGCCGTTTAAGGATGATTTTTTTTGCGGTGCTGCGATCCTGTTACAACCGCCGTAGCGATCGACCGACGTTGCAGCGACTGAGCTTTGTTTTGCTGGGTGTGGCGGCTCCGGCGCGGTTAATTCAGGATAAAACCCGGACACCGTTCAACATTGGCCATGCGATCGATTTAACGGGATTTCAGCCCGGGGAAATTGGGCCCTTGCAGGCGGGATGGGACTGCGATCGGGCCTTGGCCGATCGACTGGGGGCGGTGGTGCTGTCCTGGACTGGAGGCCAACCATTTTTGACCCAAAAGGTTTGTCAGTGGGTTGCCCAGGCATTACCCCAAGAGCCGGAGGACCAAGATCCCGAGGCTTGGGTGGCGCAGTTAATCCAAGCCCGCTTGTTGGACAATTGGGAGAACCAGGACGAACCCCAACACCTACGCACAATTCGCGATCGACTCCTACTCAACGAAGCCAAGGCGGTGAAGTTACTGGGTCTCTATGAGCAAATTCTGATCCAGGGCAGTATCCAGGTGGATGACAGCGTGGAACAAATGGAACTGCGGCTTTCGGGTTTGGTGGTCCAGCGGTGGGGACAGTTGCGGGTCTATAACCGCATCTATGCACGGGTGTTCGATCGGGCCTGGGTGCGAGAAAGCCTCGCCCACCTGCGACCGGGGTTCTATGGCCAAGCCCTGGGGCGGTGGTTGGCGCAGCCGGAGGGGGATCCGGGGGCCCTGTTGCAGGGGCAGGATTTACAGAGGGCGCAGCAGTGGTCAGCGGGAAAACAGTTAAGTATTGGGGACTATCGGTTTCTGGCGGCCTGTCAAGAGGCGGAGGTACAGCGGATTCTGGCTAGGGCAGAGCAACAGGCAAAGTGGACGGTGTATCGCGGTTTTAGTACGTTGCTGGCCATGGCGGCGATGGCGGTGATGGGGGTGCTGTGGTCTGGGTATGCGGTGCAGCAGGCCCAGCAGGTGACGGAAATTGAACGGCAGACCCAGCAGGCGTTACAGCAGTTTGAGCTGAAGCAGTTGGAGTCATTGCTGTTGGCGACCCGATCGGCCCGGACCTTGGCGGAACTCTTTGAGGCCGATCGGCCCCCGGCCGCCTATCCCACCCTCAGCCCCTTTTTGGCATTGCAGCAAATCCTCAGCCGGGTGCGGGAACAAAACCAAATCCGAGGTCACCAGGGACCGGTGGGGGCGGTGGCTTTTTCTCCAGATGGCCAGCGGGTTTTGACGGGCTCCGAGGATGGGACGGCGAAAATTTGGACGGTACAGGGACAGTTGGTCGCCGAATTGCAGGTTTCGCCGGGGGGCGGCACTGCTGTGGGTGACCCTGTTAAGGGCGGGTTTAATGAGCGCGGGTTTGATAGGAGTCGCTCTGCTGCGAGCGAGTTTGCTGAGAGCGAGTCTGCCGAGAGTGGGTCTGCTGCGAGCGAGTCTGCCGAAAGCGGGTCTACCGAGAGCGGGTCTACCGAGAGCGGGTCTACCACGAGCGGGTTTGCTGAGAGTGGGTCTGCTGCGAGCGGATCTGCCGCGAGTGGGTCTGCTGCGAGCGGGTCTGCTGCGAGTGGGTCTGCTGCGGGTAGTTCTGCGACGAGTGGTGCTGTCGAGGATGCTGCCGCGAATCCCTCGGCTGCGGTGACTGCCTCCCCCCTGGCAAGGCTGCGGTACACGTCCCCCAGCCTGTCCGCTGCCATCAATCCAGACCTAGGCCCAGGCATCAGTCCAGGCGGCATCGGCACAGATACCAACATCGATCCAGCAGGCAGAACACCACCTAACCCCAAGCTAGCCCAGCCCCAACCGCCGATCGTTGCGGTGGCCTATGCCCCCGATGGGAGCCAGGTGGCGATCGCCCGAGGGCCGATCGCAGATACTCCCGGCCAAATCCAGTTTTGGACTGCCCAGGGCCAGCCGATCGCCCAGCTTGCAGTGCCTGGAACGATTACCGACATGGCATTCCGCCCCGATTCTCAGGATGCGCCTGGAGGGACTAGCCTTGCCCTTATCACCCAGCAGGGCCATCTTTTCCTAGCTAGTTCTACGGTGGCTGCACTGCAACCGCTCACTGCGGTGTGTGATGTGGAATTTTGTGATTTTAGGACAGATTTTGGGACAGATTTTGGAACGAATCTCGATATATCCCAGTCCCAGGAGACGATCGATCGGGTGGCGTTCACAAAACTGGCCTGGAGTGCAGCGGGTCAAGGGTTAGCCGTGGGGGCAGCGGATGGGACGGTGACGGTGTGGCGAGCGGTGGGGACAGCGGGATCCCAGTCAGCAAGTCGATCGGGTCTAGGACCGGTGAGTTTAGAAAAATCCGGTGCTGAATCGGGCTCTGAATTAGGTGCAGCATCGAGGGGACAACTCCGGGTCTGGCGGACCTGGGAGGCCCATCGGGGTGCGGTGGAGGCGCTGGCCTGGACAGGTGAGGGGGCCGATGTAGTCCTCGGTCAGGGGTCCGCTGCGGAAGCCTGGGGCCATGCCCTCCTCGCCACAGGAGGCACCGACGGCAGCATCAAACTTTGGACCCCCAGCGGCCAAGCGGTGCGGACCCTCAGCGGTCACCAAAGCCCGGTTTTGGACTTGGCCTTTGACCCGACGGGGGCAACCCTGGGCTCCGCTTCCGCCGATCGAACGGTGCGGATCTGGCATCGATCGGGGCAGACCCTGGCTATTCTTCAGGGTCACCAGGATCGGGTTGAGGCGCTGCAATTCCAGCCCGTCACTGCAACGGCCACAACTCCTCCGAGTTCACTGCTTTCCCCCCTGTTGGTCACCGCCTCCCAGGATCACACCGTGCGGCTGTGGAATTTGGAACCCAAGGGGCCAGTTCAAACCTTCAAGGCGGCGGAGGGGAGTGTGTTGGCGGTGCAGTTTACGCCCGATGGGCAGGGGTTGGTGACGGCGGGGAGCGATCGCCAGGGCTGGGGATGGGATCGCCAGGGTCAGGCCCAAATCCCGCTGTGGGGCCATGGGGGGCCGGTGTGGGATGTGCGAGTCAGTCCCCAGGGACGATATTGGGTGACGGCTTCGGGGGATGGGACGGCACGACTGTGGACCGCAGAGGGGCAGCTGTTGCAGGTGTTGACGGGACACCAGGGTGAGGTGTTGGGGGCGGCGATCGACCCAACGGAGCAGTTTGTGGCCACGGCTTCGGGGGACGGCACGGCTGTGGAACCTGGCGGGGCAGACGGTGGCGGTGCTGGCGGGGCACCAAAGTCCGGTGTGGGATGTGGCCTTTAATGCCCCGGGCGATCGACTGGCGACCGCGTCGGCGGACCAAACGGTACGGCTGTGGAACCTGAAGGGGGAAACGGTGGCGGTGCTGACGGGGCACCAGAGTCGGGTCTGGCAGGTGCGATTTAACGCCCAGGGCGATCGACTGGCCACGGTGTCCGATGATGGAACGGCGCGGCTGTGGGACGCGCAGGGCAATGTGCGGGCGGTGTTTGAGGGGCACCAGGGGGCCGTGCGGGGGGTCAGTTTTAGTCCCGATGGTCGTTGGCTTGCAACGGCGGGAGAAGATGGGACGGTGCGGCTGTGGGAGATGCGGGGGCGACAGGTGGCCGAGTTTCAGGATAGCCAGCAAAATTTCCAAAAACGGCTGTTTAGTGTCAGCTTTAGCCCCGATGGACGGTCCCTGGCGGCGGCAGAGGATGGGACCGTGCGCCTGTGGGCGATCGAACCGCTGGATTTGCCCCACTTGCTCCAGCGCAGTTGTACGTGGTTGCAGCCCTACCTTGCTAATCTCAATAGTGGCCTTTCGGAGCGCGATCGATCGGTGTGTCGCGATCGGCTCCCTGGGATCTACGGCAACCGATCGGTTCCGGGCGAGTCGTCTGGGGAGTGATTCTAATCCCCTTGGAGATGGGTGGCCATCCCGACTCAAGGTGTCCATGGCCCGCTCCCGTGGGAAATCCTCCCTAATTCAGGTGAGAACACCGTATGGGGCTAGGTTCCCTGCTGTTCCTAAAATAAATGGAGCGATACCAGCAATGGGAGAGTGGGAGGTGTCGCTTCCATGCCAACTCCTTGAATTAAATCCACGTATCGCGCAGAACCTGGAGGGAAATACGATGCAGCCGACCAATTCCAACCAATTTACGGAAAATGCCTGGGCCGCCCTTGCTGCAACCCCAGATGTGGCCAAGCAATCCCAGCATCAGCAACTGGAAACGGAACATCTGTTCAAAGCCTTGCTGGATCCCCAAGGGTTGGTGGCCAGCATTATGGCGAAGATGGGCACGTCCCTGGGACGGTTGCAGGACTATACCCAGCAGTTTATCGATCGCCAGCCCAAGGTATCGGGTAACAGCGACGCGATTTATTGGGGACAGTCCCTGGATACCCTGCTCGATCGGGCGGATCAGTTGCGAAAAGACTTTGGAGATGAATATATCTCCGTGGAACACCTCCTCTTGGCCTATGCTCAGGATAAGCGCTTTGGTAAGGGGCTGTTTCGGGAGTTCAACTGGACAGCGGCAGCCCTACGGGAGACCGTATTGAGTATTCGAGGGAATCAAAAGGTGACGGACCAAAACCCAGAAGGGAAATACCAATCCTTGGAAAAGTATGGGCGGGATCTGACAGCATACGCGAATGAGGGAAAGCTAGATCCTGTCATTGGCCGAGATGACGAAATTCGCCGCACAATCCAGATTTTATCCCGTCGCACCAAGAATAACCCGGTGCTCATCGGGGAGCCCGGGGTGGGAAAAACGGCGATCGCCGAGGGGCTGGCCCAGCGTATTGTCAACGAGGATGTGCCGGAGTCCCTCAAAAACCGTAAACTGATTGCCCTGGACATGGGGGCCTTGATTGCGGGCGCGAAGTATCGAGGGGAGTTCGAGGAGCGCCTAAAAGCAGTGCTGAAGGAGGTTACGGAGTCCGAGGGCCAGATTATCCTCTTTATTGACGAAATCCACACCGTTGTCGGGGCGGGGGCAAGCCAGGGGGCGATGGATGCAGGGAATCTACTGAAGCCGATGTTGGCACGGGGGGAACTGCGGTGTATTGGTGCAACAACCCTGGATGAGTATCGCCAATATATTGAGAAAGATGCGGCTCTAGAGCGACGTTTTCAGCAGGTTTATGTGGATCAGCCCTCTGTGGAGGATACGATCTCGATTCTGCGGGGGCTGAAGGATCGCTATGAAGTCCACCATGGGGTGGATATTGCGGATAATGCCCTGGTGGCCGCTGCGATGCTGTCCACCCGCTACATTAGCGATCGATTCCTACCCGACAAAGCCATTGACCTCATGGATGAGGCCGCTGCGCGTCTGAAAATGGAAGCCACCTCCAGTCCGGAGGAGTTGGACGAACTGAACCGCAAGTTAACGCAGCTGGAAATGGAGCGGCTCTCCCTCCAAAAGGAGACGGATCCCGCCTCCGTGGAACGGCTAGAGCGACTGGAGAAAGAGTTAGCCAATCTACAGGAGGAGCAGAGCGGCCTCAATGCCCAATGGCAAGCGGAAAAAAGCCTACTGGAGCAGATTAATGGGATCAAGGAGGCGATCGATCGGGTTAATCTAGAAATCCAGCAGGCTGAGCGAGAATTTGACTTAAATCGCGGGGCAGAGCTGAAGTATGGTAAGCTCCCCGCGCTGCACCAGCAGTTAGCCGCCGCCGAGGACCAGTTTGCCCAGGCCCAGGTCAGCGGCAAGTCCCTGCTGCGCCAGGAAGTGACCGAGGAGGATATTGCGGAAATTATCTCCAAGTGGACGGGAATCCCCGTCAGTAAGCTGGTGGAATCGGAAATGCAGAAACTACTGCAACTGGAGGTGGAACTCCACCAACGGGTGATTGGTCAGGCCGATGCGGTGACGGCGGTGGCTGATGCCATCCAGCGCTCCCGTGCGGGTCTATCCGACCCCAATCGCCCCACGGCGAGCTTTATCTTTTTAGGCCCCACGGGCGTGGGCAAAACCGAACTGGCAAAGGCTCTGGCAGCCTACCTGTTTGACACCGAAGAGGCCATGGTTCGCATTGATATGTCGGAATACATGGAAAAACACGCGGTTGCTCGCTTAATTGGTGCGCCTCCGGGCTATGTGGGCTACGAGGAGGGGGGGCAACTGACGGAGGCGGTTCGGCGTCGGCCCTATGCGGTGATTCTCTTTGACGAAATCGAAAAGGCTCACCCCGATGTTTTCAATATCATGCTCCAAATCCTCGATGATGGCCGTGTCACTGACTCCCAAGGTCATACGGTGGATTTCAAAAACAGTATTATCATCATGACCAGTAATATTGGTTCCCATACGATTCTGGATGTGGCGGGAGATGAGAGTCGGTATGAGGACATGCGGAGCCGGGTCATGGATGCGCTTCGGGCCAACTTCCGCCCCGAATTCCTGAACCGGATTGATGAGGTGATTCTCTTCCATGGTCTCCAGAAGTCAGAGTTACGCCAGATTGTGCAGCTACAAGTGAAGGGATTAGCCGCACGGCTAGCCGATCGTAAGCTTGGGCTATCTTTGTCCGATGCGGCCCTGGATTTCCTGGCGGAGGTGGGCTATGACCCGGTTTATGGTGCCCGTCCCCTTAAACGGGCAATTCAGCGGGAGTTGGAAACGACGATCGCCAAGGCAATCCTCCGGGGTGAGTTCCAGGCGGGGGATACGATTCAGGTGGAGGAACAGAACGAGCGGCTCGCGCTGACGAAGGTGATGGAGGCGGAGGGGGTCGCGATCGGCTCCTAAGCTAAACTTTAGTGGTAGGCTGCATTTGGTTTATTGTGGCCATCCGCAAATTCAGGAGATGTCTTCTACCCTTCCCCTCGCCCCGTGATCGGTTTTTCCCTTGCCCCCCTTTCCCGCTGTACCGATCGCTTCAATCGATCGCGGGCCAACTATCCTGATCCCATAAACCCATGACGCAGTCCTCCTACTCCACCGGCCCCCACAGTTCGGCCCAACCTGCCATCGATGAAACCCTGGCGGCGCTTCAGTCTGCCCTACACCACGAGCTGGAAACCCTGAACGAGTCTCTGCTCTATGCCATCAATAGCCAGGGGCTTTCCGAGGCCAACCTCAATCTGCTGCGCGGTCTGGTGTCCCTGTCCCAACTCACCGTCGAACAGGCCCAGGACGCAGCCCTAGCCCTCAATTCCGCCGATCCCTCCGTCGAAGCACTGCAGCAGGAAGTCGAATATCTCCAGGCTACGAACGCGCTCTACGCTAAACAAATTGGCTGGCTCCGGGACCAGGAAGCCCTCTCCCGCACCACCACGGGCCGACTACGCCAAAAAGCAATCCTCCACCAAACCCTAGAGCTGGCCTTGGCCCTCTGCTATGCCGAGACGGGCAGTATTTTTCTGCTCTCTAGCGATAATGTCATCGAAGACTGCATCCTGAAGCAGCGCAACACCAGTGACGAAGAGCGCAAGGATCTAGTGGGACGGGTTCTCCAGAAAGGACTAGCGGGATGGGTAGCCCAGAATAAAGCTTCAGCCTTGGTTGCCAACGCACAGCAGGATCAGCGCTGGATCGACTTACCGGATCAGCCCTATCGGGTTGGGGCAGCCCTGTGCGTGCCGATGGTGAGTGAGGGAATCTTGATCGGGATCCTCACCCTGACCCATTCCACCCCAAGCCACTTCACCCAGCAGGATTTGGACACCGTTGAATCCTGTGCCTATCAATCCGCCGTCGTGCTCCATAATCAGCGCCTCAGCCAGGCGCAAAAACGGCTGGCTGAACAGGCCCAAGCCCTGGAAAACCAGTTTCGACAATTGCTTCAAAGTCCCCTTGTGGGGGTATTTGTGATCCAGAGTAACCGTTTTGCCTATGTTAACCGCAAATTTGCGGCCCTGACCGGGTACACCCCAGACGAACTCCTCCAACTGCCTTCAATCTCCAGTGTTCTTGCCTATGAAGACCGAGATGCGGTGATGGAAGCCATCAAGACTTGTCTGGTTGGCCAGTCGCCGCAGCTGAATCTCACCTTCAATCTCAGCCGCAAAAATGGGACGCTCATCAAGGTGATGGCCCAGGGGGTAGCGACCCAGATCAAGGGCCGACGGGTGGTGATGGCGATGGTGGATGCCACGTAAGTGCTCCTGCCACCAGCCCAGCACCGCAGCACCCTCTTCCTCGGTGATTTCTCTAAACGGGTGACATTAGGACCCCTCGATTAATGGGGTTGCGCGGCGAAGCCGCGCAACCCAACCCTGATTATGCCGTGGGTACTGCGGTGACAATCTGTAGGGCACCTCGATTAATTGTGGCCGGCGGCGTCGCCGCCGGCCACAAGGGAGCATCCCACTTTCGACGAAATAGCCAAATGGGAGGCACTGCATAGGCCAGTGGGAGAAAATAGCCAGATCATTGGTCTACTGAGGTATTCGCCGATCCACCACTGGCTTGATAGGCTTCAAG
>JAYKIB010000176.1:0-12168 GCA_035285005.1 Prochlorothrix sp.
CCTTCAAGGATGCCAATCAACGTCTTGCGGTTCAGGTTACCCTCAACGCAGAAGCCTTACTCGCCCTGAAAAGACAACTCCCCTAGGGACACCTTAATGGGCACCTCGATTAATTGGGTGGGGCGGCGAAGCCGCGCAACCCGATATTCTGCCGTGGGTACGGCGGTGAAAAGCTGTATTAATCGAGGTGTCCGAGTGGGGGGTGAGCAAGGTTGAAGCCCCCCCACTCCTGATTGTGCCCTGGGTACCGTATCATTTGGCCCGCCGCATCGTCTGGACTCAGTCCACAACACGAATTTGACCTTGGGATAGTCCTTGCCAGACCCGATCGATGTACACTTGCTCCTCTGAGGTCACTTGACCATCTTCCATCACAAGTTGCATCAGCAGGCTTTGCTCTTCACGGGTAATCGTTCGGGTCCGAAAAATCTGGTTGACCAGATCTTCAAGGCGCTGCATGGACGGTAAGGCTGGGTCAGACATGGCCAAATCCTCAAGGTGTGTGGGCACGAAGCATAGGGATAGGCACCTCGATGAATTGTGGCGGGCGGTGAAGCCACCCACGCTAAACCCTGACTTTGTCTGGGCAATTTCCCACAAATTTAGATGAATCGAGGTGTTCTGAATTTGCACAGTTCGAGGCAACCAGACACAGCACAGGCCAGACACAGCACAGGTCGTATCTTGCATGGGTCGGCTACTCGAACTCCCTCAGGGAACAACCGGTAAGGTCAAGCGCTTCCAATCATACCCAAAGTCCCCTTGCTCTGACAGCAGAGATTGTTGCATGTCTTCCCGCTCCTGACCAGGGCACGACCCCGCATGGGGGGATAGCAACGGTGGGAGATGGCGGTTGCTAGGGGCTGTCGGGCACCTCGATTAATTGGGTTGCGCGGCGAAGCCGCGCAACCCAACCCTGATTCTGCTGTAGGCACTCCGGTGAAAATTTGAATTAATCGAGGTGCCCTACTGGATCTATCTGCGTGGAAATTTTTTGTGGAAATTATTTTTTGTGCTCGGTGACCGGCGGAATGCCAGGGATAAAAGACGGGGCAAACGGGTGGGACAAAATTACGGGACAAGCCCCGCGACCTGTCCCTCGTGTAGTTTTCCCCTGTGGAGTATCTTCCTAGGGCACCTCGAAAAATCAAAGTTCTTGCCCAGTGAGCCACGTAAGAATCAGGATTGTGGCGTGCGGCGGAGCCGCACGCCACAATTAATCGAGGTGCCCCTAAAAACCCATCACCTGCGCCAGTTGATCCAGATCCGCTGGTAAGCCCGTGTGAACCTGATTACCGCTATGCTTGATCGCCACATCCGGGTCCTTGAGACCATTCCCCGTCAGCACACAGACCACCGTAGCTCCACTGGGGACCTGATCCGCACACTGGAGCAGTCCCGCCACCGACGCTGCGCTGGCCGGTTCACAGAATACCCCTTCCTCCGATGCAAGAATGCGGTACGCCTCTAGAATCTCCCCATCCGTGACAGCCCGAAAGCCCCCTTCACTTTCCGTTGCCGCTGCCACGGCCCGCTCCCAACTAGCGGGGTTTCCAATCCGAATAGCCGTAGCCAGGGTTTCCGGATGGGTAACCGGGGCACCGTTGACGATCGGCGCAGCCCCTGCCGCTTGGAAGCCCATCATTTGGGGCAGTTTACGACAGCGACCCGCCTGGTGATATTGGTTAAAGCCCATCCAGTAGGCCGTGATATTCCCCGCATTGCCCACCGGGATACAGAGCCAGTCCGGTGCATCGCCCAGCACATCCACCACCTCAAAGGCACCGGTCTTTTGCCCCTCTAGCCGGTAGGGGTTGACCGAGTTCACCAAGGTGACGGGATAGCGATCGGCCAGGCGCCGCACCATCGTTAAGGCTTCGTCAAAGTTACCTTCGATCGCCAGCACCTCAGCCCCATAGAGCAAAGCTTGGGCGAGTTTCCCCAGGGCCACATAACCGTCGGGGATCACCACAAAGGCCCGCAGCCCTCCGCGCCGTGCATAGGCCGCTGCGGCTGCCGATGTATTGCCCGTACTGGCGCAAATCACCGCTTCAGCCCCGGCTTCCTTAGCCTTGGAAATAGCTAGGGTCATCCCCCGGTCTTTAAAGCTACCCGTGGGGTTGAGTCCGTCATATTTAACGAAAACCTTGACATCCCGACCAATCCGAGCCGACAAACTTGGGGCAGGAATCAGAGGGGTATTCCCTTCCTGCAAGGTGACCACGGGTGTAGCGGAGGTCACGGGTAAGAAGTCTCGGTAGGTCTCAATCAACCCGGGCCATGCTGGGGACAGTCCAGGGGCTGGGGCTGGGACAACGTTCGAGGAGACTGGGGGATGGGAAGAAAGTATCGCAGTCACAGATTTTGCGTATGCCTTGCTCAAAGGTAATGGGGGGACATCTGGCTTCAACGCCAGGGACAGGAAGGGGATGCAGGTAAGACAGTAAAGTAACCCAAATGAGCGTCAATGCGCTCGGCGGGGGTAGCGTAGGGAGATTCGGTCTCCTGCGTCAGCAGTCTGACTCGGGGAACCCCGATCGCCATGGCTAAAACCACCTCCGGTGAACCCCTAAAGCGGCCTAATTCCGATTTTAGCAAAGCCCCTTGCATGAGTTGCGCATTTTGGACTCACAACGCGGGTTATTCCAGGTCTTGGGCTTGTCTGAATGCTATCTACCCCTAGTTTTAAGGGTAGTCTGTCGCTTCCCTATCCTGCAAGAGGCTAGACCAATTATCCGAGGCTAACCGGAGGGTAGATCACTGGAGTTGAACGGCGAAGCCGCCCAAGCCAAACCCTGAGTCTGGGGGGAGTCACTGCTTAAACCCAGCGCGCTCCAGACCGGTTACTGGGGATTGGACGATGGAATTGGGCGATCGCCATAACCTGGGTCTCAACGATCGGTTACCCCTGTGGCAGTTAGTCCGAGTGGAATCAGGGAATAGGCTCAGTCTAAGTCCAGTGGTCCCAGGGGACCAGAACGACTGTATAACTAGGATTTCAGCCCTAACAGAGAGGTTCAAGGAGCGTTACCAGTAGGGTCAATTAGGTTCCCGATCCCCAAAAATACTGTGCCAGTTTCTAAAGAGGTAAGGAGCCGAGAGTCGGTGGGGAATTCTTCGTAACAATAGGGCCATGAGCAACCGAGAAACAGCTTTAACCCGTCTGCAATGGTCTAAGGACTGCACCAATAGCAGATTAAGGCTTTTCCCGAACTCAGATTCTCGATTAGCACCGAAAACCAATCACGATCTCTTCAAGGAGTCCACTATGAAACGCTTCATCACCCCCCTCACTGCCTCCGTTCTGACCGTTCTCTCCGCTGCAACCATTTTTGGCACGCCCCGTCCTGCGGCAGCCAACCCCCAAGGCTTGGATGGCCACTATCTGGGGGGCGGACTGTCGATCGGGACCACATCCGGTGGACAAGGCAATGACGAGCGCACCCTCGGCGGCAATGTACAAGGCCGGGTGGATATTCCAAACGCACCCCTATCAGTCCGGGGCTCCGTGCTGTTCACCGATGCAAATGCCACCTTCGTGCCCATGCTGTCCTATGATCTCGCCCTCAATGATCAAACCAATCTGTATGCCGGAGGAGGCGGTTCCTTTGTGCTGAGCGACGACAGCACCACCCCCCTCGGTAACCGTGATGCCTTTGCGCTGACGGCAGGGGTAGAAACGGGATTGACCGATCGACTGGCGGTCTACGGCGATATGAAGCTGGGCATTAATGCCTATGAAAAAAGCTGGGCAGACTCCCTTAGCCTCCAGGTGGGTGCCGCGTACCGCTTCTAAGGTGAGTATGTTCGATGTGGTCGAGAGGGGAATGCCCGCATTCCCCGCCTGTGATGGCATGGTACGGCTAGCCGTCACGTTGCAAGCGAACCCTCCAGAGCGTGCCTCTCCGCCCAGCGGAAGAGGCACGCTGGCCTCAGGTATTGTAGGGATAAACAGGCAGGGTGAAATGGAAACAACTGCCACCCCCCGTGGAGGAGGTGACCCAAATTTGGCCATAGTGGGACTGGATAATTCGCTGACACACCGATAGCCCCAAACCATAGCCATCAGCAGCTTCGTCACGCTTCAGTCGAAAAGACGCCTCAAATATTTGATCTTTCTTCTCATCGGGGATACCCGGCCCCGTGTCACAAATACTGACCTGAACCTTTTGGCTGGTGCGGTGCAGCATCGAAACCCGCAGAGTTCCCCCAGGCGGGGTGTATTTGATTGCATTATCCAGCAAATTCATAAAAACCTGACGAATTCGCTCGCGATCGGCATAAATCGCCGGCAAGTCCAATGGTAGGTCGGTTTCTAGATTTTGTCCTTTTGTATTAATTTGTTCCTGAAGTTGTTGGATTACCTCCCGACAGAGGGGTTGAAGGTGGAGCCTGTGGGGTTGGGTGACCAGGGAGGCACTGCTACTCCGGGCGGTTTGCAGAATATCGGTCACCATGCGATCGATCTCCCGCAGTTGGGTCCGGGCCTGCTGGAGCATTTGTTGGATCACCTGGGGAGAGAGACAAGCTTTACGCTTCTCGTCAGAGCCAAAGCCCAGGGCAACCGTATCGATCGCCAGTAGTGCAGCCGTTAAGGGATTCCGTAGATCATGGGCCAGCATCGCCAGAATGCGATCCTTGAACCGGAGCTGTGCCTCCAGGTCTACCTTATCCCGCTTCAGATTGAAGATTTCATCGGAGAGCCGCAGCAGTTCCGCCGAGGACTGGATAGACAGAGCATCGTCGGACGGGGGAGGATCGATCGAAGGTTGGGGCAGCGCCTCGGCCATTTCCTCCAGGATCTGCTGCCATCGGGGCCACCAATTCTCCACTTGGGCCGCCAGGTTAGTTCCTGCCAAAATTTGTTGCGGGGCAGGGTACAGCCGGATCAAGGCTGGAGTCGCGATCAGTTTGAAATGCTCGGTGAGGTGGGGTTGCTCAGTCACATTGATGACTTCGAGCCTGAAGGGGTAGGCATAGCTCAGGGTCTCTAAGGTGTCCCGAACCTGCTGCAATTGCTCTTGGGAACTGGCACGATTATCCACAAAGAGCAGAAACTGAAGCTGTGCTTGGGTAAGGGACCCAGAGGGTGGATAGTGGTGGGGAGCCTCCATGTTATCTCTTCTTACAACCTAACCATCGGGTACCTTCGGGATAGATGGGGGGAGCATTAGGACCCATGCCAACCCTGAATGCGGGTGTCGGCACCAAACTAAGACCCAGTCTAAAGGGCACCGCGATGAATTGGGTTGCGCGGCGAAGCCGCGCAACCCAACCTTGATTCTGCCGGGGGTACTGCGGTGAGAATCTGTATTAATCGAGGTGCCCTACAGTCGATCGGTCTCCTGGACTTGAATGTGAGTCGATCGATCGCCAGGAAGGCCGATCGCCCAAAAGACCGTCTTCCCGTGATTTTAGGGGTGTCAAGATGGGAGACAAACGAAGTGCGCTCCTACTGTAAGGCCCGTCTCAAGGTGCGGCCCGCTTGGGTTGGATCCTGCGCGATCGAGGCTAGTCTCAAGGTGGCCTCAAGGTGCCCTACGTTTAATGTACGCCACTGTCTACAGTTTCGGGGAGTCCAGCAGAGAGAAGTGGCGATCATTTTGCCCGTCTGGGGAGGCTACGGTGGAGACTACGGCAGTCTATACAGCGGCCCAGTCCCCTCACCGTCCCCTTGGGTTTACGGCGGAAATGCTTCCGAAGCGGTTGACTGTTGGGGGATTCAGGTTAACTGCTATTCTTTGGTTACCCCCGGTTTTTTAGGAGAGAGTCTTGGGGCCGATCGGGTCGGTAGGGCTCTCCAAAGCTGGGCCTGTTTCAGAAAGGGCGATCGCGCGAGACCCGGAAGCCTATTTGTTGATGGAGGATCGTCTGATGAAGGATCGTCACCCTTGCTGGTGTTGAGCTGGGGCGTGGGAGGTCCTTCCCTTCTGGACCATGCTTTCCACCCTATTGGGGTTAATACCCACCCAAAGTCATGAAAATTCTAGTCCTAGCTTGGGAGTTTCCGCCCAGGATTGTTGGGGGCATTGCACGTCATGTGGCAGAACTCTATCCAGAGATAGTTCTCCTCAACCATGAGGTCCACTTGGTAACAGTGGCCTTCGGGGACGCTCCGCCCTATGAGGTGGTGGAGGGAATTCATATCCATCGGGTTGAAGTGGCTTCCAGTCAGGACTTTTTCCATTGGATTGCCAACATGAATGAAAGCATGGGGGAACATGGGGGACAACTGTTGTTGCAGCAGGGCCCCTTTGATTTGATCCATGCCCATGACTGGCTGGTGGGAGATGCGGCGATCGCCCTCAAGTATCACTTTCGGATTCCCCTGATTTCGACCATCCACGCTACGGAGTATGGTCGTTGCCATGGTCTCCACAACGCTACGAATTACTACATCAGCGACAAAGAGAAGGCGTTAACCCAAGATTCCCAGCGTGTCATTGTCTGTAGCGACTATATGGCTCGGGAAGTGGGCTATGCCCTCAGTTGTGCCTCCAATAAGATGGATGTGGTCTACAACGGCATTCGGGCCGAGAAAAAGAGCCGAGATCCCAAGTTTAACTATTCCGAGTTCCGCCGCCGGTTTGCGACGGATGACGAAAAAATCGTCTACTATGTGGGGCGCATTTCCCATGAAAAGGGGGTGCCTATTTTGTTGAAGGCAGCGCCGAAGGTATTACAAAAAATTGATTACCGGGCCAAGTTCGTGATTATTGGGGGCGGCAATACGGACCACCTCAAGCAACAGGCCTGGGATTTGGGGATTTATCACAAATGCTATTTCACGGGCTTTATGCCCGACGGTGACTTGGACAAATTCCAGACGATCGCAGATTGTGCGGTCTTTCCCAGTCTCTACGAACCGTTTGGGATTGTGGCGCTGGAGAGCTTTGCAGCGCGGGTGCCGGTGGTGGTTTCGGATGCGGGGGGGCTACCGGAGGTGGTCCACCATGGCAAGACAGGAATTGTGACCTGGGCAACCCAGGCGGATACGGTCGCCTGGGGCATTTTAGAGGTGCTGTCGAGTCCAGCCTATGCCCAAACGCTGGTGGATAATGCCTATGAGGAGTTGGAGCAGCGGTTTCGCTGGCCGATGTTGGCCCGCCAGACAGAGGCCGTCTATACGAAGGCGTTGGCAGAGTTTGTCACAACCTTCCCCCAGGAAGCGGAAGCGTGAACGAGTTTATGGATCAGGGCACCTCGATATCATCCGAATTTTTGGGAGACAGCCCCCGCAAGAATCGGGGTTTGGGTTGGGCGGCGAAGCCGCCCAACCCAATTAATCGAGGTGCCCATCAGCAAGTATGGGCCAGGGTGAGGTGTTGTGGAACAGCGTGAGACTTGCAGTGCCCACGGCAGAATCAGAGTTGTGGGGGGCGGCTTCGCCGCCCCCCACAATTAATCGAATTGGATTAATCGTGGGATCCGGACCTAGCAGGGAAGCGCCCAAAACAAGCCTCTGCCATAGGTTTCTGAGACAAGTTAACACTTTGCAATATTTTGAACTATAAATCTAAAGGAAATATTACGAAATCCTAGGGCCGTGACAAAAGTTTGTAATTCTTAAATGTAATCAAACGGAGTCAGCTTAGATAAAGACTCTGAACCATAAATAACTGCTATAACAAACCTAGCAAGGCGCCAACTCTCGATCGGGGGTTGGTGCTTTGCTGTGCCTGGGTATCACCGTCTTGGAGAAGTGTCCCCTATGTCCCTACCTACTCACCCGATCGTTGTGGTCAAAATTGGTACATCAAGCTTGACTCGACCGGACACGGGGATGTTAGCCCTCTCGACGATCGCCACCTTGGCAGAGGAGCTGAGCCATCTCCAAACCCAGGGCTATCGGGTGGTGCTGGTGTCCTCGGGGGCGGTGGGGGTGGGCTGTGCCCGCCTGGGCCTGGGGGAGCGACCCCGGAGTATTGCTCTGAAGCAGGCTGTCGCAGCGGTGGGCCAGGGCCGCTTAATGCGAATTTATGACGATTTTTTTACCTCGTTGAACCAGCCGATCGCCCAGGTCCTCCTGACACGGGGGGATTTGATGGAGCGTAATCGCTATGTCAATGCTTACCGAACCTTCCAAGAGCTGTTACGGCTGGGGGTGGTGCCGATCGTCAACGAAAACGATACGGTGTCCGTGGATGAGTTGAAGTTCGGTGATAACGATACCCTGTCAGCCCTGGTGGCCAGTTTAGTGGGGGCAGACTGGCTCTTTTTGCTCACGGATGTGGATCGGCTCTATTCCGATGATCCCCGAAGCAATCCCGATGCAAAGCCGATCGACTGGGTTCAGGATTTGGAAGACTTGGAAGCACTCCAGGTACAAACGGGAAAGGCCGGCAGCCAGTGGGGTACGGGGGGCATGGTGACCAAACTACAGGCGGCCCGCATTGCTACCCAATCGGGGGTACGGATGGTGATTACGGAGGGTCGATCGCCCCAGAATTTGAGCCGAATCTTGGCCGGAGAAACCCTAGGCACCCACTTTGCCGCCCAGGATAGGGCCATTAATGCCCGTAAACGCTGGATTGCCCATGGTTCAATGCCTTTGGGAACGCTTTATGTGGATGCAGGCGCGGTGAAGGCCCTGCGCCATGGGGGCAAGTCCTTACTGGCGGCGGGCATTGTGGAGGTGGAGGGTGAGTTCCAGCGGCGCGATGCGGTGTTGGTGTGCGATACCCAGGGGGAAACCGTGGGCCGTGGTATGAGTGGCTACAGTAGTGCGGAGCTGCACCAAATTCAGGGTCGTAAAACCCAGGAAATTGTGGACATTCTGCAACTGGAGAGTCCAGAGGATGTGTTAGAGGTGATTCACCGCGATAATCTGGTTCTCATGCGTTGAGAAGAGTAGCGGGATAGACTGGGGAGGCACAGATTCAGTGCGGTTTTTGCAAATGTAGGGCTTTGTAGTCAAAACGTGACTGACGATCGATCGGCCTCAACACCAACCCATCAGAACCAACCCCAGGCTCGGCCCCAGGCCCAGTCCCCATCCCAGTCTGGAGCCCAGTCCCCATCGGCTGAGACTCGGGCCGTTTTACGGGCAGGATTCCAGGCATTGTCTGACCCCCTGCGACTCGAAATCGTGGAGCTGCTGCGCGATCGAGAAGCCTGTGTCTGCGATATTCAAGATGAACTATCGGTTTCTCCCTCTAAGCTATCCTTTCACCTCAAAACCCTGAAAAACGCCCAGATTCTCCAAAGTCGTCCACAGGGACGCTGGATTTACTACAGTTTGAATCGGTCCCAACTGATGGCCCTCGAACAGTATCTCGCCGCTTTTCGCGGCTCCGGTTCGATCGCACCGGCCCGCCCTTGCTCTGACTAAGGGGCTAGCGTGGATGATCTGCAAGTCTATCCAAGGCAACGGCGAGGTCCGTTGCGCGGTGTCGCAGCGGAGCCCCTCCGCGCTGTGGGGATGATCCCAGACGAGCCCGCCCAGGGACAGGGTGGAGCGACCGCCATAGACAAGGGACAGCCGCCGTAAAAACCGGACCGACACAACACGTTTGGACACCTCGATTAATTGGGTTGGGCGGCTGCGCCGCCCAACCCAACCCCAATTCTTGCGTGGGTCACCGGGCAAAAATTAGGATTAATCGAGGCGCCCTTCAAACCCAACACATTTCAAATCCAACACATTTCAAATTTTCTTGAAATATAGACGCGAAGCGCCTAGGATAAGAGCGTTGTCAGGTTTGGAACCCCTATGTCCTCCTCATCTGCATCCCCCACTACCGCCTCGTCAGAAGCCGTCCAGGCTGGCGGTTCCCTCAGCTTTTTTGAGCGTTATCTCAGCCTTTGGGTCTCACTCTGCATTGGTGTCGGCATTGGCCTGGGTCACCTGGTACCCCAGATGGCCACCCTGTTGGACTCCCTGAGCCTCTTTCAAGTCTCCCTACCGATCGCGGTCTGTCTCTTCTGCATGATGTACCCGATCATGGTCAAAATTGACTTTGGCCAAACCCAACGGGCCATCAATGCCCCGAAGCCCGTGCTACTGACCCTGGCTATGAACTGGCTGGTCAAGCCCTTCACCATGGTCCTCTTCGCCCAAATTTTCCTGGGCGGGTTATTTCAACGTTGGATTCCGGGCAGTGAGCAGTTAATCAGCGGCGAGACGATCGCCCTGAGCGACTCCTACATTGCTGGCGCAATTTTACTGGGTGTAGCGCCCTGTACCGCCATGGTGCTGATGTGGGGCTATCTCTGCTATGGCAACCAGGGCCACACCCTCGCCATGGTGGCCCTGAACTCCCTGGCCATGGTGCTGCTCTATGCTCCCCTGGGCCGCTGGCTCCTCGCCACCAACGATCTGGTGGTCCCCTGGGCCACGATCGCCCTCTCGGTTTTGATCTACGTCGGTCTTCCCCTAGCCGCTGGCATACTCTCCCGCCGCTGGATTCTGCGGCACAGGGGACTCGCCTGGTTTAATCGGGTTTTTCTGCCCTGGCTTAGTCCCGTGGCGATCGTAGCCCTGCTCCTCACCCTCGTCTTGCTCTTCGCCCTCAAAGGAGAATTGATTTGGGCTAATCCTGGCCATATTCTCCTCATTGCGGTGCCCTTAACCCTCCAAACCCTCTTTATCTTTGCCCTGACCTATGGTGTGGCTAAAAGCCTCGGTTTGGTCTACGAAGATGCAGCGCCAGCGGCTCTAATTGGAGCCAGTAACCATTTTGAGGTGGCGATCGCAACCGCTGTCAGTCTCTTTGGCTTGAACTCCGGTGCCGCCCTCGCCACGGTGGTTGGGGTTTTGATTGAAGTTCCTCTGATGTTGGCCCTGGTGGAAGTGTGCAAAAGAACCGCCCCCTGGTTTCCCCGGGCGATCACCAAGGCAACCCTGCCCGATCCACGTTGTTTTCCGGCAACCCAGCTCACCACAACTGGGACTTCGGGCGCTGCTACCTCCGCTAGCTCCCCATCTACCCTCTCCCCGTCTGCTGCTGTTGCATCCACCTCCCCCATGAATACTCCCATACCGCCAGCTGATGTATCACCACCGGCTAATACTGCTCCCCGGTCCGCCGATGCTCCCCGGTCTCGCGTTATGCCCCTACCTCGCGTTATGTTTGTGTGCCGGAAAAACTCCGCCCGTTCCCAAATGGCCGAAGCCTTTGCCAGCCGTCTGGGGGAGGGACGAATTTCGGTCACCAGTTCAGGACTAGAGGCCAGTGAGATTAATCCAGGCGCGATCGAGGCTATGGCAGCCGTGGGCTATAGCCTCGATCGCCAATACTCCAAAGCCCTGTCGGACTTCCGCCCCGAGGACTTTGATTGGGTCATTTCCCTGTGTGGCTGTGGCGTGAGTTTGCCCGACGCATGGGTACAACGATCGGGGTTTGAAGACTGGGATTTACCCGACCCCGCTGAAGCTCCCGATCTATTTCCATCGGTGCGAGACCAAATTCACGATCGGGTTCAACAACTCCTCACTCAGATCGCAGTCTAGGGTAGCTGAGATCCCCGCTGGGTAATCTCACGGGTCAGGAAAGGATGCCTGACGATACCCAAGGGAGTCTAGATCATCAGATCCTGGCGGGTGAGGGACTACCCTTCGAGGATATTTATAAATCGAAGAAAATCCCCTGACCCCCCTTTACAAGGAGACGGACTGGGTACCTCGATTAATTGGGTTGGGCGGCTGTGCCGCCCAACCCAACCCTGATTCTTGCGTGGGTCACCGGGCAAAAATTCGGATTAATCGAGGTACCCGCCTTTCCTTCTTCCTTCAAAAGGGGGACTGGGGGGGATTCTGCAAGGGCCGACGGCACCTAGCCGAAGTTGTCAAACATCCTCCTAGGGCCTGCCCTTGCTAAAGACTGCCCCATAGCCTAAGCGTGACTGGCCAGGATGTTGGCCCTGGTGAAAATGTGCCCCAAAACCATCCCACCGCATCCACTTCTGGGCCATGGTCTCCCCCTGCCCCCCAGGGTAAGCGCGTCTGGAATGGGGTTGACACAGGGGCTACAGAGATGGGGTCTAGGAAAGAGGGAAACTAGGGTATCCCCCAAGGAGCAACCCAGTCCGTCGAGGGGAGTCGTGCCGTTATCGTGTTGAGAACCCCATGTCCACCCCAGCCCGTCGAGTCAGTGGTGAATCCTTAAAGAGTGAGCTAGAGCATCTGAGTCCTGTCGGTCTCAAAGGGAGCTTAGAGGAAGGGTTTGG